>CAYVKB010000038.1:0-24133 GCA_964451985.1 uncultured Fimbriimonadales bacterium | reverse complement strand
GCCAGCGTATGGTTTGCGCTAAAGTTTCTGCCTGAAGTTGTTTGTAGTCTCGCATTAGATGCCTCCGCTAAGTGTCAGTAGCGGTGCTTTGGTTTAGCCAAATCTGAGTAATGTAAGATAAGTATCGCTTGTACAAATTCTACCACTGCCTCTGCATCGTCTGTGGCTACTGTTTTTTGGAGCCACTCGTGTTCCTGTGAAGTGAGGGTGAGCCACGGGAAGGTCTCGATGAGCGATTTTGCCTGCGAAAGCCCCAGGTACTTGGGTGTGTACTGACTCTCGGAGTATTTGTAGGTGGTCATGCTTACTCCTCCCGCAAGTAAGCTTCCAGCTTTTGCCGCAGCAGTTCGCGGGCGCGGTGCAGGCGTGCTTTCACCGCCGCCTGCGTGATGCCTAACCTCTCGGCGGTCTCTTCGGTGGATAGCTCTTCCAGGTCGCGCAGTTGTAGCACAGTGCGCAGCGAGTCGGGCAGTTCGGCGACGGCTTGCTGCACGCGCTCGCGCAGGTCGCTCTCGATCGCCAGCGCTTCAGGGTCTTCCGAGTACTGGTCAATCAGCTGGCGCAGGATAGCTTTGCCTTCCTCGCTGTTGAGCGGGTCATCGAGCGAGTAGAATCGGTCTAAGTCGCGTCGGGCGCGGATGCACAGCCGTCGCGCGATGGTATACAGCCACGTAGCGAAGTTCGCGTCGCCGCGAAACTGCTGCAACGCTTTGAAAGCGTTCAACAGCGCGTCCTGCAGGACGTCGTGCGTCGTCTCGGGGTTGCCCCCACACGCCCGTAACAGCGAGCGAAACACCTTGTCGCGGTGCCGCGCCCAGAGCTTATCGAAGGCTGCATCGTCGCCTTGCTTTGCTGCCTCAATCAGATGGAGATCGTCGCTCATAGTCTTAATTACGCTTTGCGCCGAAGGTTTGCACCTCGCCCTGCGGCTGCAGGAAAAGGGTTGGGTAGATAACAAGATTGGCATAGCGTCGCAGGTACGCCCCGCCTGCATCACGGGCTTGCTGCTGTGCCTTGCCCAGCGATTCCAGCCACTGGGGGTTGTGGATTATATTCGCCCGCTGATAAATCTCAGGCGCGAGCGCGTAGTCCCATAGGATGATGCGTCCGCTACCCTTCTGCACACCCTGCAGCAGGGCTTGGAAGTCGGTTTCGGGCTGGAGCCAGCTGCTGGAGTCGATTACTTGGGCTTTGCCGGCTGTGTAATAACGCAGCCACTCGGCGAGGCGCGTGACGGCGATCAGCGTGTCACCCTCACGCACACCCGACGAGACCGCCTCTGCTTCCTGACGCTCGCCATCGCGCTCTGTCGAGCGCAGGTCGGCCGCTTTCATCAGCCCGAACACGAGCATGATCATCACAAGCGGTGGCGCGACGAAGCCAATACGCCGTGCGTCCTCTTCGTAGTAGCTGCCCAGCCAGCCGCCCAAGCCTACCAGCCCCCAGAACAGTGTCCACAGATATATCGCTTGACGGTCGCCTTGCCATGCGAATATCACAATCAGCGAAATGAGCAGTGCGAACCCACCCACGCCGCGCACCGTATCCACCAGTCGGTCGGTCACCACGCGCTCACCCGAAATGCGAATGGTGATTAACACAATCACGGCAGCAACCACCATCAGCATGAATGCGCCCTTGATAAGCGTGATGAAGGTTCCACCCAGATAGTATTGGTACACATCGCGCACGCGGAAAGGTCGCCCCAGCGCGAGCAGGAAGTTCTGTGCCTGCTCGCCCAGCGACTGCCAATAGGTCGCGGAGTAGCGTGGGACATCGATATAGCTGGTTCCCTCACCTGTCCAGAGCCATTCGATAAGCGAGGGTTTGGGACGCACGGCGCCGCTCACTTCTACTTGCGCGGGCAGAATAGCGAAGTAGACCGCCAGATAGCCTATCAGCGCAACGCCCACCGCTGCACCGAGTAAGCCAGTGCCGCCCCCACGCCGCAACGCCACAATCCCTGCCGCCATTACAGGAATCAACGAGAACAGATTCACCAACGCGACTACGCCGCCCAGAATGCCCAGCCTTGTGCCGCTGGCGGAGTCCAGCTCACGCTGCGCCAGCCAGCGGATTACGCTTAGCCCCCACCACGCTGTCAGCAACAGCGATAGCGACGCTACAGGCAACATCGTCGCACTGACCCACGCCACATTCGACGCATAGAACAGGAACACCAGCCAGCCACTTAGCCCCGCGCCCAGCCCTACCAATCGCAATATCCGAAACAGTATCAGCCCCGACGCCCAGACGCTGAGCGCACTGAGAATCTGTGCCGCATCTACCAGCGGTAGGAAGCGCAATGGCAGCGTGAGCAGCCACAGCAACACCACGCCCAACACACTATGCCCGCTCCACCAAGTGGTCGATTCGCGGTTGAAGCCCTCCGCCGCCGCGGCGATTTGGCGCAGTCCCTCATAGTCGATGTAAAACGCTCGCAGCAGCGTGCACACGAGCGCATACCCCGCGCTCAGCACCCACATCCCTATGGGAATCCCGAACAGCTCCTTCCTCAGCATCGATTTACTCCGCGTAGGTTGCGATATGGCGCAGCAGCGCTTTCACCTGCTCGCGCGTCGGTTGGATAGGGTTGAACAGTATCGAGCCGTCCGCAAGCGTCAGGTCGGTCAGCGTTTCCAGGTCGCTTTCGGAGACCTCTATGCCGATATCGAGCAGGTGCGCAGGAATTGCCACCTCGCTCATCAGCTGGCGCACGCGCAGGACGGCATCTTCAGCGGTGAAGGTTTTATCCCATACGCCGCCCTGAATCATGGCATGGGGCAGCGGTACGACTTCGGTATCTATGTGGGCGTAGCCCATCACTTGTGCGATTTGCTCGAAGCGGGCGCGCTGGCTCTCCAAGTTGAAGTGCATCGCCACGGGCAGCGCGAGCGCGCAGCACAAGCCGTGCGGCAGGTTATACAGACCGCCAATCGCGTGCGCCATCGCATGCGCGAGACCGACCATGCTGTTGTTGAACGCCGCGCCTGCAATGGTAGCGGCGAACGCCATCGCGCCGCGTGCCTCGATATCCTCTGCGCCGTTGTTTACTGCGCGAGGCAGGTAGCGGGTAATTAGCCGTATCGCCTCGAACGCCAGCATATCGGAGTACGGGTTTGCCTGGACATCCACAACTGCCTCGATGGCATGGGTGAGCGCATCCAAGCCTGTTTGGGCAGTAGCAGCGGGGGGTAGGTTGCGCGTCATTTCGGGGTCCACAATCGCCAAGTGGGGCGCGAGGTGGCGACTCAGCACAGGCATTTTCTGACGCTTATCCACATCCGTAAACATCGCGATGTAGGTCACCTCGCTGCCCGTGCCTGCAGTGGTGGGGATGGCAATCAACGGCTTACACGGCGCGGGCACGGTGTCCGTGCCTTCGTAGTCGCGCACGCGCCCGCCGTGCGTACGGAGCGCGTTAATCAGCTTCGCGCTGTCCATCACGCTACCGCCCCCAACGGCGATTAGGGCGTCCTTGTCCTGTGCTTGGGGAACCGCCGCCTCGATGCTCTCAATCGTGGGGTTCGGTACGACGCCTGGATACACTTCGTAGCGCACGCCCTGCGCTTGCAGCTGCGCCTCCACAGACTGCGTCAGCCCCGCGCGATGGACGCCCTCGTCCGTGACGATTAACGCGCTCGCCCAACCGTTCAAACTGCACTCAAAACCCAGATTCTCCACAGCGCCCTGTCCAAACAGTAGGCGCGTCGGCATCTCGAAGCCGAAGATGGTGCGTAGCATGGCGAGTGCAAGATTCGTTATGCGCCCGACGATTCCTGCTGAATACACACGCGACTGGGTGGGTATGCATTTCTCTTGGCGGTTTGTGTGCAAATACAGGAATTCACTCACGGCGAGGGAATCTAATTTCGCTATGTCCTATCTTCCCCTAGCAGTGGAGCGTCCCGACCGCTACAAGGTCAAAGTCGACGAGTATGTGCAGTATCGGCGCGAGGGGTATCTGAAGATCGCGGGGCTTGTACCTGAAGGCGATGTGAACCGCCTGCGCGAGTGGGCGATACAGCGTTGGGAGGCGGATACAGTGCCCATCCAATCCGAGAAGGCGTCGCTGGCGCAGGTAGCGAAGGGTACACGCGCACACCAGTTGCACTGGATCGACCCCGTTGCTGAGTGGGGCTTGCTGCATCCGCGCATTCTTGATGTGCTGGAGGCGATTATCGGACCTGATGTGCTGGCGTTGCAGACGATGCTGTTCCACAACCCGCCGGGCACAGGCGGGCAGGGCTGGCATCAGGATTCGTACTACATTACCACTTACCCCGACACGCTCATAGGTGCCTGGCTTGCCTTAGAACCTGCCGTCGAGGAGAACGGCTGTCTGTGGGTGGTTCCTGGCTCGCACTGCGAACCCATCTACCCGCCTGTGAACAACGCCCACGGACATGTGCACGCTGCGAACGCTTTCGACGACCTGCACGAAATCGAGAACGCGAGCCACCTGGACGATGAGGTCAACACATTAACTCAAGTCGTGCGCAAGTACCCGCCGCCGATCCCCGTGCTGATGGAGGCGGGCGATGTGCTGTTTTTCGAAGGGCATCTCCTGCACCGTTCCTATCCGAATCGCACGGTAGACCGCTGGCGCAGAGCGTTCGTGTGCCATTATTGCAACGCGCGGTCTTGGGTACCGTGGAACCACGGCGCGCCCTATGAGGGCGACAGCGCGAACTACAAGCATATCCTGGCGCGAGGCAGCACGCACTTACCATTCGCGACACCACCGTTTGGAACGCCCGTGAATTTGTACCAACCTCCTGCGGATGGCGCGCTCCCGCCCCGCATGATGGGCGATGTGGACGGGACTATGGGGATGAGTTAAAAGTAGTCTATCGGTGTCAGGCACGGCTGGCGTTCAGGAAATAGTGCGTCGAGGGTGGGCAGCAGGTTTTCGGATGCGTGCAGGAGCCGTCGGGCGTGCAGTTCGGGCGCACTCAGTGTGCCAAACACCAGCAACGCCAGTGTAGTGGGTGCAAGCGTGATTCGTGGTGCGTCGGGCAACGGCTCACCTGCCTGTACGGCGTCGCCAGCGGCGCATACGCCTATCACATCCTCGCGGGCAGTAATCACGCGGTCGCGCACGCGCAGGTTGAACGGGGTAAATCCGTCGGGCACGGGCGTACCTTGCCACAGCGTCTGCAATAGCGTGGGCGCGTGCACGGGACGCGCCATAAAGTTCGGCAACACCTGCACGGTGTAGAACGGCTCGGTTGGCTCGGTGGGCGGCGCGTTCCAACCCAGAATCTCTAGTCCTGCAAGATCGCTTAGGGGTAACTGTACCTCTACCTGCTGTACCGACTCCCCGTTCGACGCCAGCCAGCTCAGGATTGCGCGACGAGCGCGCTCGCTGCTCCAGAGCATCTCGCGCACGCGCAGTGTCCAGCCCGAATCGAGAAAATCGTAAATCAGGTAGCCTTCGATCTGTCCTACATGCTCATAGAGCCATAGGTTTGGCAAGTTCCAGAACAGGTAATCCCAGCGTCGCTCGTCGCGCAGTAGGCTGCCTGTGCGTTGGACACCGTAGTGTGCGTGCAGGTTCATCACAGCTTCGTACTCGTGAGGTTGGGCGCGTCGGAGTGGAGGCGCGGGGTAGCGAGGGAGCTGTTTGGGGCTGAACCGCGCCTGCGCCGCTGTGCCCACCGTCTCCCAGCCCAGCTTGCGATAGAACTCGTGATTGAAGGCTTGTAGAATTGCCAGAGGTGCGCGTTCCGCGTACAGGCGACGCAGGACGCGCTTGAGCAGCTCCGCCGCGAAGCCCCGCCGCCGATAGTCGGGCAAGGTCGCCACACCCGCAATCCCGAAACAATCCACATAGCGCGCCCCGATTCGTATGGTGAGGGGAATAGCAGTAAGGATTGAGACCAGCGTCGGTTGGGCATCCTCATGCAACCACAGCCCCCACCGCTGGTTCACCTCAAAATACGGGTCGTCGTAGAAAAATCGCCGTGCCGAACTGATATCCAGCCCGAACCCGCTGCAAAGCACACGTAGGAACCATTCGGACTCTTCGGGCGTGATGCGCCGTGCTTCGGTCTCCGCTCGCCGCCAGAACATCGGGTCGCTCGTTATCAGGCTCACTATGGATAGATTCTTCCATCCACGCTGTGAAACCCGTACTCAGTTTTGCCTGCGCAGTGCGCCTCGAACCATCCTCTTCCCATATTATATGTGCAGCGAAGGTTGAGAAAGTGAAAAATTGGGTGGGAGCTGCACCCTACGAGTGCGCACCTCGCTGTACGCGAACCTACGGACGAAGTTCCCACCCTCGCTCTACTGTAGCCTGTTTCGATCACTCGCCAATCATGCCGAAATTGAACAGCACAATCAGCAGGTCGGAATCGTCAATGATGTTATCGCCATTCAGGTCATACTCTGGCGCAAGGCTGCCAAAGCTGAGCAAGATATAGAGCAGGTCGGCGTCGTCGACCATGTTATTGCCGTCCACATCGCCATTAGGCAGGCGCACCTGAACCTGCGCGGCTTGATTGGCTTCCAGTCGCACGTTCGAGACACGCCCAAAGAGCGAGTTGTGGATGCGGATTTTCACATCATGCACGCCGACGGGCGTCTCGCTCAGCTCCACGACGCCATCGTGGTTCACGGAGGCGACTATTTCGTATTTCAGTTCGTCGTCTTGATAAAACTGCACCACCGCGCTGCGTCCCTCGTAGTCGCCTTCCCAGCCATCCACATCGCCACCTGCCCATAGGAAACCGCTCAGCGGTCCGAAGGCAGTCAGGCGTCCATCGCCGTTGACCACATAGACTGTGCCATCTGCGCCAATTGCAGGCGAAGCATACCAGTTCGATGTGCCAATTGAGGCTGTCCAGCGTACCAGTCCATTAGACGGAGCCAGAGCATTAAGCGTGCTGCCGCTGCTACCTACAGCGTAGACTACACCGTCCGCGCCGACAGCAGGTGTGCTTCCGCGGTAAGTGCCTGAATGACGCCACAGCAGTGAGCCGGTGTGTGAATGCGCCCGTAGTTCGCCGCCCGTGTGGGTTAAGTAAACGCGGTCATTCGTTAGCGCAACGCCTGCCTCCACTGTTGCATTCATTGCAGCTGTCCACTGAACAACACCCGACAGGTTCGCGCTGCGGAACACGCCGTCCCACGAGCCGAAGAACAGGCGCGTATCCCACCGCCCAATCGAGCCTTGCACGGGGTAAAACACGGGCACGCGCCAGCGGAAGGTTCCGTTGGGGTTAATCGCGTTCAGGTGTCGCGCCGAGCCGACGTAGATATTTCCATTGGCGTCAAAGCAGGGCGTGCTATTCGCCTCCGTATCCAGATAGAGCCGCCATGCCAGCGTGCCGTCAGGGTTCACACAATACAGATAGCCGCCTGGAATCTCACCGTTGGTCACATAGATGCGTCCATCGGGACCGATGGCGGGTGAGGAGATGACATTCGTTCCACCTAAATACAGACTCCAAAGAAGAGTTCCGTTGGTAGGGTTCAGCGCAACGAGGATAGCATCGTTGGGGTTCACTAAGGCATAGACTGTGCCGTCTGCGCCGATGGCGGGCGTGCTGGTCGCCGCCGAATAGCCTGCGAACCAGCGCCAACGTTGCTGTCCGTTCGGGCGCACGGCATGCACGCCGTTCGTCGCGCCAAAGTAAATCGTGCCGTCCGCTGAAATCACCGGTGAGGAGAGCGAGCGACTATTTGCGTTATAGTTCCAGCGAATACTGCCGTTTGTGGGCGCGCCTTGAGTCGTGCGGCGCGTGTTCTGATAGTCTCTACCCAGTGCGGGCCACGGCGCGTTCGGCTGCAATTGCGCCCAGCCGCTTGTTATCCCCAAACCGAGGCTCAGCCCCAGCATCACTATCGTTCGCATAATTGGCTCCTTTCCAGCGTACCTATTATACACTATTTTCGCTCTGATGCGCCTGTCAGTTTTACGAAAATCGTGGTCGGGTACACTTTAGGCGATGGAAAAAATCTTGCTGGCGGCGCCGCGTGGCTTCTGTGCGGGCGTGGCGTACGCGATTGAGGTCGTCGACCTCGCGCTGGAAGCGTTTGGTGCACCCCTCTATGTGCGCCACGCGATTGTACATAACGAGCATGTAGTACGCTCGTTCGAACGGCGCGGCGTGATTTTCGTGGAAGACCTCGATGACGTGCCTGAAGGCTCGAATGTGGTGTTCAGCGCGCACGGGGTCTCGCCCGCTGTGCGCGAGCAGGCGAAGGCACGAAACCTGAACGTAGTGGACGCTACCTGCCCGCTGGTAAGTAAAGTGCACCGCGAAATTACGCGATTCGCCCGACAGGGGTATCACATTCTGTATATCGGGCATCGAGGGCATGTAGAGGCGCAGGGCAGCACGGGACACGCACCCGAACAGATTACGCTGATTGACAACATCGAAGAAGCCGAAACGGTGCAGCCCCCCACAGGCGTCCCACTCGCTGTCGCCACGCAGACCACCCTCAGCGTGGACGAAGTGAACCAGATCCTAACTGTGCTGCGTCGCCGATTCCCGCACCTGGAGCTGCCTAAAAAAGAGGACATCTGCTACGCCACCACGAACCGCCAGACCGCCGTGAAAGCCCTCGCTAAACAGAGCGACATAGTGCTGGTGGTGGGCAGCACCACCAGCAGCAACTCGAACCGCCTGCGCGAGGTTGCGGAGTCGCAAGGCGTGCCTGCCTACTTGCTGCTGGAGCCAGAGGAGGTATCCCCCGAATGGACAAAGCAAGCCCGTGTGATAGGCATCACTAGCGGCGCGTCCACGCCCGAAAGTTCCACAGAAGCGATTATCGGCAAACTGCTGGAGTATGCTCCCAACGCCACGGTGGAGACGCTGAAGGTGCTGGAGGAAGATGTAGAGTTCATCCCCCCCCGCACGCTGATTGCCCAAGCGCACGCAGCACGAAAGGTTTGATTCGCAGGGCAATATCATTAGGTGTCCACCTTCCAGCGCATGGTAACCCAAGCCGAACGGGCAGCGGAGCGATTGCGTAAAAAGATAACCCAGTAAACTGCCCCTTGCATTTTCCGCTCCTATCGAGTATAATATTCATCGAACCGCGCGGACGCGCCTCACTGCAGCGCAACGGTGCATGCAGACCTCCTATCGCGTCGCTCGGTTGCCCGCACCTGTCGGCAACGACGCCGCCTCAGAACGCGCTCAACCGCGAGCGCACCTACTGGCAACCCGCCAGAAACTCAAAATCTATCACAGGAGGCTTACTATGAGTCCACGCGAAGCGATACAGTTCGCGCGCGAGCATAACGCGCGTGTGGTCGACGTTAAATTTACCGATCTGTTCGGCATGTGGCATCACTTCTCGATGCCCATCGAGGCGTTCACCGAAGAGATGTTCGAGGAGGGCATCGGTTTCGACGGCTCCTCCATCCGCGGCTTCCAGTCCATCAACGTCTCCGACATGCTGCTGCTACCCGACCCCGAAACTGTGTTTATGGATCCGTTCCCCGAAGTGCCTACCGTCAGCATCATCTGTAATGTAGTTGACCCGCTCACGCGCGAGCGGTACACGCGCGACCCGCGTTATGTGGCACAGAAGGCGGAGACCTACCTACGCTCATCGGGCATCGCCGACACCGCCTACTTCGGACCCGAAGTGGAATTCTATGTGTTCAACGATGTGCGGTATGCGCAGGGCGCGCACTTTGGCTATTACTATATCGACTCGGACGAGGCGGAGTGGAACACCGGGCGCGAGGAGACCCCGAACCTGGGGCACAAGATGCGCCTAAAGGGCGGCTACTTCCCCTGCCCACCTGCCGATACCCTGCAAGACTTGCGCACCGAGATGATGCTCACCCTGCAGCAGGTCGGCATCGACGTGGAAGTGCAGCACCACGAGGTCGGCGCGGCAGGGCAGGCGGAGATCGACATCAAGTTCGATACGCTCGTGCGCATCGCCGACAAGGTGCAGCTGTATAAGTATGTAATTCGGAACGTTGCAGCGCGGAATGGCTACACAGCGACGTTCATGCCCAAGCCTGTGTTTCAGGACAACGGTTCGGGCATGCACACGCACCAGAGCCTCTGGAAGAGCGGCGAGAACCTGTTCTACGATGAGCGGGGCTACGCAATGCTTTCAGAGACCGCGCTATATTATATTGGCGGCATCCTGAAGCACGCGCCCGCGATTCTGGCGTTCGCTGCGCCCACCACTAACTCCTATCGCCGTTTGGTACCCGGCTACGAGGCGCCGATTAATCTTGTATACAGCCAGCGCAATCGCAGCGCGTGCATCCGAATTCCGACCTACTCCAGCAGTCCAAAAGCGCGTCGCATCGAGTTCCGCGCGCCTGACCCGACGGCTAATCCCTACTTGGCATTCGCAGCAATGGTAATGGCGGGCATCGATGGGATTCAGAATCGCATCATGCCGCCCGACCCGATTGACAAAGACCTCTACGAGCTGCCGCCTGACGAGCGCAAGGGCATTCCGACCACGCCCCCGACGCTCGCGGACGCGCTGAACGCCCTTGAACAGGACCACGAGTTCTTGATGCGCGGCGGCGTGTTCACCCCCGACCTGCTGGAAACCTACTTAGACTACAAGCGCGTGAAAGAGGTGGACGCGATTCTCCTGCGTCCGCACCCCTACGAGTTCGCGCTGTATTACGACGCATAATCTACAGCGTGGCACGGACACTCTTGTCCGTGCCACGCATCCCTTGCAGAAAGCCGTTCACCCAGCAGACATATACGCCTTGATCTACAGGAGCGCGTCCTGCGAGGAGACGAATACATGCAGTAGGTATACTCCATCCGATGGCGGAGTGCGTGATTGGCGTGGATTTGGGCGGCACGAACGTGCGTGCGGCGGCGGTCAACCGCTCAGGGGAGCTACTTGCCCCTCCAGCGCAGCACCCCTCGCGTGGGCAGGAAGGCTTCGGAATCACCTTAGAGCAGATTATCCTCACCGTGCAGGAAGCCATCGCCGCGTCGGGAGCGAAGCCGGTGATGATTGGGATGGCGGTGCCAGGGCACATCGACTCGGCGCGGGGCGTGGTGCGCTGGGCGCCCAACTTGGGCGAGGTGCGCGATGGGATTTTCGAAGGCTGGCGCGACGTACCGATGGCGGACGCCTTGCAAGCGCGGCTGAACCTGCCTGTTGTGATGGGCAACGATGCGAACTTAGCCGCGCTGGGCGAATATTACTATGGCGTGGGGCGCGGTCAAGTGCGTGGGCTGGTAATGATTACCCTGGGCACAGGCATCGGCGGTGGCGTGGTGCTGACCCGCCATCAGATTCAGGGGAACGCCTACTGGGATGGCGGTGTGCTGCTGGTGGGCTTGGGCGGCGGCGCAGGCGAATTGGGGCACGCGATTATCGATTTCGCAGGACCACGCTGTGGCTGCGGCGCACGCGGCTGCGTCGAAGCCTATGCCCAACGCGACGCGATTATCGAACTCGCCCGTGAAGCCATGCGGCGCAATCCCAATAGCCTGCTGAACACCCTCACCGAAGGCGACCCCGCCAAAATCACGCCCGCATTAGTAAGCCAAGCCGCCGCAGGAGGCGACCCGACCGCGATTGCCATCTGGCAGGAAATCGGTGCGTATCTGGGCGTGGCGATTGCCACCTTCGTCCACATTTTCAACCCCGAAATCGTAGCGATTGGCGGGCAGATTGCCAAAGCGGGCGCACCCCTGTTCGACGCCATCCACAAAACCGTCCGCGACTACACCATTCCAACCCTACTGCAGGACTGCCAGATTCTGCCTGCGGAGCGGTTGGAGGACGCGGGCATTTTGGGCGGCGCGGCGCTGGCTTGGCAGGCGGCGGAGGCAAGGCGATGAAACACCGCTTGCACAAACGCGTCGAGACTAAACCCGACGGGCGCAAGATTTACTACTACACCTTTGAACCTGCCGAACCGTCGGATGCGTCCCCATCGCCCGGAACGCCCCAACCCGCCCCCGAAAACGGCAGGAATCTTGACAAGGGGCAGGAAACTTAAGGCTTCTACCGAAATGCCCCGTAGGCTGGGGCGTGGAAGCAACAGGGAGGTTCACACATGCGTTATCAACTGAAAGATATGCCGCTCTCCACTGCGCTGCTGGTGGTCGTCACGCTCTTTGTGCTGGCGGGCAGCGTGCATCACGTGGCGTATACTTTTAGCACTTTGGAAGAGGGCAACCTCTTCTGGGGCTATGTGCAGGCATTAGGGATCGACTTAGGCATTTTGGGCTTGGCGTATGGTATCCAGCTACGCAAGCGACAGGGACGCCCTACGCTGCCCCTTTGGAGCGTGCTGATACTGGTCACCTTCATCAGCGCGTATGCGAACTATCTGTACGGGATTGTGCACCAACAGCCGCTGGAGACGAAAAGCGCGTTCGACCAGATGGTGGTGTTCCTGCGTCCGTTCCTACTGTCGGTGACGCTACCAATTATTATGTTCGCGCTGATTGAGATTATCGGCGAGGATCGCAACTACGCGCTGAAGCTGCAGGTGCAGCAGCAACCCGAGCCTGCGCCACAGTCCGCATCGAGCACGCCCGCCGAGCCAGAACTGACAGAGCCAGAACCTGTGCCTGCCTACGCCGTCGCCCGCATGGAAGAGCGCAACGGCAACGGTTCGCACAAGGAGGCAACACTGGAGCAGCTGCTGTGGATTCTGTACGAGAACCCCGCGCTCTCGCGTACCAAACTCGCCGAGCGGCTCGGCTGCTCGCGCCAGACGCTCTACAATTACCTACAGGAGCTGGAATCGCGCGGCTACGTCCGACGCGCCGGCAACGGCTACGAGACCGTCGTGACCCCGCTGCCCCGCAACGGCTCTCGCAACGGTTCCCGCACTTATACCAGTTTTCGAGAGACGCGCGATTCGACTTGACACGACGCATCTCTCAGCAGGTATAATCCTCTCAGCACCAAAGGAGGTCTATGCCGATGGATTACAAACTGACCGAGCGTGAGCGGAACATTCTGCATCTCTTTGCGCAAGGACAGGAGTCCGAAGCGATTGCTGAGCAGCTGGGGATTACCACGGAACAGGTCGAACAAGCCGCGTTGAACGTACTCTATAAGCTCTTTGGCAGCTCGCTCAACCATGCCCTCGACAGCGCAGCCCCCACCGAAGAGCGCGAACTCGTCGGAGTGTAAAAAGGAAAATACGCTGTACCCTATCGCCAAACGCCCCTGAGGACCTCAGGGGCGTTCTCTCCTTACTTAAAGTACACAATCTGGCGTTGTGCCATTTCGTTCGCAGGGTCGCGTTTGAGAACCTCTTCCAGCTCGCGTCGCGCTTCGGGTTCATAGCCCAGCATCGAATAGGTGAGCGCGAGGTCTAAGCGGGGCTGTATCGCTTCGGGGTTCAAACGCACGGAAGTCTCCAGTTCCTGTAATGACTCGTCAAATAAGCCCGTGAAGCAATACACCAGTCCCAGCAGGTGATGCGCTTCTGCCGAGTGCGGATTACGCTGGAGCGCCTGTTTGAGCAGTTGCTCCGCCTCTTCATAGCGCCCTTCATTTTTGAGCGCGAACGCTTGTTCAATCAGTTGCTTAGGGTCGCCCATATCTCGTGCCTACCTCCTAATAAGATAACTACCGATAAATGCTGCTTGTTGCACGAGCGGCGTATCTACCGTCGCAGTATTATACCCCACTTTGTGGAGTGCATGATAGAATACCGCACATCCACAAGGATTCCTGCCGTCAGGTACACTTTTCCTCAATGTTGAAGGTCTATCTCGTTCGGCACGGGCAGACGCCGTGGAATCAGGTGGGGCGTATTCAAGGTCATTCCGACACACCTTTAGATGAGACAGGGCGTCGTCAAGCGGAGCAGGCGGCGCGCTGGCTCGCCGAACGAGTGGAGCAACCCATCGCCATTTACAGCAGCGACCTGCAACGTGCGTTCCACACAGCGCAGGCAATCGCCCACGCGCTAAACGCCCCACTGCATGCCGAACCCGCCCTACGCGAACGCCACTGGGGACTGTGGGAGGGACTAACCAGCGAGGAAGTGCAACAGCGGTTCCCTGACCATCACTTCACCTACCTGTACGACCCGATGATGGGCACGCCGCCCGAAGCTGAACCAATGCCTGATTTCTGGGCGCGTGTGCAACAGTTCGGACGACACCTGATTGAAACACACCCGCAAGGCGAAGTCGTTGTGGTGGGGCACGGCGGCAGCCTGCGCATTCTCCTCTGCGAGGCGTTGGCGGGCGACGTGCAAACCTATCGGCGCATTCGCTTAGATAACACAGGCGTCTCCATCGTGGAACGCACGACCGAACGCCTTTATGTCAGCCTCCTGAACTATACAGATCATCTCAAGGATCCCTCAGTAGACGGATTTTGAGATGACCCAAGCCGCTAACTATAAGGTAAAGTATCAGGCGAGACAGTTTTGGTTGTGTAACAGGTAAAGTTACCTTTAGAACATACCGATGGCAGATGTATTGTTCACGAAAGTAGACTACACGCTCAAAAAACTTTTAGAAGACATAGATTTGGGGGAGATAGGTTTACCAGACATCTAGCGTCCTTTCGTCTGGTCGCGCGCGAAAGTACGCGATTTGCTGAACTCGATCTATCTGTAGTGACTACCCAATTGGGTACTTTCTCTTCTGGCAGACACGGCGAAACAGTGCGCTTACTACGAAATTATAGACACTGATGCGAAGCGAAAGCCCCCGAGACTCCTCATCGTTTGTAACGAACATAAGCTACGATTATTCAACTTCATAACGCGGTTTTATCGATATCGAGATTAATCCTGAATACTAATCCGTAGCGTCGCGACGAATCATAGGTTCATCTGAAGAAATGCCTGAACTCTCCGTGCAACCTGAGAGGGACAAACACGCTTGCGGTAAAAGGACTTGTAAAAGTTGGGAGAAATCTGGGAACTTTTCCGGATTCTTGTCAGTACCACTGTATACTATGTCAACAAGAATCGTGAAGGAGACAGATGTACCGATATTGCTGAACCAGATTCTGGACGAGCTGCGAGCCATTCGGAGGCTGTTGGAGATTCAGTGCCGGGTGAGTGTTGAGAACGAGAGGACTGAAACCGCTGGTTATGAATCGCAAGAGACGCCAAGCGTGCCGACGCAACCTGTCTACACCACTGCGCACGCTGAGGGGTACCTGAAGCGCTACCTGACTGGACGCCAAGTGAAAATTGTGGAAGCGATGGATGTAAAGCCAGAGAACACTGTGATACGCGAGCGTATGCATCTGAGCTATTTCATGGGGCGACACTACGCAATTATTCGCCCGCTGCTGCGAGACCTGCGCGCGACCCTGCAGCGCCCGCGCCCCCTCTGTTTTGATTTGAGTAAGAAAAGCCCTGAGGAAATTAGTGTATGGACTGGTATCTGCGACCGATTGTTCAAGTTGTATATGCTGGATTTCTATCGCTATAACCGTAACGATCGCGTGGTGTATCTCAGGGTGCGTCGTCAGCCGTTTGTGCATAACTACTTGTCGGGCGGGTGGTTCGAATACTATGTGGCGCAGGCGTCGCAGAAGCTTTTGGGTGATCGTTCGCTTCTGGCGTTGCGGAATGTGAAGCTGGAGGCGGAAGGCGGTGCAGTCTGCGAGGTGGATTTACTGTTGGTGACCGAGTATCAACACGAGTTGAGCCTTGCGGTAGTGGAGTGCAAGAGTGCGGACACCCTTAGCGATGAGGATGCGCGCCAGATACGGCGTCGGAACAGCCTGTTGAACGTAGGCATGCAACGCTCGGCAGTGGTGCTGCCCGAAGAGCCAAGCCCTGAGTTCGCCGAACGATGGCTGAGCGATACAGGGTCGCAGGTCATCGGCTGTACGCAGTTGGAGATGTTCCTACGTTCCTTGTAGACGCGGTTGGGGCGGACTATTCGGTAGTAGGGGCACGGCAACGCCGTACCCCTACAAAAAAATGATGGCGTGGCGTGCAGGGCACGTGGCGGTCGGGGTATGGTGGCGCCGTGCCCCGCACAAAATGCAATCTATTTACGGTGCGCCCTGTTGAAGCGCTTGCACCAGTTCAGGCACCGTGGCGAACTCGAATCCGCGCTGGCGCAGGGCATGTATCAGTTCAGGCAGTGCGTCGGCGGTGTGGGGGTAGGTATCGTGCAGTAGCAGGATGCTGCCGTTGCGGGCGCGGCGGGCGTAGTGATACACCCACCGATGGTTCGACGTCGGCTGTGCCGGCTCGCCCAGTACAGTCGCCATCACAATGGGCATTTCCCAGCGTCGTACGGCACGGCGCACCACCGCGTTCTGCGCCAGATACGGCGGACGGTAAGCGACCAGTTTTACTCCCGCCCGCTGCGCCAGTATCTGGCAGTCCCGAATCTGACGCCACACCTGTTCTTCGGTAAGTTCCGTCTGACGCTGATGGTCGTAGCTGTGGCAGCCGAGTGCATGTCCTTCCGCAACGATGCGCCGTGCCAACTCTGGCTGCTGTTTTAGTTTTGTACCTACCACAAAAAAGGTTGCCCGCACACCTTCCTGCTTGAGAATTTCCAGAATGCGTGGGGTGGTTTCGGGGTCGGGACCGTCGTCGAAGGTGAGCGCGACAACGGGCTGGCGCGGGTCGCCCCGCCACAGCACGCCTTCGCGTGTCATCAGATGTTCCCCGCGCAGCCGTGCCTGCCAGTAGTCTATGCTCAGCAACCGCTCACGCGACTCGCCTGTCAAATCTGGTAAATAGTAGTAAATCACGAGCGACACCAGCAGGAGGTCTATCCAGTACAGAAAGCGCACGGGATTATTAAACCCCATCTATACTTGGGGGAACCGTTGCGCGACTTGCCAAAGGCGTACCTCGTGCCCCTTATAAAATGGCATCTGCGCCTGAGTAAGTCCTGCCCGCGAATCGCACGACCGAAACACGTCAAAAACTCGGGATGACGGACGCCCTGTCATCCCGAGCCAAAGCAAAGAACTTCGGAGAGCTACGCCGCTCGCCTTGTGTTGTCTGACGCTTTGCGCTGAAATGCGCTCAGAGCGCGGCTGAGACGCTCAGCAATCTGGTACAGGTCATTGGCCCAGCGTGCGACTTCTTGGGCTTGCGCAGCGAGTTCCTGACTGGACGCGCTGACCTCCTGCGCGGCTGCGCTGGTCTGCTCGCCCGAGCTGGCGACCTCGTCCATCGCCACGCGCACCTGTTCTGCACTGCTCGCCATGCTGCGGGCGACCTCGCGATACTGCTCCACCACCCGACTCACCTCGCGCACGGCGGTCACCAATTCCTGCTCGAACTGTTGGGTGGATTGCTCCATCGCGCCTACCGCGTCGGTCACCACGCCTCGAATCTGGTTCACGAGAATGCTCACATCTTTTGCGGATTGCGCCGAGCGTTCGGCAAGTTGCTGCACTTCTTTGGCAACGACAGCGAACCCGCGCCCTGCCTCGCCTGCACGCGCCGCTTCGATCGCAGCGTTCAGAGCGAGCAGGTGCGTCTGGAACGCAATCTGGTTCACCACCTCAATCATCTCGCCGATGCGCTGTGAGTGTTCGCCCATCGCGCGTACCTTCTCAGCGGTCGTGCGGATTTTACCGCCCACCTGGTCGATAGCGTTGTTCGCACGTTGCACGGCTTGCGCCTGCTCCTCGACACCTTTGGACACGGTCTGCACGCCCTCGTTCAGCGTGCGCGTCGACTCGGCGGCATGGTGGATTTGCGACGCCTGATGCGTGGTGGCACGCGCCACTTGTTCAATCGCCGAAGCAATCTGGCTGACCGCCAGCTGCGTCTGCTCTGTAGTCTCTTTGAGCGTATGCGAGGCGTGCGAAATCTCGTCGCTCGCACTGATTGCCGAGCCTATGGCTCCCGCGAACAGATGGCGCACCTCGCTCATGTAGTCCGTGATGTCCTGATTGACCGACTGCACGCGAATCGAACTTAAATCCAGCCCAAAGTCTTGCATTAGCATCGCAATGAACGAGTCCACAATCGCCTGGATGTCGTACATAAACACACGTACCACCGCCTGGTAGAGTTCGCGCCC
The DNA here is from genome assembly GCA_964451985.1 of uncultured Fimbriimonadales bacterium. GTDB lineage: Bacteria > Armatimonadota > Fimbriimonadia > Fimbriimonadales > GBS-DC > GBS-DC. Next base: position 6,170 of record CAYVKB010000038.1, on the reverse strand, counting down.
TTCTTCGGGAAGAATAATTTCCTCAGCCTCACGGATGTAGCGCGACAGTAGGTCGATGTGCAAGCCATAACTGCCCAGATACCACTTCATCGGCAGGTCAATCACATTATGCACATACCCGACTCGCAAGCGTTTCTGGAAGAACTCTACGCCGTAGTCGCCTCCGCGCTGCGCCTCACGAAAAATATCGAGTAGGTAGGTCGCCTGAGCTTGTTCCAGCCCCACGCGTAGCTGGCTCAGCGAGACACCTTTCTTCTGCGCGTAGCGTTCAAAGAAGTCGCGCGTCTCAGCGAAGTTGAACTGGAAGTCGTAGAAATCTCGCGCATAGTTGGGGGCAATTTGCTCCGCCCACGATGCGTACTTTCGCAACAACTCCGCTTCATGCTGGGACAATCGTAAAAACTGCTTGCGCTGCCGTAGATTCTGTTCGTTGATGTGCAGTTGCTCCGCAAGGTTTCCTGAAATGTGCATCACCTTCTGCCTCCTGCTAATTATTTTGGGAGTGAGGGGATAAATCTTTAGGAAGCACCCAGAAGCGGTCAGGGATACATGTGGGTAAGTTCGGGATGTTTCCAAGTGACTATATTTAGGAACTGTAGGGCGAGGGATTGCTGCTAAGCGTGCGCAGGCAAGACATGCCCTCCAAGTGTCAGTGCGACGAACGCAGGCGAAATAGTTTCCTAACGCATGATTCCGAAGCGAAATCCTCAATATATCCCCTCCATTCAGAATACGATTTCTCGAATCGAGGTATAATAGGCTTATCCCCGCTGTGGGGAAAGGAGGCATTCAACGATGAGACGACCGATGATGGTTTTAGGCGCACTGATGGCGACGGCGGTGCTGTCGCACGCACAGGTAAACGGTGTGAATATTCCGAGCAAATACCCCGCACCCCTCGCGTCGCAGACCAACTACACCGGCTTCGGCGATCGACTGGCGACACATAACTGGGGCTCGGAGCTGAACCAGCTGTTTGTGAAGTGTGAGAACGGCGTACTATATATCGCTGTGACGGGCAACCTGGAAGGCAACGGCAACGCGATTCACTTCTACATCGATACCGGGCGCAGCCAGAGCAACACTTTCAACCTCACCACAGACTGCATCAACTGCTCCGTACAGGGTATGAGCGGCGTGGTATTCGACCATAACCCCGACTACGCGCTGGGCGTGAACCGCTATGACGGTGGCGAAGGCAACGATAATATCTATATTGACCTGCACGACCTTGTAGGCAATCAGTCCGAGTACCTCGGCTCTGTGGCAGTTGGACAGGGCGAAGGCGCAGTAGGTCAGGGCGTTAAGGCGGGTTTCGATAACTCCAACGTGCAGGGTGTTACCAGCAACCCGAACAATATTGGTGACCCCTCCACCGCCGTGAATGGGCTGGAGGTAGCGATTCCGCTGAGCGCGCTGGGCAACCCGACTGGTTCGATTCGTATACTCGCAGTGCTGACGGGCGGCGCAGATTTGGGCGACCCCTGCCGCGGCACATATCTCTCTAACCAGACGCTGCCCGCGCTGAATATCGGCAGCCCGAGCCAGCAGTACCCGAACGCCGCGTGGGCACGCTGCCCCGATGCGCCGTTCGATTTCTTCCCGTTCAACTTTGCCCAGCTGGCGGGTACGCACTATGTAACAGTGCAGCCCTGCCCGACGGGTCCTGAGGGCGATTTGAACGGCGACGGCTGCGTGGACGATGCCGACCTGCTGATTGTCCTGTTCAACTTCGGTAATCAGGGCGGCGCAGGCGACGCCAACAACGATGGCATTGTGGATGACGCCGACCTGCTGATTGTCCTGTTCAACTTCGGTACGGGGTGCTGAGGTTGGATTAATCGCTGAGTAGCATACGGAGAGTACGCATCGAGGGCGCGGAGAAAAATCTCTGCGCCCTTCGCTAACTGCTCAACCCTTACCCCCCTTTGTACCCTGTCCGTTTACGGAGAGCAATTTGGGGATGAGGAGGAGAGAGCGTGGAAAACTGTCGTCCCTGTCCCCCAACTTGAGGTGGAGCCGATACCCTTATAGTTGCACACTGGGGGAGGGGTGGTAGGGAAAACGATGGGCGCGTCTCTGACCACGATTTTGCGGCGCTTGAAACCCCGATTGGTGTAAAATGCCGACAGCGCGCACATAGCGCGCCGTCGGCGTTAGGTGCCTTGGGTAAAGCGTGGTTTACTTCTTGCGTCGGCGTAGTGCCAGTAGGCTCACCAAACCCGAACCGAGCGCAATCATACTCGCAGGCTCCGGAACCAGCACGGTAAAATCTTGGCAGAACTGCTGGTCGTACAGAGTCGCAGTGCCCGCCAGACTCGCGAAGTTATCACGGTAGCCCTCGTGCAGCACTTGCACCCGCAGGCAGATTCGGTACTCGGTGTTGTTCGGGTCGCTACCGATGTTCAGCGTGTAGCTGTCGCCCACGCTGCCGATGCTCTTGCTGAAGGTCGCCTCACCCGCGTTCCAGTCCACGATCGCCTGGTCGACATCCGTGTAGATGAGCGTGCTGTTTCTGACGATGTTCAACGTGGTACGCAGGATGAGACGGTCGGAGTGGGGTGAGTTGATATTGCCGAACAGCGTGGTGGCGATTTGGGGGCGCGAACCCACGATACCGCCCGATGTCCAGCTGAACATCACAGTCGGGAATGCTGTCGGATCGATGTTACCGCCGCCCCACAGGTAGGACGTCAGGTTGGGCGCGGAAGGGCTGGGACCTGAACTTAGGCTCAACATCGAAGCGTTGCGAATCTCCACATCGGCACGCCCTTCGGCGGAGGCTGTCAGCGAGTTGTCATTCGCCGTCGCGCGCAAGCCGAACGTGTGCCCTGAACCAACCCATGTACCGAACACCACACTACCTGACTGGTTCGACGGACCGAGGTTGTTCGCACGATCGCTTGGCAGGCGGAACTCCGAGCTGCCCGTGCGGCGCGAGCCGTTGCCCGCGACTAGCATCAGGCGTCCGAAAGCGTCGCCCCCCGTGAAGTTCTGTAAACGAACGCGAATCACACAGGTTGTGCCGATAATATCGTTGGAAGCGAGAATGCGCCCGGTAGGATTGCTCATAAAGTTCCCACTACCGACGTCGCTGCCGTTCCAAGGGGAACGGAACTCCGTCGTCCAACCGGTGAAGTTGTCGTCCTGTTCGTAAATCACTTGCGCGGATTGCGCGCTCACACTAGCGATTGCCAACAGGCTCCCCATCGCCATCAAGCTCCATCGCATGCCTGCTCGTTTCATCATCATATCCACCTCCGAAGCGTTGTTAAGTTCGCTCCTAAGTAGAGAGACTCGAAAACGGCGTGAAAGCGGACAGGTAGTTTTGAGGGAATATTATATTAGGTAAGACGATGCAAGAGCGGGCTGCATTCGCCAGTAGCGGTTGGTAACCGCTCTTACCCATGCCGATGGCGGGGCTGCCGTGGCACCGTTGCTAACGCAATCCGCTCCTGCAGGTCTATCGATAAGAGCGCAGTGTGTTCAGAACCGCACGCTGAGTGTGGTAGCGGCGACGGCTGCGCTGTTCTTGTTCGCGCTGGGACCGCCGCTCAGCAAGGTGAAGCCCTTGCCGTCCGTGTCGATAATCTGGTACAACAGGTTCAAAGCGGCGTTCTGCCCCAGATTGTATGCCACGTTCAGCGTGTAGTAGTTCCACACAGGCTTCACGCCGTTCGGGATGCCCGCGGTGATGGAACTGACTTTCCAGAACACGCCCTCGTAGTTGAACGCGAGGCTCCATTTATCGGTCAGGCGGTAGTCGACGCCCGCCACAAGGCGCGTTGCCTCGTCGTCAGTGCGGTAGGTAGCACGGCCGGTGCCCTCCAGAAGCTCGCCCGACAGGTTGAACTTCAGGTTGTCGGAGACAGTGTAGTTGAGGTTCGCGTAGAAGCCGCGCAGGTCGGATGGGCGATACAGGTAGCCCACGCGCCCCCACGCGCCCGCCGCCGCAAAGTAAGGACGAATCTCGCGATAGCCCGCCGTCGCGTTTAGCTGATTGCTGAATTCATAGCCGAGGCTCGCGTCTACTACCCAGTTGTCACGCTGAATCACGCGCGTATTGTTGCTAAGGAAGTCGCTTTGGGAGTATTCAGCGTTCAATTTGAGTTTGTGCCATTGCCCTTTGAGGTCCGCACCGAAGACATCTACGCGATCGATGCGCGTCGCCACTGGGTTGCCGAAGTGGCTGAAGGTGCGATTGCGTCCCACGCCCGCAGCGTAGTAGGTCGCGCCCACCGTCAGGCGATTGGACTCGGTTTTGACGGCGTCGAACTCCACGCGCGCCCCCGCCAACTGCTCTAGCGATGCGTTGGGCGCATTTAACAGCGAGCTGTGGTTCGTTATCGGCAGCGACATCGCCACATTGGTATTGGAATTCCAGTTCACCTGCGCCGCCCACAGTTGCAGACGCAGTGCATTGGTCTTGAACATCAGTTGCCCCCCGTCGATGCGGAACCTGAGGTCGCGATAGCGGGCGAAATTCAGGTAGGCATCGGGTGCGCCGCGCCGCAGGGTGTAGGGCGAGATGGAAATCGGGAACCGCCCGACGGTCAGCTCCACATTCGTTCCAAATAAATCAATTGGCGCGGTCACGAACGCCTCCCAGATGACGATATCGGTCGCGCCCACAGTGAACGCGGGACGCCCCAAGCCTGCAAAGGTCGGCAGGAAAAACGACGCTTTGGTCGCGTTCCTCACATACGGCAGGTAGTTGCCCAACACGAAAGTCGCTGAGCCAGAGACCTGGTCATTAATCTGTCCGTTGAAGGTCAGCCCCAGTTCGTGCGTCACGCTCAAACTCTGCAGTAGTTTGCCCGATGGGTTAATCGCACTATTGTTGAGCGTGAATGCGCTCCTGCCGTCGATGCTGTGCGTGCCGAACACGCCGAAGGTTAGGTCACCGCTCATTTTGAACTTGTCTTCCTTGCCCTCGAGCGCTTCGACACGGGCGCGCAGCGACGCCATATCGCGCTTGAGGGTGTCCACATCCACATTCAGCCCACGCAGCTCCTCTTGAAAGGTCTGCGCCAGACGCTGCAGGGTCTGCATCGCCTCGTTGAGGCGCTTCAGCTCCTCGACATCGCGCTTGAGCTGGTCAATCTGGCGCTGCAGCTCGGTAGTGTCCGTCTGACCGCCCTGCTGCGGGCGACCCTCGAAAGTTTGCAAGCGACGATCCAGCGCACGGAGACGCTCGTCCAGGTTGCGGTAGGCGCGGGCAATCGCTTGCGCGAACTCCGCGCGGGTCATGGTGCGGTTTGGACGGTATGTCCCGTCGGGGTAGCCCTCCAGAATGCCCAGTTGCACCAGCTGCTCAATCGACTGGTACGCCCAGTGCCCGGGAGGCACATCGCGCATCTGCGCTGCGCTCCACGCGCACAGCAAACTCAACGCTCCTACAATCAGAAACCTTTGAATCATGGTGGCTCCTCCTTGAACAAGATGCGCGTTGGAGCCACTCAGCTCGCTTGAATGTCCTGAGTAAAACCCCCTTCGCGCTGGTAATTATTATAGGCGAAAATCGTGAGAATTTTGAGGGCTTATTGAGAAATCAGGGCGTGAGTTGATTGAAACACCTATCACACATCCCTTCAATCGATTAGGAACCTGCAAGCACCCTCCAAAAATCCTCTATCGAATCCCAAAATATCTGTACTACGGAGGGATTTACGCATGAATATCGGTGCTAAAGTGGCGTTGTACGGGATTGCAGGCGTTGGTGTATTGTGTGTCGCGCTGTCGCTAATCGTCTCACGCCAAATGAAAGAGTTCGCTAACGTTGCAGGCGAACAGATAGAAACGCAGATTAATAGCGATCTGAGCCATATTGCAGAGCTGACCTACGACATGGTGGAATCGCAAGACCAGCTGCTGCGCAAAACCGTCGGGCATGCGCTGTACACTGCCTGGTACATTATGAAACAATCGGGCGGCTACCGCTGGAGCAACGAAACCGTGACCTGGAAAGCAATCAACCAATTCACTAAGGAAGAGCAGACTGTTCAACTGCCCAAAGTGATGATTGGCAACCGCTGGCTGGCGCAGGAGCGCGATTTGAAGCGCACAGTGCCTGTAGTGGATCAGGCGGGCAAACTAACAGATGCAACCGTGACTATCTTCCAGCGAATGAACGAGCAGGGCGATATGTTGCGCGTGGCGACCAACGTGCC
>CAYVKB010000037.1:6555-24263 GCA_964451985.1 uncultured Fimbriimonadales bacterium | reverse complement strand
GGGGAACCTGAAGGAGGGGGGAAAGCGGCGAGGTATTTCTTACTCCTCTACGTCCCTGTACCTGTTCCGATCCTCAGCATCCCGAACCGAAGTTGAACAGCACTTCCAGCAGGTCGGCGTCGTCCACAACGCCGTCGCGGTTCAGGTCGGCTTGGGCGTCGGCGCCGCCGAAGCTGAACAGCACGGTCAAGAGGTCGGCGTCGTCCACGCAGCCGTTGTCGTCGGCATCGCCGGGTCGAGCAGGCACAAAGCCCAGCGCAGTCGGCTGGCGTCCGCTGGGGTAGCCCTTTAGCGTGAGCGCGTCCACAGGCATAGCGCTCGCTGCACGCGCCTCATGGTTCAGCGTGAGCCGCCACAAGCGTGCTTCGCTTGCGCTCGCAGTCGCCAAGTAGAGCACATCGCGCTCGGCATCATACGCCAGTCCACCCAGTGTGTGTCCGCTGGGAATACCACTTAGCGTGTAGGCGTTGCCCTCGAACACCAGTGGCTCGTCAGGAAAGTCCACGCGATACAGCCCCTGCACGGTGGTTATCATCAGCACGTCGCCCACCCACTCCAAGCCAATCGGTCGCTCCAAATGCGGCTGGTTCGATGCATAGTACAAGTTGGTGGGCTGCCCGTTGAGACTGCTGATGTGCAAGACGCCCGCGCTGTTGGTGGAGCGTGCGGGCGCGGCGCGCCAAATCTCGCCGTCGCGGATTGCGCCGTCCTTCATGAAATGATGCCCGTAGAAGCAGTTGCACATCGAATAGCCGAACGCCGAGATGAACGTGCCCGTGTAGGGGTTCATCTTCAGCAGGGTGCGGTCATTCTCCAAGCCGATGTAGAGCGCATTGCCATCGTAGGCGAGTAGGTTATAGTCGCCCGAGTGCACGAAGCCCCACGATGCGGGCGCAACCACACGGTCTACCTGCCCCGTGCGCAGGTTGTACCGATAGACGCTTGCAGGGCTTGCCCCCGCCGCCGACAGCCACAGATAGCCGTCGGCGTACGCGCTCGCCGTTAGCAGCGTCGCTAATCCGATTCCAATCGCTAAGTGTCGCATACTCTTCCACCTCCAGATTGCTTTCACCCATAGCCCTCTCTCAAGCGTGAGAGGGGTAGGGCGTGGCATGGGCGTCCTGCTCGTACGCTAAACGGTATCCCTACCGCCGCGATCGTAGCACGGACATTCCTGTCCGTGCCAGGACCACGCGATTATTTTCAAACTCACCCCTCTTGCACGCGGAGGGGAGGGTTGGTGAGTGAAGCCAACTAATCCTTACTGCATTCGGCAAGACCAAAACACATTCCCCACACAAACGATTGCCCCCTCTCTCACGCCGTGAGGGAGGGGGCAAAGGGTGAGAGGCTCACTTCTTGCGGCGGCGCATCGCCACTAAGCCCACCAGCCCCGAACCGAGCGCCAGCATGCTCGCAGGCTCCGGGATTGGACCGGTGTGAATCACATAGTCCAAATCGCGCACGGTACCCGTAATGCGCGTGAAGGGCGACTCCAGGCAGAACGCATACAGCTCCAGTCCGATAAAGTTCTGCTGGTTGCCGCCTATCTCGTCGCCGCGTACATAGAAGTTGTCATTGCATACGCTGGAGTAGTAAGGCGACCCTAACAGCGTCAAATCCACCAGCAGGTTCGCACCCGTGATGCGCTTAATGAGGATATCAAAAGGCAGCCCTGACACCGATGCAGGTAAGCAGTAGTTGATATTTACAGCTCCTGTACTCCATCGCACCTGCGTTGGCGAAATCGCTGTGCCCGTCAGGGCGATGGTCGGAAGCCCTGGAATACCAGTGAGTGCAGACAGGTCAAGGCTTATATCGAGTGAGTTGGTGGGTTTTACAACACAGACGGGATTCTGATCACCGATCGCAATTGTGGTACTAAGTGCGCCCGATGTAACAAGATTGCCCGCATTTAGATCGAACTCAAGATTGTTGTCCAGCCATACCAGCCCTGCCAGACCGGGAGGCTGCGCGTATGTGCTCAGTGCGACCAGCGCGCTCATCGCGCCGATAAGAGAAAGCTTCATCAAGCCTTTCATGTTCAACGACCTCCAAATTGGCGTAACAGCGAAGGACGACCTTCTGCAAATGTTTACTATCTTCCTCTGCCCTGCGGAGCGGGGAGCTGTGCTCGCCGCTTCCATACCATACAGACTCCAAAACCGCCCGAAAGCGGACAGGTTAATTCCACTGAATGGGCGTTCGAGGTCGGCTTTTGGAAGCAAAGGATTTCGCTCAGTATACATCGGCTTAGGGGGCGTTGGGCAGATTCACGGGTAAAAACTGGTAAGTGTGCAGGGTGAAACTGGTGGGGTTACGGGGGAATGGGATTTCTCTCGCCTTGATTCCTTACCCCCGTGTCTCCTGCTCTTTTCGGGCAAGCCGCTCGGCGCGGCGTTGTTCGGCGGCTTCCCATTTGCGCCGTTCTTCGTCGGTTTCGGGCGCGACGGGCGGCACGGGGGTCGGGCGTCCCGCGTGATTCAGCGCAACATACACCAGATACGCCTGCGAGGTGAGCCGCCGCTCGCCTGTCAGCGGGTTCTCCGCCTCCACAATCGCCTCTACTTCCATCGAGGTGCGCCATGCACGCACCATGCGCGCCCGCACGTGTACCAAGTTCCCTACATGCACAGGTCCGCGGAAGCTGACCGAGTCGATTTCCACCGTCACGGCGGGGTTACGGGCGTGGCGCGAAGCGGCAATACCGCCTGCTTCATCGATTAGCTTCAGAATCCACCCGCCATGCACATTCCCTAGCGGGTTCGCATGTTCGGGGTTCATCATCTGGGTCAGAATCACTTCCGTTTCCGAAGGCGTGCGCGGTTCCATCGGCTTAATTCTACTCGATTGAGGTATGCTCTGGTTGGAGACGACCCATCCTGGTAGTGATTACTCATTCCAGTCGCGGCGCAGCGACCAGCGCAGCAACTCCAGCAGCGCGGGATAGACCTCCTCGCAAGTGGGCAGGATTTGGTCAGGGGGCAGCAGGAACCCGAATTGCCCCGTGTCGCGCAGCTCGTAGGTGAACGAGAGCGCACCACGCACTCCGAACGCCCAGTCGGTCATCCCCCCGCTGGCGATGTAGATGGTGGTGGCAATCGGACCCGCTATGTAAAACTGCCCATGCACGCCTTGAATCGCCGCCTGCATCGCCAGCCCCACGCGCTCGAACACGCCGTTGAACGGGGCAAGATTAGTGGTGTAGCCCCAGGGCCAGAGAATCATCTGCGAGTAGCTGTGCAGGTCTACATGCGCGCGCAGTTGGGGCAAGCCCATCATCCAACGGCTCAGGTAGTAGGTCTCCGGCTCAGAGAAGGGTGCAGTCCCGCGATAGGTATCGCTGGAAGGATTGCCACTGGAGCCTTGCCCGCCCCAGCCCACACTCCAGTTGCGGTTCAAATCCACGCCGTAAATCGGTTGGTTGAAAATGTTGCGCCCGTTGAACCGCCGATTCTTACGCCAGAGACGGTTCGTGGTATGCGTGAACTCATAACCGTCGGGGTTGACCACAGGAACCACATAGATTTCCAATCGCTCCAGATACTCGCGCACGCGCGTATCGGAGTCGTACTCGGAGACCAGTCGGTACGCGAGGTATAGCGCAGCGGGGGGCGTAACCCACTCGCGGGCGTGGAGCATCGCGTTAATCACCACCTGCGGGCGCGTGGAATACACACGGGCGCGGCGCGGGTCTTGCGTCAGGCGCAGGGCGTAGATTGGACGGTTCTCGATAGATCTGCCGATTTCGAGCATCTGCACGAGGCGCGGGTTTTGCTCGGCGAACTGACGCATCGCGGCATAGATTTCGTTTAAGGTCAGGTAGCGTGTGAACAGCCCGTCGCCTTGAGGGATAAAGTCTGTCTGTTGCTGACGTATCAGCGCGCCGACGTCTTTGATTAATACTTCGCCTGCGTAGCCCGCTTTACGCAGCGAGGCTTGCTCATCAGGTGAGAGACACACATCGAGGGTCTTGCCCCGCTGCATCCATACATCACGCACAAGGCTACCGATTTCGTCTAGCTGCTCAGGCTTTTCTACGGTAATTCGCCACACCTGATAGCCGTCGTAGCTCACAGGCTGCGCAGGGAGCCAGCCAATAAGTGCAATCACAAACGCTAGAAAACCGACCAGTCGCGCCATAGGCATATTATAACCCAAGCGGTATAATCGGCGACTGTATGGGCGAAGCGTTGCCAGAGTCGTTTTACCTACAGCCGACAGTAGAGGTCGCCCGTGCGTTGCTGGGTTGCTTGCTGATGGTGCAGGATGCACACGGCTGGGTTGGCGGGCGAATCGTGGAGGCAGAGGCATACACGCACGACGACCCCGCGTGCCACAGCTACCGGGGCAGAACGGAGCGCAACGCGCCGATGTTCGGCGCGCCAGGTACCGCGTATGTGTACCTGATTTACGGTGTACACGAATGCTTCAACGCGGTCTGTCAGCCCGAGGGGATAGGCGACGCCGTGCTAATACGCGCGATTGAGCCAACGGTGGGACTGGAACCGATGTACCAGCGGCGCGGACAGGTGCACTGGACGCAGTTGTGCCGCGGTCCAGGCAACCTGTGTCGGGCGTTGGGCATCACACGCGCGGACAACGGTATCTCGCTGATTACGGGGCGCATCCAGATTTGGTGGGGCACGCCAGTGCCCGACAGTGCAGTGGGCATCTCACCGCGAATTGGTATTTCGCAAGGCGTGGAGAAACTCTGGCGGTTTTATGAGCTGAACAACCGCTGCGTATCGGGGCGAGCAAGTAAATGAGCTGGCTTTGGGGATTGGGGCTGGCAGGCAGTGTGGCGGCGGTCGCCTATCGGCTGCGATTGCTCACGCTGAGCGGTGCACTGAGCGCATTAATAGTGGGTGCAAGCGTGTTTGGAATCGGGGGCGTAATCGCCAGCGTGCCGATGATTGCCTTCTTCTTCAGCAGCAGCCTGCTACCGCGCCTACTGGGACGCCCGCACAAGACCGAGCAGCGCACTGCCGTGCAGGTGCTGGCAAATGGGCTTGCCCCGACGCTGTGCTGCTGGGGCGTGTGGCTAGTGCCAGAGCACGCGCCCGCATTCTGGCTGGGCTATGCCGCAAGCCTTGCAACCGCCGCCGCCGACACTTGGGCAACCGAGTTCGGCATACAATTCGGCAAAGGTGCACGGCTGATTACCACGGGCAAGCCAATCCCCAAAGGCGAGTCGGGCGGCGTGAGTTTGGCAGGCACGCTTGGGGGAGTCGGAAGCGCAGTGGTGATTGCCCTGCTTTGCGCACCGCTGCTGAGTGATGCAACAGCTATCGGCGTGGCGGCAAGTGCAGGCGTACTGGGCATGTTGTTGGACAGTATTCTGGGCGCAACTGTGCAGGCGCGTTTCCGATGCCCCATTTGCCAAACCATCGGCGAGAAACGCGTTTGCTGCGACGCGCCCACATCGCCTCACCGCGGCATTCGATGGCTGGATAATAACGCCGTCAACTTTTTCAGTACGCTCGGGAGCGGGATTGGGGGAGTTGGCATCTTCTTTCTAATACACCCTTAGGAAAGCCCCATGGATTATATGGGCAGCAACACTCCCGCGACGAATCTGAAACACTTTAACGCACCGAACCCGTGTATCTAAACACTCTGCGATACGACGGCGGGAACGCCCTCGTACCGCCCCTTATTGCTTCCGAAACGGCTCCACCAAGTGCAGCGCCAGCTCCTTCATAAAAAAGTGGCAGTCGGTCACAATCGGGAAGGTCTGGTGCGTGCCTCGGTCCGTAAGCTTAATCACCGTATCGGCGTCACTGTCCACACAGAACACGCGCACGGAAGCGGGCAGCATGTTGCCTGTGGCGACCGAGTGCAGCGTGGTGGCGACCATAATCGCCACCCCCACGCCTGGAATGTGCGCTCGCATCGCGTCTTGCGCCTCCAGCACATCGGTAATCACTTCGGGTAAGGGACCATCGTCGCGAATGCTGCCCGCCAACACGAACGGCACGCCATGCTTCACGCAGGTATACATCACGCCTTTGGTGAGTACCCCCTGCTCCACCGCCTGTTTCAGCCCGCCCAGCAAGCGGATGCGATTAATCGCGCGGATGTGGTGCTGGTGTCCGTGCGTAACGGGCGAACCCAAGTCGAGCGAGACGCCGAGCGAAGTGCCATACATCGCCGATTCGATATCGTGCGCGGCGAGCGCGTTGCCTGCGAACAGCACATCGATCCAGCCGTTTCGGATAAGCTGCTCTAAGTAGGGTCCTGCGCCTGTATGCACGATGGCGGGTCCCCCGACGAACAGTACCTTTTCGCCACGCGCTTTGGCTTTGCGCACCTCTTCAGCCACGCCGCGCACAGCACGCTCTTTGGGCTTCTCGGACGACACATCGCTGCCCATAAACGCGAACACGGAGGTCGGGTCGCGCCGTTCAGGGGGCGTGACGCGGATGCCCTCGTGCCCCACTACAATCAAGTCGCCTTGCTTCACTCGCGCCATCGGGATTGTCGATGCACGCCACTGACCCTCCTCCTGCCATACCCGCACCCCACAGTCCATCTCGATGTTCTCCACATGCACCCAGCGATGATGCACGCGCACGAAAGTCTCCAAGTTCGTAGTGGAGTAGAAATCTTCGGGGAACACGCCGTCTTTGGGCGCAGGCTCCAGTTGTGCATCGGCGTGCGCGAAGTACGCCCCGTGCTGCTGTACCTCCTCTAAAGCGCGCTCCAATAGGTCTTCCGTGTCGGCTTCCACGAGGATATCGAACTTGCTCGGTTCGGCGCGTGTATGTCCGATTCTCGCATGGCGCACCTCGTACCGCACGCCCTCATACGATGAGAGGATGTCCAGCACCTTCGACAGCGTAAGCGAGTCAATTACGTGACCTTCTAGGTGAATCATCTCCGACGGCATCGTCCGTTCGCCTCCGCGTAGATTGTACCTGACGATGGGCGAGCCTACCCTACGCGCGACGGTTGAAGGCGCGCTTTACGTAGTCTACTTCGCGCACGCTAAGTCGCTCACACAGCCACAGGTACGCGCCCATACTGAGGCTGGCAACCAGCAACCCGATGAGCAGCGACCTAATGTTGACCTGAAAATCGGGCAGCGCAGTATACAGCCCCCAGTGCAGCCCGTAGGCGAGCACGCCCATGAGTAATGTCGCAAACCCGCTGCGCAACAAAAATCCCATCAGCGGGGCAGACTCAGCGGACTCGGCAGGTGGCACACGGCGGTTCAGAATCTGGAACATCCACACCATCTGCGCCGTTGCTGCAATCGAGGTCGCCAGCGCCAAGCCCACATGCCCCCAGTCCATCACGCGCATCAACAGCATACATAGCGGCACAAACAGCGCGGTCACAGCGGAGCCAATCAGCACGGGCGTGAGCGAGTCGCGCAGCGCGAAGAAGCCCCGCGCAATCAACGCCTGCCCCGACCACGCGAACAGTCCCAGCGCGAACGCCTGCAGTGCGCTCGCCACCAACTGCGTATCCGCCGCCGTGAACTTACCGTATTGCAGCAGCACGCGGCTGATGTCCTCCGCCAACACAATCAGCAACACCGTAGCAGGCGCGGTAAGGAACCACACCAGTCGCAAGCCCTGCCGAAGCGTGAGGCGTAGCGCACCCCATTCACCCCGCGCCGCCAGCGAGGTCAGCGCAGGAAAAATCGCCAGCGCAATCCCCTGTCCCACGATGCCCAGCGGTGCCTGCATCTGTCGATTCGCATTATCCAGCGCGGAAATCGCTCCCGCAGGCAGCCACGAGGCAAACACGCGCAGAATCAGCATATAGATGCCCGGCAGCGACAACCCGAACATTACGGGCAACATCAGGCGGAACACCTCGCGCGCACCCTCATGCCTGAGGTTGAACTCCAGCCTGAACGCGCTGCCCAAACGGCGCATCACCAGTAGGGGGAGCAGCACACTCCCCACAAACGCCCCCAACAGCGCGCCCCACGCCAGCCCCGCCACGCCCAGCCATAACGCCAACACCAAGCCACCCAGAATAATGCCGATGTTGTAGATGTTAGGTCCCAGTGCAGGCGCGAGGAAGTGCTTGCGGGCGTACAGCGTCGCCATCATCAGCCCGCCCAACAGAAAGCAAATCTGCGCGGGCAGCACGATGCGCGTGAGCTGCGTGGTCAACGCGAGACGGTCAGCGTCGAAACCCGGAAACATGAGCGCAACGGCAAGCGGCGCAGCGAGTTCCAAAACCAGCACCAGCGCGGTTGTAATACCCACCATCACCGTCGCCACAATCGAGAACACACGCCACGCCTCCTCTTTGCGCCCCTGTTCCCAGTAGCCCGAAAACACAGGCATCAGCGAGGATGAGAGCGCGCCCCCCGCCACCATAAAAAAGAGCAGATCGGGCAACTGAAACGCCGCGCGGTATGCGTCTGTCAGTTCATTTTGTCCAAAGCGGAACGCAATTACCGTATCGCGCAGCATGCCCAGAATACGGCTGGCGAAAATCGCCGTCATCATCAGCGCAGACGCCCGCGCCCAACTGTAGCCCGCCTTCTGCCCCTCAGAGTGACTCATCGCGCGAGACAACCTTCAAGCCTACCACTCCCACCACAATCAAGCCGATAAAAAACAACCGCCAGAAGTCGCGCGATTCCTTGAACCACACCATGCCCACAATCGCCACGCCCAACGCCCCGATGCCCACCCAGATGGCATACGCTGTGCCTAATGGAATCTTGCGAATCGCTATTGACAGGAACCAAAAGCTCGCCCACGCGGTGGTTAGTGCAATCACAGTGGGCACAAGGCGCGTGAAGCCGTTCGAGAACTTCAACGCTGTCGCCCACACAATCTCCATCAAACTTGCAATCAGCAGAAAGAGCCACGCCATGCGTGGGAAAGTATACCGCTTTGGCTGATTACAGCGCGCGGCGAATCCGCAACCGCGAGGCGATGCGATTGCTACTGTACCTTAGTTTATGATTTCCGCTGATACTCCACATGCTTGAAAATCTTCGCACGTAATGGTGGGAGAGTCCTGCAGCACCTCCTCGCTTATGAACCTTGCCCGCAAGGTATAATCCTGCCATGCCTGACCAGCCGCAACTGCTGTTGGAGGGGGAGAGTGTCAATCTACAGCCTGCTCCCCAAGCGCATGCGCTGGAATACGACCCCGTGCTGTTCGGCAAAGACCCCACGCCCCACATCGTGGCGGTGGAGGCGGTGAACAACCACATTCGCCTGTTCATCCGCGAGAATGGCGTCATACGCACTCGAGAGGAGCGATTCCGTCCGTGGCTGTTGAGCGATATGCGTATCACCATCCCCGATGTGGAGTGGCAGGAGCTGAGTGGGGAGCTGGAGGGGCGACGGATGCTGAAATACCTCGCCTACTGTGCCGACCGAGACGCCCTTGACAACCTGCGCCGTGCCCTACGCGACGAGCATCGCGAGATTCTCGCCTACGGTTCGCTGCAGCGCCAGTACCTCATGCTTTCGGGCAAAACGCTGTTCAAGGGTATGACTTTTCAGGACCTTCATCGCGTGCAGCTCGATATCGAGACCAGTACCCTTATGCCTGACCAGTCGGGCGCACAGGTGCTGATGATTGCCCTCAGCGACACGCGCGGCTACGAAGAACTGCTGGAGGGCGACGAGAAGGCAATCATCGAGCAACTTGTGGAGCGCATCCAGCAACTCGACCCCGATGTGATTGAAGGGCACAACCTATTTGGCTTTGACTTGCCGTATCTGGCAGTGCGGGCAACGGCGTTGGGCATACCGCTGATATTCGGGCGCGACGGCTCGGAACTGCGCTTCGGCTCGCCCCGCCAATGCATCATCGGCGCGAACAACCGCACCTTCACCCCTGCCTACGCGCACGGACGCCATCTGATCGATACTTACCTCGCGGTGCAACGATTCGATATCGGCAGGGGCGACTTGGAGAGCTACGGGCTGAAAGAAGCCACCCAGCAACTCGGCATCGCTGCGCCTGATAGGATTTACTTGGAGCGCGAGCTTATCCCCGAACTGTGGCGCACCGACCCCGACACTGTGCGCCGCTACTGCCTGCAAGATGTGCACGAAACACGCCGCCTCGCCGACCTCACGCTACCTACCGAGTTCTACCAGTGCCAGATGCTACCCGACACGCTGCAGAACCTTGCTGTAATCGGCACAGGCGAGAAGGCGAACCTGATGTTCGTTCGCGCCTACCTTGCACAGGGCTACGCCATTCCCACCCAGCAAGCGGCGAGGTCGTATCCCGGTGGCTACACCGAAGTGCGCAAAATCGGGCTGATTCCGCGCATCGTGAAAGCCGATGTGGAGAGCCTGTATCCCAGCATCATGCTGCACTATCGCATCAAGCCCAGCGCCGACCACCTCGATGTGTTCCTGCCCACGCTGGAACGGCTGCGTCACCTGCGCCTCGATGCCAAAGCCCGCGCCAAAAAGACACAGGGTGCAGAATCGGCTTACTGGGATGGACTGCAAGGTTCGTTCAAGATATTAATCAACTCCTACTACGGCTATCTCGGCGCGCCCTTCAACTTCAACGACTACGACGCCGCCGAAGCCGTTACACTCAAGGGGCAGGAGCTCGTGAAGCTGATCGCCACCGAAATTGAACGCTTGGGCGGCGTAGTGGTGGAAATCGACACCGACGGCGTCTATTTCCAACCCCCTGCGCATGTGCAAATCGAAGCCGATGAAATCGCCTTCGTAGAGCAGGTAGGCAAGGTACTGCCCGAAGGTATCCGACTCGCCTACGACGGACGCTACAAGGCGATGCTCTCTATCAAGACCAAAAACTACGTGCTGCAGGGCTACGACGGTAAGCTGATTTTCAAGGGGGCGTCGTTGCGTTCCCGTGCTGATGAGAAGTTCGGACGCGAGTTCCTGAATCGCGCCATCGAGAGTCTGCTGAACGGTAAGCCTCACGAAGTGGGGGAAGACTACCAACGCCTCGCCAAACAGATCCTGAATGGCGAGATAGAAATCGAGCAACTCTGCCGGCGCGAGCGGATTACCGAAAAGAGCAAGCAGCCCAACCACCCCTTATACGAACTTGCCAAACGCTTCCAGATTGGCGACTACATTATGGTCTACCGCAAGCAGGATGGCAGCCTTGGTTTGCTGGATGAGTATGCGGGCGACGCAGATTGTGAGCACTATGTGGAGAAGCTCTACAAATTCGCGGCGCGTTTAGAAGACCTGTTCCCCAACTTCGACGCGCTGTTCCCCAAGCCTCAAGCGTTGATACAGGCGGAGAAACAGCCGAGTTTGTTCGATTAGCCGTAGGTTTTTGCGAAGTCCTTACAAATCCTAAACCGCCTTTTTCCCGTCGTTCGTGGCTGGTCTTCGACTCTGTGGACGGTTTTTGCGTGCATTACTGAACGCGCTACCCATGCGTGCCAGGATGTGCGGGCGCGCTTCGCCCGTGAGCAGGTCACTGAGTAGGCGGCGTAGGTGGTCGGCATCCACATTCTGCGTCCACGCGCCGTCTACCGCCACCGTGATTTGCCCCGTCTCTTCCGATACGATAATCGCGATGCAGTCGGAGTCTTCAGTTGCGCCGATGCCCGCGCGATGGCGCGTGTGCATGCTGCTCGGTATCTCGGGGTTCTGGCTGATTGTGGGGAAGTAGACGGCGGCTTCCACAATCTCCGCGCCACGCAAAATCACCGCGCCATCGTGCAAAGGTGAGCCAGGATAGAAAATCGCCCGCAGCAGGGGCGAGCCAACCTCCGCCTGCAGCTCGACTCCGTCGCCCTGCGCGATGCGGTCTTTACGCTCCCACACAATCAGCGCGCCGATGCGATCCCGCGCCATCTGCTGCACCGCGCTCACCACCTCGCCGATGGCTTTCTGAATCGGTTCCAGGTCGGGATTAATGCCGAAACTGCTACGCCAGAACTCCACACGCCCAATCGTCTCCAGTACACGCCGTAGCTCGGGAAAGAACAGGATTACCAGCGCCACAGGTCCCAACGTGGTCATGCGATCCAACAGCCAGTGGATGGTCTCCAAGCGCAGTGCGTCGCTTAGATACAACGCGCCCACGAACACCAGCAGCCCAACCAGCACCTGATAGGCGCGTGTGCCCTTCGCCAGCAGCAGCAGCCGATAAATCAGAAACGCCACCAGCAGCGTATCGATGGCGAGAATCAGCCAACGCCCCGCTACATGCTCCGCTATCCTTAGCCAATCGCTCAACTTGTCGCCCCGCCCCTATATTATGCCCAATTCGCATCCCCAAATAGGTAAAAATCAGCCATCAAAATCCGTTTTCGGGAATGAATCCGTATTTGGAGGGGTTCTGGCACAGCATGCACGCGATGCTTATTGTCTATGCCAACATCATCGCTTGATCGACTACTCGCAAGACTCGCCCCTCACCGATGCCCAACGCCTGTGGATTGACCAACTCTTGCACGAAAAGAGATTACGACAGTAATTGCAGGATTTTCGCGCACAACGAAGTATTTAACCCAGCGGTGAGACCATGTTCAAAGGCGTGCCGCTGACGCTGGGCGTTGAGGAAGAGTACCAGATTATCGACGCGGAGACCCGTGCACTCGATTCCTATGTGGCGCAGATTCTGCCCGACGGGCGCGTGCGCCTACAGGACCAGGTGAAAGAGGAGTTCATGATGTCGCAGATTGAGGTGGGGAGTCAGGTCTGCGCGAACATTCACGAGGTGCGTCAGGAACTCTGTCGGCTGCGCGGTGCGCTGATTGAGGTCGCTGAATCGCAGGGTAAGCGCATCGTGGCGGCGGGCACACATCCCTTCTCGCGCTGGATGGAGCAAACCATCACCCCGCGCCTGCGCTACAAAGCCTTAGAAGAGAACATGCAGGATATCGCCCGACGCCTGCTGATTTTCGGCATGCACGTGCATGTGGGCATCGGCGATATGGAACTCACGATCGATATCTTCAATCAGGCGCGATACTTTTTGCCGCACCTGCTTGCGCTTTCGTGCAGTTCGCCGTTTTGGGACGGCAGGCGCACGGGGCTGATGTCCTACCGCAGCGTGGTGTTCGAGACTCTGCCGCGCACGGGCATTCCTGACTCGTTTGCCTCCTACGCCGACTACGATCGGTTTATGAGTACGTTGGAGCGCGTGGGCGCAATTGACGACCGCACGAAAGTCTGGTGGGATGTACGCCCGCACCCGAAATACAAAACACTGGAGTTTCGCGTGTGCGATGTGTGTACGCGCATCGAGGACGCCGTGTGCATCGCAGCAATTGTGCAGGCATTGGTGGCGTTTCTGGTCGACCTGCGCCTGAGCAATCAGTCGTGGCGGATTTATCATCGGGACTTAATCCGCGAGAACAAGTGGCGCGCGGTACGGCACGGCGTGCGCGGCGAGCTGATTGACTTCGGCGCAGGCAAAAGTTTGCCGTTCGATGAACTGGTGGAGGACCTGCTTGCCTTATTGCGCCCCTACGCCGAGCAGCTGGGCAGCTGGGACGCCGTGAAACACGCCCGCAAAATCGTGAAAGAAGGCACCAGCGCGGAGTACCAACTGCGCGCTTACGACGACTCCGGCGGCGACCTGACGGCGGTAGTGGATTGGCTAACAGAAGCGACCAAAGCGGGCGCATGCGCTTAACCTATTCTTAACATTCGGCGGCGCATGATTCTACCGCTATGAAACCCCGCTTCGGTTGGTTGATTGTGAGTTGTGCGGTGGCTGCTTCGCTGACGGCTTGTGGCAAGCAGCAGTCGGGACAGCAGAACGCTGCTGATGGCACGACAAGCACGCTTTCGGGCAAAATCAGTATCGATGGCTCCAGCACGGTACTGCCGATTTCAGAAGCGTTGGCGGAGGAGTTCGGAAAGCAGTACCCGCAAGTGCAGGTGAGCGTCGCCAAGTCGGGCACGGGCGGCGGCTTCAAAAAGTTTGCTAACGGCGAAATTGACATCGCAGGCGCGTCGCGCCCCATCCGCGAGGAAGAAGACGCACTGTGCAAGCAAAATGGCATCGAGTATATCGAGATTCCTATCGCCTACGACGCGATGGCGGTGGTGGTGAATCCTCAGAACACCTGGTGCGATTCGCTCACAGTGGCAGAGCTCAAGAAAATCTGGGAACCCGCTGCGCAGGGCAAGATTAACAACTGGTCACAGATACGCCCCGGTTTTCCGAACGAGCGACTGACGCTGTTTGGCGCAGGTACGGACTCTGGCACGTTTGACTACTTCACCGCGGCGATTGTGGGCAAGGAGAAAGCCAGCCGCGGCGACTACACCGGCAGCGAGGACGACGACATTCTCGTGCAGGGCGTCTCACGCAACAAAGGCGCGCTGGGCTACTTCGGGCTGGCATACTACGAGAACAATCAAGACAAACTGAAGCTGGTAGGCATCGACAGCGGCAACGGTCCTGTGAAGCCCTCGCGTGAGACGGTGCTGAACGGCACCTACCAGCCACTCGCGCGCCCGCTGTTTTTGTATATTAGTGTTAAAGCACTTGAACGCCCTGAAGTGGCAACTTTTGTGAAATTCGCGCTGGAGAACGCGGGCAAACTCTCGAACGAGGTGGGCTACATCGGGCTGCCCGAGAACGTGTACGCGCTGGCGAAGCAGCGGGTGGAGAAGCGGATTACCGGCTCAGCGTTCGGCGCGCACGGCTCGCAAGTGGGTGTGAAATTAGAAGACCTTTATAAGATCGAGGAGGAGTCGGAGAAGAGTGCCCAATAACGCCCCGACAGAGGTTAGAGTGGCATACCCGCGCGCAGTGGTGCAAGTGGGAGTCAGCAGTCGCAATCGGCGGCGCGTGCGTTTGGAGGAGAAAATCGTGCGTGGCTTTCTCTTCTTGTGTGCGCTGCTCGGTGTGCTAACCACCTTCGCGATTGTGTTTATCTTGTTCACCGAGAGTTTCGGCTTTTTCGAGAAGGTCTCGCTGGTGGAGTTTCTCACGGGCACGGTGTGGACGCCGACGTTCGCGAATGCGTCGTTTGGCGTGTTGCCGTTGGTGACAGGCACGCTACTGACCTCACTGATTGCACTGCTGCTGGCGGGACCGGTGGGCTTGCTGACGGCAATTTACCTCAGCGAGTACGCCTCGCCCCGCGTACGCCGGGTGGTGAAGCCCACGTTAGAGGTGCTGGCGGGTATTCCGACGGTCGTGTACGGCTATTTCGCGCTGACATTTCTCACGCCACTGCTACAACGGTTCATTCCGGGCTTGGAGGGCTTCAACGCGCTCTCGGCGGGGCTAGTGATGGGCGTGATGATACTGCCCACGATTGCATCGCTCAGCGAGGACGCGCTGTACGCCGTGCCGAACAGTTTGCGCTACGCCTCACTGGCGCTGGGCGCGACGCGCTTCCAGACCGTGTGGGGCGTGGTGGTGCCGGCGGCGATGTCGGGCGTGTCGGCATCGTTTTTGCTGGGCATCTCGCGCGCGGTGGGTGAAACGATGATTGTCGCTATCGCTGCAGGACAGCAACCGAACTTCACCTTCAATCCGCTGGTGGCGGTGGAGACGATGACCGCCTACATCGTACGCATCACGATGGGTGATACGCCGCACGGCTCCATCGAGTACCGCACGATTTTCGCCGTCGGATTGCTGCTGTTCCTGATCACGCTGGCGTTGAACTTAATTAGCGAGGGCATTCGACAGCGATACAAGGGGGCGCGCGTATGATACAGGTCGCCAGTCGTCCGGAGTGGCGCGCCCGCGAGCATCGGCGCGAGCAACTGTTCCAGCTACTGGGTGCGCTGATTGTGCTGTTCGCAATGACCACGCTGGTCGTGCTGCTGACCAAGATTTTGGTCGATGGCTTTGCGCGACTCAGTCCAGATTTCTTCACGAGCTTCCCGTCGCGTCGCGCGGAACAGGCGGGCATCTTGCCTGCGCTGGTGGGCAGCGCGTACCTGCTGCTGCTAACTGCTGCGATTGCGATTCCAATCGGCGTCGGCGCGGCGATTTACTTGGAAGAGTTCGCCAAGCGCAACTGGTTCACGCGCATGGTGGAGATTAACATCACCAACTTGGCGGGTGTGCCGTCGGTGATTTATGGTCTGCTGGGCTTGCAGGTGTTCGTGCGCACGCTGTCGATGGACAGAAGCCTGATTGCGGGCGCGTCTACGATGGCGTTGCTGGCACTGCCTGTGATTATCACGGCGGCGCGCGAGGGCTTGCGCGTTGTGCCGAAAAGTTTACGCGACGGCTCGCTCGCGCTGGGTGCAACGCAGTGGCAAACGGTGCGCTACACGGTGCTACCTGTCGCGATGCCATCCATCCTGACGGGTGTCATCCTCTCGCTCTCGCGCGTGGTGGGCGAGACCGCCCCGTTGCTGGTGGTCGGTGCTGTGGTCTACATCGGCACGCTGCCTGAAAACCTGTTTTCTAAGTTCACTGTGCTGCCCGTGCAGATTTACAACTGGACAACGCGCCCGCAGCACGCTTTTCAAGAGAACGCTGCCGCTGGCATCATCGTGCTGCTTGCCCTGCTGCTCACGATGAATGCCGCTGCGATTTACCTGCGCAACCGCTACCAGAAGCGGATGCCGATTTAGAGATTCCCGCTTCACTCGGAGTACACGGTCGCTTGCTGAAAAACTTTGTCTTTCCAAGTGAACGAGGGATCTCACCGATAATTAACGGTATACACTATGCTCAAACAAATCTGGCAAGAGAGTTTGCCGAGGAACACGCTGAGTTTCGATGTGCTGGCACTGCCACGTCAGCCTACGCAGCTGCTCACTATCGACGAGCTGCGTATCCACTTCCGCGTATGGGAGGGCGGGCAGTGGCGTGAGGTGCGCACGCAGCCCCATCGGATGCAGCGCGACCTGTATGTGCTGCGCCCCGCCCACGAAGGCAAAACACTCATCTACACCGACGGTGCAGGCTGGCTGTGGACGGAGAAGGAACTCATCTCTGACATCCCCACGCGCACCGTGCCCATCGGCAGACTCGTCGACAAGGAGGGCGTTGCGCGTATCATCTGCTACGACCATCAAGAGCAAGCACCCTACTACTACGTGCTGGAGAAGCCCCTGCTGAACGACCAGTTCTACCTCGTTCCTGAGGATTTGGTATCGGGTGAAATTCAGAGCCTTGTGATGCAGATTCCGCGCTCGGCAGTGCAGTGGGGCGCGTTCTACACCAGCGGCTATCGGTTCGTAAGCCTACTGCGTCCCTCCGAGAAGTCGCCTGCGCGTATCTACGGCGTGGCACAAGACCGCATAGCGCAACTGGAGCTGCGTCAAGGTCGCCTGAACCCGGTGCAACGCGTGAATTTAACCTCGATTGGCACTCCGCGCCGTGAGATGCCTTTGTGCGTGCGTTACGGCGACCCGAAAGATGAGAAAGCCACCCGCCTACTGGTGATGCAAGCCACACGGGACAAGGTGACGCTCACAGCGTTTGCTATTGGGGAGTGAGGGAGCGCAGCGAGCGCGTCGTGCAACGGGTGTACTCCCTTGATGCCCAAAACGCTTTTGACCCCTTAGCGGCGGCTCACGGTAGGGGCGTTGTTGGGGGGCTGACGAATCCTATCTTGTACTGTAAGAACCAATTTCTTGAAATTGAAAATCTGAACATTCTAAAGAGACTGTTGAAGTAATTCAAGAAAGCCGTTTTGCCCGCACTGGTGTACCGCTACTTGGGGGCGCGGCTCCCCCCAAGTCGTCTTCCGCCAAACGATGCACGCTGTGATAGTGTATGGTTGACGGCTCGGCAGGAGCCTCGCCCTCCAGTGTTAGTCTGGTTGACGGCTCGGC
>CAYVKB010000037.1:0-6455 GCA_964451985.1 uncultured Fimbriimonadales bacterium | reverse complement strand
GCCCTCCAGTGTTAGTATGGTTGACGGCTTGGCGAGAGCCGTGCCCTCCAGTGTTAGTATGGTTGACGGCTCGGCAGGAGCCTCGCCCTCCAGTGTTGGTATGGTTGACGGCTTGGCGGAAGTCTCGCTCTCCAACTGCATCGGCTTGGCTCTACAATTGAGGAGACTTATTAGGTATCCTCTCTCTGGAGGCGACGAGGCATGCAGGAGCTGAACCTACCCATTGCGTGGCGACCCGACGACGCCGTTATCGAGCAAGCCAATATCACTGCGCAGATGCGCAAATACAACATCCCCACCTACGAGGCGTTTTTGCAAAAGAGCATCGACGACCCCGACTGGTTCTGGCGTGCGTTTTTTGAGGACATCGGCTTCCACTGGCACACGCCCTATACGCAGACCGTTGACCTGAGCGCAGGCAAGCCGTTCGCAAGGTGGTTCGTGGGGGGCAAGCTAAACTGGACTTATAACGCGCTGGAGCGGCATGTGCTGTCGGGTCGGGGCGACGCGCTGGCACTGGTGTGGGAGGGTGAGGAGGGCGTTGTGCGTCGGTACACCTACGCCGAGCTGCTGCGGGAAGTGAACGCTCTATCGCGCGGGCTATTGAAGTGGGGCGTGCAGCCGGGCGACCGCGTAGGGCTGTTTCTGCCGTTTATTCCCGAAACGGCGATTGCGTTGCTTGCGATTTCTCGAATCGGCGCGATTGCGCTACCGCTGTTTTCGGGCTTCGGCGTGGAGCCAATCGTGACGCGCATGCAGGACGCTGAGGCGCGCTGGCTGTTCATCGCCGACGGTTTCCCACGCCGGAGCAAGCTCACGCCTGCTAAAGAGACCGCCTACGCTGCCCTACGCGAACTATCCCACGTGCAGCGCGTGTTCACCGTAGAACGCGCCAATCGCGATGTGCGTTTCGACCCCGCACTGGAGGTGCGCTACACGGACCTGCTGGACTTCGGCAACTACGAAGCCCCCGCATTTGACAGCGAGACACCTTGCATGATGATTTACACCTCAGGCACGACGGGCAAGCCCAAAGCGGCGTTCCATGTGCATGCAGGCTTCCCCATTAAGGCGGCGCAGGACATGTACCACCTGTTCGACCTCAAGCCCAGCGATACGATGAGCTGGCTGACCGACATTGGCTGGATGATGGGACCTTGGCTGATTATGGGCGGACTGATTCTGGGCGCAACGGTGTTTATGTACGACGGCGCGCCCGACTACCCCGCGCCCGACCGCGTGTGGGACATGGTGGAGCGGCACAACATCAGCATACTGGGCATTACACCGACTCTCATCCGCGCCCTAATGCGCGAGAGCAGCGACTACGCCGACCGCCACGCGATGCCCAGCCTGCGCTTGCTCGGTTCTACAGGTGAGCCGTGGAACCCCGAACCGTGGCTGTGGACGCTGGAGCATGTGGGCAAGGGTCGCGCACCGATTATCAACTACTCCGGCGGCACAGAGATTTCGGGCGGAATCTTGGGCTGCACGGTACTGCGCCCCCTCAAGCCCTGCAGCTTCAATACGGTCGCGCCCGGTATCGACGCCGAAGTACTGAATGAAGGGGGTAAACCCGTGCGTAGCGAGGTAGGCTTGCTGTGTGTGCAGAATGTGAACCCTGGCATGACGCGCAGCTTCTGGCGCGATACTGAACGCTACTTGGAGACCTACTGGAGCCGCTTTGAGGGCGTTTGGTATCACGGCGACCTGAGCCTGATTGACGCGGACGGCTTCTGGTACATTCTGGGACGGGCAGACGATACCCTCAAAATCGCAGGCAAGCGGGTCGGACCCGCCGAGATTGAAAGCGTGCTGGTGGAGCATCCTGCTGTTAGCGAGGCAGGCGTGATTGGCGTGCCCGACGAAGTCAAGGGGCAGGAGGCGGTGGCGTTCGTGGTATTGAAACCAGGCAACGAGTGGAGCGACGCGCTGGCTCAGGAGCTGCTAAATCTCGTGGCAGAGCGGATGGGCAAGCCCCTCAAGCCCAAGGCGGTGTATGCCGTGCCTGATTTACCCAAAACGCGCAACGCCAAGATTATGCGCCGTGTCATTCGCGCTGCCTACTTGGGCGAGCCAACAGGCGACCTCAGCGCGCTGGAGAACCCCCAGAGCGTGGAGGCAATTCGGGCTGTAAGGGCTTAGCGGTCGTATCACTGCGTGGCAGAGCTTCCCGAAACGCCTGCCACGTGTCCTGCAGCGTCAGCGTTAGGAAACCGAGTGGCTGCGACCGTCGGTGTCGTGGCAACTGCCGTCGCTGAGAGTTTTTCTATTTCGCCAAGCGCAAAATCGCTTCCGCCAAGCGCACAGGGTCGTGGCGCACGTAGTCAGTCTGGCTGATGAAGTTGCCTGTAATCACCTTATAGCCCATCTGTCGGATGCGGTCGATATCGGGTAGCACAAGTTCCTGCCCACTGGCGCGGTAGCGCTCCATCAGTTCGGGGGCGGGCGTAGCGGTATTCACGAGCACGTAGTCGAACACGCGTCCCCCCGCATGCGCTTCAATCGCGCGCACATGGTCGGACGCAGTGAAGCCGTCAGTCTCGCCAGGCTGAGTCATCACGTTGCACACATAGACGCGAATGGCGTCGGCAGCGCGCAGCGTGTCGGCAATCTTGGGCACAAGCAAGTTCGGAATAACGCTGGTGAACAAGCTGCCGGGTCCCAGCACAATTACATCGGCTTGGCGGATGAACTCGATGGCTTCCTGCGGCGGCAGGGGGTCAGGCGGATGGATGTGCATGCGGCGGATGCGGGCGGGGTGTTCCACGATTGCCGTCTCGCCCTCCACGCAGCTGCCGTCGTCCATCTCGGCGCGGAGGGCTACATGGGTAAGCGTGGAGGGCAGCACACGCCCGCGAATTGCCAATACCTTACTGATTTCCTGAATCGCCTGCTCGAAGTCGCCCTTGATCTGAGTCATCGCGGCAATTAGCAGGTTGCCCACCGAGTGCCCGCTGAGGTTGCCCGCATCGTCTTTGAAGCGGTGTTGCAGCAGGGCAGTCATTGCACCTTCGGCGTCGGCAAGGGCAATCAGGCAGTTGCGGATGTCGCCCGGCGGTAGGATGCCCAGCTCCTGACGCAGCTTGCCCGACGAACCGCCGTCATCGGTCACGGTCACAATCGCGACGATGTTGGCAGTGTAGCGTTTGATGCCACGTAGCATGGTGGACAGCCCTGTACCGCCTCCGATGACCACCACATGCCTGCCGTGAGTCATCAGAGCATAGCGCGACAGCACATCCCACACGCGCCCGCTGGCGCGCGGCTGCAGGATGCCGACCAGCGTGCGCCACGCGCGTCGTAAGCCCCACCACCAGACGCCCAGCCCCAGCGCGCTGATTGCGAATCCTAAGCCCCAGCGCATGGCTTGGGCAGCGCGTGCGTTCGCGGCGACGGCGCGTAACTGTGCATCGACGGCTTGGTAGGCGGCGTCGAGCCAGTGGGCGGGCGCACCCCCTAAACCCATCCACAGCCCCAGCAGCGCAATCAGCAAGCCGAAGCTGGAGACCATCAGCCATCGCTTCACGCGCATGCCTGGCATCAGCCAGCGCCATCGCCCATCTGCCATTTTACGCCTCTCCCCGCGCCAAATCGCGGTGTTCTACGGTTGCACGGTAGCCCTGCTCGGCGAACCATGTGCCCAACTGCTCACCCAACACCACCGAACGGTGCCGCCCGCCCGTACAGCCAATCCCCACTGTTAAGTACGCCTTGCCCTCGCGTTCATAGCGCGGCAGTAAATACGTTAGAAAATTTCGCATCGTTTCCAAAAACTCCTGCGCTTCGGCGTCACCCAGCACATACTCGCGTACAGCAGGGTCGGTGCCCGGCTTGGGCTTCAGGTTCGGCACATAGTGTGGGTTGCGCAGGAACCGCACATCGAACACCAAGTCTACATCGGTGGGCACGCCGTACTTGAAGCCGAACGAGACCACGCGCACGCGCAGGGGCGAATGCGCCTTTGCATCGCCGTAAAGCCCACGCACCGCCTCACGCAGGTCTTGCGGGCGGAACAGTGTGGTGTCCAGTGTCTGGTCGGCGATGGCTTTCAGCGGGGCAAGCAGCTCCCGCTCTTTGCGCAGGGCTTTGGGCAGGCTCGGCTCTACATTCGCCAGTGGGTGGGGTCGGCGCGTCTCCTTAAAACGGCGTATCAGTACCTCGTCGGCACAGTCCAGAAATAGGATTTCCACAGGCAGCCCGTCGGCTTTCATCTGCAGCAGGGTCTCCTCGGCTTGCTCCAGCGGCTCGCCCGCGCGAGTGTCCACCACCACCGCCACGCGCTGCCCCGCTTGAACGCGCTCGCGCAGCGACTGCAGCATCGACGGAGGCAGGTTATCGATGCAAAAGTAGCCGATGTCTTCCAGTGTCTGCAGCGCGAGGGTCTTGCCCGCGCCTGACACACCCGATACGACCACCAAATGCCCTGTGTGGCTCATTTTTTGCCCCCTCCCAGCACCAGCGCGCTAATCGTCCCCTGCGCCAAGCCCACAAGAATCGCAGGCGCAAATGCTGACGCCGGCCGCCCCAGCAAGTAGCCCGCGAATACCTGCTCGCTCAGCAGCGAAAAGAAATAGAAGATAAGACCGTTTACGAATAGCGCGACCAGCACGATTTTCGCCGTGCGCCCTTTTTTGAACATCAGCGATGCCAACCCAACGAAAATCGAGACAATCAGGCTCATCACTGCGCTCACGACCAGCGCCTCTTGCCAGTACTCGCTGGGTTGGATATCGAACGCCACAATTGCGCGTTCGCCCGCGCTGTAGGGAGGCTCGCGGTCGACGGCGTCTACACCCACGCGGGTCTCCAGGTTCGCTTCGTAGCGCGTGCGCAGGGCATTGATGCTATACAGTACGCCCATGTGCGCGCCTGTAAGCAGAATAAACACCCCTATCCAGATTGCCAGCCCGCGCAGCGCTCGTCCCAGCATGCCTACCTCCGCTTCGTGTTTTTGTCGTCACTCAGCAGCACTCCGCTGAGCAGCCCGTTGATGATGCCCAGTACAACGCTGCCGTACAGCGCCGCCCAGAAGTTGCCCACGCGGAAGTTGAACGGTGCAAGCGCGAACACCGCCCAGAACAGCAGCGCGTTGACCAGCAGTCCCGCGACGCCCAGCGTGAGGCAGTTGAGAGGCAATAGCGCGACTTTCATCCCCCGTTTGAGAAAGGCGTTCACCAGCCCCAACAGCAACGCCATGAACAGATTATCCTGCCAGTTGGGGCTGGCGTGCATATCGAAGCCCAGCCGTGCGCCGCTCCAGAAAGTTAGATGCAACGCGACCGCGAACAGTAGCCATTTCAGTGCAAACTGCATCGCGGTAGATTATACCGAGTTCAGTGGCTCCCGTTCCCCCATGCGAGAGAGGGTTTGGGGTCGAGGACTAATCCCACTTCTCCCACAAGTCGGGGCGTTGGGCGCGTGTATACTCCACGCTGGAGCAGAAAGTGCCATTGTTGCGGTCGCACTCGCTTTCGGGCAAGCCGTACAACGCCTCAAACGGCGTCGCTTTCGTGTGCCCGTCAGCGTAGGTGACCGTTACCTGACGCTGATGGCGTCCGTGCGGGCGCTGATGGAACGCTGGCGGGAAGCCCGGAACCGTGCTGAAACCGTAATGCTGCCACTCGGTGCGCATAAATGGCGAATGCACCACGTTCATGTAGAAGCCGTTGTTGTCCCACAGGGGTCGGCTGGAGGTTCCTGAAGGCACGGCGTCCATCACCATCACGTGGCTGGCGGGAGCAGAAAGCTGGGCAAGCGTCTTGCTGGGCGGGAAGACCTGTGGCGGGAACGAGCAGCCTGCAGAAAAGCCCATCGGCGAGGGATACGCCGCGCCGTAGCCAATCCGTCCTTCACATAGCAGCCGCCGCCCTGTCGCTGAGTCGGGATTGGTAATCGGCTTAGCGGAGGGACAACGCGAGAACAGGTTATCGCGCGTGTACGGCTGCAGCCAGTAGAGATAGCCGATAGAGGTACAACTCGTGTAGCCACCGCCACAAAAACCCGGCGGAGGAATCAGCTGGTTCTCGGCGAGTGGGAAGGTCTCTTCGTAATCCTGCACATACATCATCGCTGCAATTCCGATCTGCTTATTCTGACTGAGGCACTGGGTCTGACGCGCCTTCTCGC
This sequence comes from uncultured Fimbriimonadales bacterium, assembly GCA_964451985.1. Lineage (GTDB taxonomy): Bacteria > Armatimonadota > Fimbriimonadia > Fimbriimonadales > GBS-DC > GBS-DC. Next base: position 326 of record CAYVKB010000037.1, on the reverse strand, counting down.
GCGCTTGTGCAAACACGGGGAACAGGATCGCCGCCAGAATCGCGATAATCGCGATAACGACCAGAAGTTCAATCAGCGTAAAACCGCGTCGTTGCATAGGTATCACCAACGCTATTATACCACAGGATTATGAGGTTATATGCGATGTCGTCTAATGACGGAGTCGTCGGCGAGGACGCCGACGCTACGCTGTGGGTGGGTTTCGTCGGCGTGTGAAATGTAAAAAAATTACAGGAAGGTTTACATAGTAGGGGGGTGGGTGAATTGGAACGCGGCATACCCCCCGAGAATTGTAAACGATCGCCTCTCAGCGCGAGGGAGCCACA
>CAYVKB010000036.1:0-24656 GCA_964451985.1 uncultured Fimbriimonadales bacterium | reverse complement strand
GGGGGGAGTGGCTGTGTATCCGCCAGCATTTCGCCCCCTTCCGCGTGCGGAGGGGGGGAGGTTGAGGCACTGGCGGTCGCGCCCTCTGCGTAGGGTGATGAAGCGGCGTTAGTCGTTCACCGCGTACTTTTTCACGGCTTCCTCGTTAATTTCCACGCCCAAGCCGGGTTTGCAGGGGATGGGAAGGTAGCCTTCGGCATCGGGCTTGATAGGTTCGGTCAGGAAAAAGTCGCGGGCGTGTAGGTCCCAGCCGGGCGGTTCGTAGGGAAACTCCGCCCATTCGCAGTTGGGGCATGCGCCCATCAGTTGCAGGTTCGCAGCCAGACCCAGCCCGCTGGTCCACGTGTGCGGGGCGATTTGCTTGCCGAACGCCTCCGCCATCGCTGCGATTTTCTTACCCATCAGAATCCCGCCTGAAAGCGCGACATCGGGCTGTAGCACATCGAGCGCGTCGCGGATTAGGTACTCGCGGAACTCGTGCAGATCCTGATTCATCTCCCCGCTGGCGATGGGCACAGGCGATTTCGCGCGCAGGCGTCGGTAGCCCTCGTAGTCGTTCTTGTCCAGCGGTTCTTCCAGCCAACGCACGTTCAAGTCGGCGAGTTCCTCCGCCACGCGAAGCGCGGTCGACACATCCCACTGGGGGGCAGGTGCCATTCCTGCTACACGCCAGCCCATGTTCGCGTCCACCATAATCTCGATGTCGGGGTACTGCTGCCGCACGGCGCGGGCAACCTGCATATCCTCGCGCCAGTTCCCGCTGTGGAACCGTAGCTTCACGGCGCGCAAGCCCATCTCGTAAATCTGGGCGACATATCCCAGTCGCTTTTCGGGGCTTTGCAGCTCGCCTGTGCTGGCGTATGCTTTCACGCGCTCCTGATAACCCCCCAGTAACCGATATACAGGCTGACCCACTGCCTTGCCGATGATGTCCCAAAATGCCATCTCAATCCACCACAGGCGCAGTCCCAAGAAGGTGGCAGAGCGGGCGATTTGAATCACCTCTTCCACATTCATCGGGTCGCGCCCGAACAGGAACGGCATCAGTAGTTGCTCCAGACCGCCCCCTTCGCGCATAAACGCCACGCCTGCTGCGTAGCCCTTGATGCCCTCATCTGTTTCCAAAGTCAGCAGATGCACGCGGTGCGCTGTTTGCGGATAGCCCGGCAGCCACGATGGGTAAAACGGTGTCTCCAGCGGGTAGTCCAATAACTGTAGCTTGATGTTCACGATTCGCATCGTTGTGCTCCTTACGCCAAATTCGCGCTGGGTAGGCGGAATCCTGCCTGCGTCAGGTATAATCGGTTCGAGACGAATCGATAGAGGAGGCAACTGATGGCGACCACTTTTTCTATTAAGGCAGAACCGCGTGAACTGTTAGGCAAGAAGGCGAAACGATTACTGAAACAGGGCTATGTGCCGGGCGTGGTGTTCCGCCCGAACGGCGAGTCAACCCCCGTACAGTTCGAGGAGCGTACGCTGGGGCGCGTGTTGCAACAAGCAGGCAGGACACACCTGATTGAAGTGGAGCTGAACGGCGAGAAGATAAGCTCGCTGTTGCGCGAGGTAGACCGCGAACCGATTACCGCCCGCATTCGGCATGTGAACCTGTGGGCGATGGCGATGGACGAACCGATTGAGACTGAGGTGCCTATCGTGTTGGAGGGCGAGTCGATGGCGGTCAAGTCGGGTGGCGTGCTGATTCATCCAGTTGAGAAGCTGCGCGTGAAGTGCCTGCCCACACAGATTCCTGAGGCAATACACGTGAGTTTGGAGCCGCTGCAGAACTTTGGCGATTCGCTACACCTGCGCGATATTCAGTTGCCTGCAGGCATTCAGGTGCTGGACGACCCCGACACGACGATTGCTTCGGTGGCTGCGCCGAAGGGCGTGGAGCAGGAGGAACTGGCGGCAGAGGCTATGAGCGAGGGGTAATCGGTACGATAGCAGGGGTGTCTTCTCGCGAAATAATGACAAAAGTGTATATGATTTCAGTGGCGTGCAACAAATGGGTATACTCTCAAACTTGGAGGTTAACATCGATGCCGAATATTAAGTCTGCGAAGAAAGCGTTATTGAAGTCGCGCGAGCGGTACCTGCGGAACCGCTCGACCAAATCGGCGATCAAGACCTACACGCGCCGAGTGAAGCAGTTGGCAGAGAAGGGCGAAACGGAGGCGAGTGTGGAGAGCCTGCGCCGCGCTATTAGCCTAATCGATAAGGCGGTGAAGCGTGGCATTCTGCACAAGAACACGGGCAACCGCAAGAAATCGCGCCTGATGATTGCGTTGAATAAGCGATTGGCACAGCAGCAGGGCGAGTCGGCGCAATCGTGAGGTCGGAATGAACCGCGAACAGTTGATTCAGTGGATTGAAGACCACACCGACGAGATGGTGCGCGACTTTCAGGCGTTGCTCCGTGCGCCCAGCGTGCGTAACGACGCTGAACGCGCCCCGAACGCTCCGTTTGGCAAAGGTGTTCGCGAGGCGTTGGACGTCACGCTGGATCTGGGCAATCGGTTCGGGCTGAACCCGCGCGACTTTGAGGGCTACGCTTGCGATATGACGTTGGGCGACGGCGCGGAGATGGTCGCCTCGCTGAGTCACATCGATGTCGTGCCCGAGGGCAACTACTGGACTTATCCTCCGTTCGGCGCGGAAATCCACGACGGCTACATCTACGCGCGGGGCGCAACGGACAACAAGGGCGCGACTTTAGCCAGTATCTACGCAGTGCGCGCCTTGAAGGAACTGGGTGCGCCCCTCAAGCGGCGTGTCCGCCTCATTATCGGCTGCGACGAGGAGAGCCGCTGGGAGTGCATGCAGCACTACTTGGCGCATGAGACGGAGCGCCCCGTATGGGGCGTTAGTCCCGACGCGGGCTGGCCCTTCATCTACGGCGAGAAGGGCATCGCGAACCTGTATCTGGAGAAGACCACTGAGCCGACCGATGGCGTGCGCATCCTCTGGGCGAAAGGTGGTGAGCGGCACAACATGGTTCCCGACCGCGCCGAAGCCCTGATTAATACACCCTTACAACCCACTACCAATGTTGAAGGCGTGGAGTGGCAACCCGACCCTGCGGGCTGGCGCGCGATTGCGAAAGGTAAATCCTCGCACGGCAGCCATCCCGAAGGCGGGATTAACGCTGTCACGCGCTTGTTGGAAGCCCTCGAGCCGCTGAACCTGCCTGATAATGAGCAGTGGCTGCACACTGTGCTGGAGTGGTCGAAATCACTCGACGGCGCGGCGTTGGGCATCGCCCACACTGATGAGCCATCGGGCGCACTTACCAGTAATCTCGGTGTGTTCGATTACGATGGCAAGCGCGTACTGTGCGTGTTCAACATCCGCTACCCCGTTACTTGGACGCTGGACGCGTTGAAAGACCGTCTACAATCCGTGCTGGATGCCACAGGCTTCCACCTGAGCGAGGTGCGCCACACGCCGCCGCTTTACATTCCGCCTGATACGCCGTTTCTACAGGCGATTTTGCGAACCTACCGTGACGAATCGGGCGACTATGAATCTCAACCGACCACGATGGGTGGAGGCACCTACGCCCGTACAATGCCCAACCTCGTGGCGATTGGTGCGGCGTTTGATGGCGACGGCGAAGCACACCAGGCTGATGAGCGCATCAGCATCGAGAGCATGAAAAAACTCGTGCGCTGCTACGCACGGATTTTTGAGCGATTAGCGAACCTGTAAATGTGGGAGCGATTTGCAATCGCGAATTCGTGGTTGCAAATCGCCTTTAGAAAGGTGCGTTGTGGGCACGCCTCTACGCTGCCGACTCCGAGAGCTTTTCAAACAGCCGTATCTCCCGCACGGTTTTCTCCACCAGGTCGGTCTCCAGTGTAAGGCAGGGGTAGCCGTAATATTCGGCGGGATGTAGCTCCAACTGCTGGTCGCCGACATTTGCCCATCCGCGCAGGGGCGTGAAGAACAGCAGTCCCAGCCTATGCATTTCGCTCAGTGAGAGTAACCCTATCTCCATCTGTCCGGGTAGGCTACTTAGTTTGTAGCGCAGGTTCAGCCGGGCGTTCAGCCACTGCGTGAGGGAGTAGGCGGTTTGCCACTCCGCCCCGTGATAGCGGGCGCGCCCCAGCAGGCGCATCAGTGCGTCTGCGTGCATCTGCCAAGAGAGTACTGACGGGCGCACTGTCATGTGGAACACGCCGTTCACCTGCACGGCTCGCTCCAGCAGATGGTTCACCTGCGTCTGACTGACCCACTCGATGGGGCGATAGGCAGTCATTGGCACGCTGAAAATGTGGTACGGCTCAGCAGGGCGTTGCGGTTTCGGTGGGCGGAACGGGTGCGCCGTGCCAAATGGGAAGCCGCTTGCCTGCGGATGGTACCCCCCGCGACTGAGTTCACTATGCAGTTGCGCCTGGTCAGCATAGTGGTAGAGTTCTGTGCAGCCGCGCCAAGCCAGATCTTCGACTTGAATTGCCGTGATTGCGCGCACGCCCGTGAAGCGGCGCAGGCTGTCGACTTGTCCCTGGAGCGTGCTGGTACGACAAAAAATTTCAGGGTCGGGGCGGAAGCGCACGCCGATTTCATGCTCGCGCTTGGTCAAGTCGCGATAGAAGTTGGGGTTGTGAATCGCTTCGGTGAGACACCACGTGGCGCGCACACCTGTCAGCGTTAACAGATGATTCAGTGAGGTTTCGTAGTCAGCGCAGTCGGACTCGGAGGCGATGCTCAGCACGCTCACGGCGGGAGCAAACTTAGGGTAGTACCAGAACATCGGTACCACCTCGCCCCGCTGTCGCCCTGACCACAGAACCACGCGTATCAGGCTCTCCATCCACAAGTCGGCGACGGGCTTATCGAAACAGAGTTCAGCCTCCTCGCAAGGGGCGCGATCCAGATACCAGTCCAGTCGGGTGGCATCTTCCGTGTGCAAGCGCGGCGCGTCATCCAGCGGGGCGTCGGGAGGCAGAAGGCTCGGTTCACTTACAGGACGCCCCAGCTGGATACGCGTCATCGTCTCACCCAGATGGACGGCGTAGAGAATCGCGTGTCCTGCGCCGACGGCTCGGTGGGTGAGCGCGGGCAGTCCTGTGTCGCCGCCGTGCGGGTTCAGCCAGCGCGCCCAGATGTCCACACCATCTTGCGCTTCCACTGCCGTACCGCCGAAGCCGTGCAGCAGTCCCCACTGTTGCAGGAAGGGGGGGCAATCGCGCTCGGTGCAGGCGTAGCCTTCGCTTAGGTGCATTAGCGCGCCACTGGGCAGGCACTTCGGCACAACGCCCAGCAGTTCAGGCGCGTCGCACGGGCTACCTATCGCAATCCACACACCCCCGCTCTCCAGAAACTGTTGCAGAGCAAAGCGCGTTTCGTCCCCCAACTCGCCGTGCCCAACCGTAATCAGGATGCTGAGGTGGGGTAGGCGCGTGGATAGCTCCGCGGGCAGTAGCCAATCCACAAGGAAGCCCGCATGCACTAACCGATAACATGCGAACACCTCATACAATCGAGCGTTCAGGGGCACAACCCCGCCACTATGCCGACTGGTCGCATTCATCGGGCAAACGCCAATCCGTGCCCATCTCCAGGTGGAACTCATGGCTTGTATATATTATCGGCGTCCAGGTGAGAAAAACTAAACAGGTATGCGCTCCCCTCTCCCACGCGGGGGAAGAGCGGCAGAGGGGCGAGAGGGTAAAAAGGTGGGCGCACACACCGATTACGCCCATCTCCACCACAACTGAACCGCTGATGCATGCAAATCGTCCCCTGATGCAGGTATACTATATCCAGTTCGAACCAAGGAGGACGATTCACATTGCAAGTCAGGATGGCGGATTTAGGCAGCCAGTACCGTCGGATATGCGCGGAGCTGGAACCCACCCTGTTAGAGGTGCTGGCGAGTGGGCGTTATATTTTAGGCGAGCATGTGCAGGCGTTGGAAACAGAAGTGGCGCAGGCATGTAACGCCCGCTATGCAATTGGCGTGAGTTCGGGCACGGACGCCCTCAAACTTGCCCTACACGCGGTAGATGTGCAACCCGGTGATGAGGTGATTACGACTCCGTTTACGTTTATCTCCACCACCGAAGTGATTGTGCAACTCGGCGCGAGGCCTGTATTCGTGGATATTGACCCTGAAACCTACAACTTAGACCCAAACTTAGTGGAGCAAGCGATTACTCCACGCACGCGAGCGATTCTGCCTGTGAGCTTGTACGGTCAGTCGGCTGAGATGCGTCTGCTGCGCGAAATCGCCGACCGCCGTGGGCTATGGCTCATCGAGGACGCTGCGCAGGCAATCGGTGCACGACATTACGAGGAGCCGATTGGCGCGTTCGCGCACGCCGCGACGCTGAGCTTCTTCCCGACCAAGAACATCGGCGCAGCGGGCGACGCGGGCATGGTTATCACGAACGATGAGCATATCGCCTACAAGGTGCGTAGCCTGCGCGTTCACGGGATGAACGGGGGCTATTATTACGAGGACATCGGCTACACGGCGCGGTTGGATGAGCTGCAAGCGGTGATACTGCGGGTGAAGATGCGCTACCTGAACGACTGGACGGAGCGCAGGCGCTATCACGCGACGCTATACCGCACCCTGCTGGCAGACGCGCCGCTACAACTGCCCACTGTGCGCCCCTATAACTACCACGTGTATCACCAGTTCACGGTGCGCACGCCGTTGCGCGACTCCCTACGCGACCATCTACGCGAGCGCGGCGTGGAGAGCGCGGTCTACTACCCGCTACCGCTGCACCTGCAGCCTGCCTATCGGTTTCTGGGCTACCGCGAGGGTGACTTCCCGCACGCCGAACGAGCAGCGCAAGAAGTACTCTCGCTGCCCGTGCATTCGGAACTCACGGAAGACCAAATCTCGATGGTCGCCCAGAGTGTGCTGGAATTCACCCAAACGGAGGCTATCGCCGTATGAAAGCAATGATACTCGCCGCGGGGGTCGGCTCGCGTCTCGACCCCCTCACCCGCGCTTTGCCGAAACCGATGGTTCCCATCGTGAATCGCCCCGTCGTGGAACACCTCATCAACCTCCTCAAGCAACACGGCTTCACCGAGATTATGGTCAACCTCCACTATCTGGGCGACCAAATCAAAGCCTATTTTGGCGACGGCTCGCACTGGGGCGTGCAAATCCACTACTCGGAGGAGGAGCAGCTCTGGGGCGACGCGGGCAGCGTAAAGCGGTGCGAAGATTTTTTTGACGACACCTTCATCGTGATTGGTGGCGACGACCTGACCGACTTAGACCTCACGCGCCTAATTAAGTTCCATAAGGAGAAGAAAGCGCTCTGTACGATTGCACTGTCGCTGGTAGAAGACCCCTCGGAGTATGGCATCGCGCTGCTCAACGAGCGCGGGCGCATCACCCGCTTTCTGGAGAAGCCGAAGGGCGAAATGATTTTCTCCAACGCGGCGAATATCGGGATTTATGTGTTGGAACCCGGTGCACTGGAGCTGATTCCGCGCGGCGCGCCCTATGGTTTTGGCAAGAACCTGTTGCCGCTGCTTATCGAGCGCAAACTACCGCTGTACGGCTTCCTGACCTCCAGCTACTGGAAGGACGTGGGCAACCTGAAGACCTATCAGCAGGCACACTGGGACGCCTTAGCGGGGCGGGTGCAACTGCAAATGCCCTACCCGGAGCAACGCAAGTTCGTGTGGATTGGCGAGGATGTAGAGATTGCCGACGACGCCGAAATCGCCTACCCCGTGCTGATTGGCTCTGGGGCACGCATCGCATCAGGCGCGAAGGTGCTGGAAAACAGCGTTCTCGGCGAGGGCTGTGTGGTCGAGGAGGGCGCAGTGGTGCAGGAGAGCATTCTGTGGGACGGCGCGACTGTGATGCGCGATACGATGCTGGTGCGCTGCGTCGTCGGGCGCGACTGTAAAGTGAAATCCAACGTGGCAATCTTCGATGGCGTGATTGTGGATGCCAAGCAGCGCTCACGCAAGTAATGGTCGGGGCGCTCGGATTCGAACCGAGGACCTCCTGCACCCAAAGCAGGCGCGCTGACCATACTGCGCCACGCCCCGTATGGTGCGCAGTGGAGGATTCGAACCTCCGACCCCTTCCACGTCAAGGAAGTGCTCTACCTCTGAGCTAACTGCGCACACAGAAAGAGTATACCCCATCGCTGGGAATGTGAATCAAGGGGGTTGGGCACGACTGCAATCCTACACAAGCATCCCTTTGGAGCCTTACTCCTATGCACTCCCGAACCTTCTGCCGTGAACACGGCACCCGACGCACCACCCTTGAAGGGCGAGGCTCCTGCCGAGCCGTTCTAAGTTCGGGCGTGTTTTTTGGAGGGCGAGGCTCCTGCTGAGCCGTCCTCCGACTGTGATAGCGACATTGTGAGAGTGGCTAGTTAGTAGGCTCGGCGGCGCCTCGCCCTCCAGAGGGGGTAGTGACATTGTGAGAGTGGCTAGTTACCAGGCTCGGCGGCGCCTCGCCCTCCAGAGGTGATGTTTCACCTGTTTTGTGATTATGCCTACAACACACGATTCCTCGCTGCTGCGCTGAGGGGCGCATCGATGAACGCATAGAACCACGCCACCACCGCGACGACACCTGCCATCAGTTGCCAGCCGCTCTGGTCGCCCCGCACGCGCGTCGGGTTCACCAGGTACGCGAGGATATTGTAAAAGAAGTCGCCCCCGCCCGACAGCAGCAAGCCGAGGATTACAACGGCGATAATAATCCCCCCCTTGAGCATCTGACCGTTGTAGAGCTGTCCCACGCCAGGCAGCAGGAATGAGAGCAGGAACGCCAGTCCGGGGTTGCGAGGCAGGGCAGGCGCGTCCCCGCCACCCTCGATGGCGCGCTCCCACTGCTGATACTGCTCCTGCGCTCGGGTGCGTTGCAGCACGGCTTCCGCGTATTTTCGCTCTAAGGGGGCGTTGTGAGGGTCTAACTCGTGGGCTTTTTTGTAGGCGTCGTGGGCAGCTTGCCAGTCGCCCGATTCACGCTGGTAGTCGCCCAATAGCTCCCACACGCCTGCGTTCTCGGCGTCCAGTTCCAACGCTTGCTGCAGCAGTTCCAGCGCCTTGCTCCGCTCGCCGCGCACCTGATGGATATGCGCTGTGCGGAGCAGCCGCTCAATCTCGTCCCGCTTCGGATCCAGCTCGTTTCCGAGGTTCATCGCTTATATGTTCCCTTAGGCTTTCAATCAGCGGAGCGTTCTGCCAGAAGGCTTCCAGCCCGTAATGTTGGCGCGTCTCCTCGCGCATCACATGCACTACCACATCGCCATAGTCCAGCAGCACCCAAATGGCTTCACGAAAGCCCTCCACGCGCAGGGCACGCTCGCCTGCCTCGCGCAGCGCGTCCTGAATCTTCTCCGCAATCGAGCGGATATGCACATCCGAGTTACCGCTGCAAATCACAAAGTAGTCCGCAATCAGCGTCTTGCCACGTAAGTCCAGCGCGTTAATGCGCTCCGCTTTGGCGTCTTCCGCCGCGTTCAGTATCATTTGACGCTTCTGTTCCGTCGTCATGTCGCTATGGCTCCAGGTACAACCGATGTTGGTGTATATATTCTATCACATTAGGGGGCGTGAGGTAGCGGATGGAGCGTCTTGCACGGACGCGCTGGCGCAACTCGCTTGCACTGATATCGAGTGGCGTGGTCGGGATAGGCTGCACGCGGGCGCGGATGGGTTCGGGCAGCGCGTTCAGCGTGGTCGGTAGGTCGTGGTCGGGACGAACACCTGCGGCCAGCTGACACACTTGTACAATCCGCTCCGGCTCGCGCCAAGTGGGAAAACCTCGCAGCGCGTCTGCTCCCAAAATCAGATAGAGCTCTGTATCGGGGAGTTGCGCTTGCAGGGCGTGCAGGGTCTCCACCGTATATGATACGCCCCCGCGTTGAATCTCGATATCCGAGACGGTGAAGTGGGGGTTATCCTGCGCGGCAAGTTGGAGCATCTGCAAGCGATGAGTGGGGTCGCTGAGTTGTTCGGCGGTGCGGAACGGCGAGACGAACGCCGGAATCAGCCACACGCGCTGTAACCCCAACGCCTCACGCACCTCCTCTGCCAAACGCAGGTGTCCGTAATGCACTGGGTCGAAAGTGCCACCTAACACGCCGATGCGCACATGTTCTGGTTTCGCTTCCAGACGCCTTTTTCCTGCCGTACCCCTTGACTTTCGCCCTTGACATAGGGTATACATATGTATACTTCGGAGGCGACGAGATGGCATTCAACGTGAGACGGTATCTGATTCGTGTACGCGGCGGGCAGCAGTATCTGCCCGTGTCGGCGCGGCTGGTGTGGTTCCGCGAGGAGCACCCCGACTGGAGCATCGAGACGCAGCCGCTGCATCTGGACTTTGAAAACGGCATCGCTGTCTTTCAAGCGACGGTGAAGGACGCGAGCGGTCGCGTGATTGCGAACGCGACTAAAGTGGAGACGCGCAGCGACTTTGCGGATTTCGTGGAGAAAGCCGAGACAGGCTCGGTAGGGCGCGCGCTTGCCATGTGTGGCTACGGCACGCAGTTTGCGCCTGAACTGAGTGAGGGCGACGTGGCATCGGGGCATATCGCCTACGCCGATTCGCCCATGCCTTTGCGTGGCGAGGGGGCGGATGAGCGTACTGCCCGACTGGTGGAGGCTGCCCCTGCGGAGGCGATGGTCTGCGCCGACTGCGGCAAGGCGTTGCGCAAGCCTCAGTATGACCTGAGCATGGCGAAGTTCCATCGTCCGCTCTGCCCCGATTGCCAGCGTCGTCTGCAACGCGCGTAGCACGGGATGTCTTCCCAACGCTTAGACCGCTACCTCTGTGAGCGGCACCCGGAAATCAGCCGCGCGCGCTGGCAGGAGTGGATTGAGGCAGGGCAGGTGCGCGTGAACGGCAAGCCCGTCACCAAGCCTGCCTACAAACTGCACGTGGGCGACCTAGTGGACTACACCTTGCCACCTGACCGTCCGTCCGACTACGATCTGAAGCCCGAAGCCATCCCCGTGCCAGTCGTGTATGAGGATGAGTACCTAATAATAGTGAACAAGCCGCGCGGGTTAACAGTTCACCCTGCGCCAGGGCACCCGCACGGCACGCTTGTGAACGCTTTGCTAGCGCATAGCCCCGCCCTCTCGCATGGCAGCGCAGCATTCCGACCAGGCATCGTGCATCGACTGGATAAGGACACCACTGGGCTGTTGATTGTTGCCAAGACTGATTTGGCGCACGCACGGCTGAGCGATGCCCTGCAGCGCCACACGATTGACCGCCGCTATCTTGCGCTGGTATGGGGCGTTCCAAAAGAGCGACAGTTCACTGTGGATTTGCCTATCGGTCGTCATCCGGTACATCGCAAGAAGATGGCAGTGCTGGACGAGTCGGCGGTGGCAGCAGGCAAAGCGCGCCCTGCACGCACCCATTTCACGGTACAGCAAGCGTGGCGTGACTTTGCGCTGCTGTACGCGCGCTTGGAGACGGGGCGTACCCATCAGGTGCGCGTGCATGCCAGCACGATTGGGCATCCGGTAGTGGGCGACGCGCTCTACGGAGGCGTGCGCAAGCCCCCACGCGACTGCTCGCCCGAACTTGCCCGCGCGCTGGAGAACCTGCAAGGGCAACTGCTGCATGCTTACGAGATTGAGTTTGAGCATCCCATAACAGGTGCGCGGATGCAGTTCACCGCTCCGCTGCCGGAGGATTTTCTGAACATCCTGGCGCAGGTATAATCCCGCTCGATGCTGATTGACATCAGTGTTCCGCTTAGGCAGCCGATGCCGACCTATCCGGGCGACGCACCGTTTGAGCTGATTCCTGTAGCGCGGATTACGGAGGGGGCGATTGCAAACGGTTCGCGCCTGCAGATTGGTACGCATTCGGGCACGCATATCGACGCCCCGTGGCACTTCAACGACGCGGGCAAGCGCATCCACGAGATCCCGCTCGCGCGATTAATCGGCTACGCCTACGTGGCAGACCTGAGCGGACACAAACAGATTACCGCCGACGCGCTGGAGCAAGCGAGTATTCCCTCAACCATCACGCGCCTACTGATTAAAACCGACAACAGCGCACGCTGGGCGCACGAGACCACTTTCAACGAGAACCACGTTGCCCTCACGCCCGACGCCGCCGAGTGGATAGTGCGACGCGCCGTCGATGTGGTGGGTATCGATTATCTTTCGGTGGAGCGGTACGGCGCATCTAAACCCGAAGTGCATCACATCCTATGTGGCACGGGCAAGATTATTATCGAGGGGCTGAACCTGAGCGGCGTGGAAACAGGTGAATACGAACTGATTTGCATGCCCCTGCTGATTGAAGGCGCAGATGGCGCGCCCGCACGGGTGGCGCTACGTACTTTGCGCTGAATCTAGCAATTTTGACAGACCCTTCTGCCCACAATCTGAATTATAATAACCATGTCACGACACACGTGGCAGAGCAGACCGCACAGCCTTGTTAACCCAACCTCCCTCTCGTGGAGCCTTTACAGGCTCCACATATTTTTTTCGTCGCACGGACAGAGGAGTGTCCGCGCGATTATAGGATTCTCATCCACATCGGTAGCAGCGCCAGCGAGACCACTGTAGAAGCCACCACGACCCCTGAAGCGAGTTCTGGCTCGGTCTTGAAGGCGGCGGCGTAGACCGCGCTGACCATCACGGTGGGCATCGCGCTTTGGAGTAGCAGGGCGCGGGCGGCAAGGTCGGGTAAGCCCGCAAAGCGCAGTAGTCCTAACATCAGCAGGGGCGCAAGCAGCGATTTGAAAACCACAATCAGCGCGAGGGCTTTCCAGCGCGACCCCAGTGTGCGCCAGTGCAACATCCCGCCGATGGCTAAAAGTACCAGTGGCGTGGTGGTCTGCCCCAGACGCTCCAGCGTGAACATCAGCGGCTCAGGAAGGCGTAGTTGAGTGAGCATTAGCGTGTAGCCCAGCAGCGTCGCCCAGAACACAGGCATCTGCACGAGTCGTTTCAACCCCTGCACACCGTCCACGCCGTGCGACGCGCCGAAACGCGCCAGTATCCGTGCGCCCACGAGGTGTATCATTAGGCTGGTGACGCCCATATCATATGTCACTGCAGCAGCGACGATGTTGGGGTTATTCTGATACAATGAGGCAATCAGCGGCGTACCGAGAAAGCCTGTGTTGCTGATACTGCCCTGTACGGTCAGCAGAGCACGTGTGCTGGGCGCGAGGCGCAGCAGCCCGCCCACAGCCCAAGCCAACGCCATGCACATCCATACAGACGCCATTCCAACGCCCCACGCGCCCAGCAACGCAGGCGAGAAGGAGGCTTTTGCTAATGCACTCAGCACCAGCGCAGGCAACGGCGCAAGCGACACCAGCCGCGCCAGCCACACGGTTGTCTCGTTGGTCATCACACCTCCGCGCCGCAGGGCGTAGCCGAGTAGCAGCAGGAGCAGGAACATCGTCAGGTACAGCCCGACGGCGTCGCTTGGGGCGTTCATGCGTTCTCAAGCAGCCACGCCCGCTCGAATCGCGCCCACTTGATGGCACTGCGCTTGGGGCGTCCGCGCTCGTCGCGGGGCAAATCGTCGCGCTCTAAGGCGTAGCTGTAGGTTACGTGTATTGCTCCGTCGCGCGTCTGGATGGCGCATGGGTAGGAATATCTGCCGCGTTGGGGTTCGTCCTTCTCCAGGTATCGCGCCAAATGCCAAGTGCGCCCTTCATCTTCCGAGAGCCAAATGGCGAGCTGATGGCGTCCCTGCTCGGTATCGTTGCCCACCAATAGCCACTCACCTGTGCGCAACGCAAGAGTGGCGACGCTGGAGCCCGGATTCGGCAAATCGGTCTTCTCCGCTTCCGTCCAGGTCTGCCCGTTATCGCGCGAATAAGAGACATATACGCGGTTCGGGGGCGGTCCGTTGTCGCGCATGTAGGCGACAAGTGTTCCGTCGCGCCGTCGCAGTAGGCTGGGCTGAACAGCGCCCGGTCCCAAAATCGGCATACTGGGCTTCCAGCGGTCGCCCCCATCTTCGTTGATGGCAACCAGCGAGAAGCTGAAGCCGTCGGAGTAGAGGGGCAAATAGATACGCTCGCCCTCAATCAGCGGCGGGATGCGCGTCATCCAGCCCAGCCGCCGCGAGAGTTCGTCGCGGGCGTTCTGTTGCACCGTGCGCAGGTACACCTCCAGCCGCGCCTTAAGGGGGGCAGGCAACGACGCGCCCAGCGATTCCAACTTTTTTAGCCAAACTTCTACAGCCTCCACAAACCGCTCGTCGGGCGAGATATGAATCACATCGCCCATCGTCCAGCGGGGTGCGAGCGCGCGCTGGTAGTCCGTGCTGAGCCGATACTTCAGTAGCGAGCCTTCCCAGCGATGGTTCAGGATAGCAATCCACACCAGCCACAGGCGTTTGCGGGAGTCGATAAATAGAACTGGATTGCAATCGGGGTAGTCGGGTGTATCTGCCATCGTAAAGGGTTGGCTCCAACGCGATGCGCCCCTGCGTCGCCGCGCGCCCAGAATCTGCACATCATCCGCCGTGCGCTCGCCTGAGCCGCTGAACCAGCACACCAGCAGGTCACCGTTGGGACACTCCACGATGCTGGATGCGTGATTGTGCCAGCCATTGAGCGGAAAAATCAGTTCGCTTGTATACACATGGGCAAATTTCGGGGCAGGGAGCAATTATCCTCTACAGCCGTTCGCGCACGCGCTGGAGCAGTTCAGTCATCATTTCCAGCGTAAGCAGTTTCGTGTATGTGTTGCGTGCGCTGGGGTGGTAGCTCGCGGCAAGGAACTTGCCGTCGCTAAGGGAGTAAATCGCGCCGTGCCGAAAGGTGTAGCGGACATCGGGGAGGAGCAGGCTCTCCTGCTTGGCAAGGCGCAGGCAGGTGTCGAACGCGAGCTGTCCTAACGCCAGAAAACCTTTCAGGTTCGGCATGAGGTGGTAGGTACGCACAAGGTACGGAAAGCATTTAGCCTGTTCCTCACGGGTGGGTTTGTTGTCGGGCGGGGCGCAGTGAACGGCGGCAGTGATGGCAGCGTTGTGCAGGGTCAGCCCGTCGTCTCGATGGGTGGAGGTGGGCTGATTGCAGAAGCCTGCACGATGTAGCGCACTGAACAGGAAATCGCCCGAGGCGTCGCCTGTGAAGATTCGCCCGGTGCGGTTGCCCCCGTGCGCGGCGGGCGCAAGCCCAACAATCAGCAGTTGCGCCGTAGGTTCGCCGAAGTTGGGCACAGGCTTACCCCAGTAGGTTTGCTCGCGGAACGCGGCGCGCTTGGTTTGGGAAACCTGCTCGCGATACGCCGCAAGGCGCGGGCAACGCGAGCAGGCAATAATTGTGTCGTTCAGCGCGTCCCAGTCGCGGCGGTTAGCCATACTTCGGATAGCAACACTTCTTATACTTCTTGCCACTGCCGCAGGGGCAGGGGTCGTTGCGCCCGATTTTGCCAGTGGGTGCGCTACCTGCGCTGGCGGTTGCCATTTCCGCATCGTCGGCGAGACGCTGCACGCCCAAGCCGCCGCGCGCACCCGCCATCGCTGAGTTTGCCTCGCCCGCTATCCGCACTACCTGACGCGGCTGCGGCGGTGCAACCTGCGCGTGGAACAGGAACATCACCACATCGTTGCGAATCGCGTGGAGCGTATCGGCAAACACTTTAGACGACTCCTGCTTGTACGCTACCAGCGGGTCAATCTGTCCGTAGCCGCGCAGCCCGATACCCTCGCGCAGGTACTCCATCGATGCCAGATGCTCGACCCAGCGGCGGGTGATGACCTGCAGCATGAAGTAGCGCTCCATCTCGCGCACGAGTTCCGCGCCGAGCTGCTCCTCGCGCATCGCGTAGGCTTGCTCCGCCCACTCGCGCACTTGGTCGAGCAACAAATCGTGGCGCGTGAAGTTGAAGTCGTCGGGCTTCACGAAGAACTCCAGTGGGAAGATGGTGTTCAGCCGCAGGTACAGTCCCTGCAAATCCCACTCGGTGGGTGGTAGGTTGCGCGGGGCGAACTCGTCAACGACTTCGCTCACCACCTCGTCGATGTAGTTCAAGGCGAGTTCGCGCGTGCCCTTGCCTTCCAGTATCTGGCGGCGCAGTCCATAAATCTGCAGACGCTGGTTGTTCAGCACGTCGTCGTATTGCAGCACGTGCTTACGGATAGAGAAGTTGTGCAGCTCCACACGCTTCTGTGCGCCCTCGATGGCTTTGGTCAGCATCTTCGCTTCCAGTGGCTCATCTTCGGGCCAAGTTTTCAGGAGCGGGCTGTTGCGTAGGTTCTCGGCGAACAGGCGCACCAGTTCGTCTTCCAGCGACAGGTAGAAGCGCGACTCGCCGGGGTCGCCTTGCCGTCCAGAGCGTCCGCGCAATTGGTTATCGATGCGTCGGCTCTCGTGGCGTTCCGTGCCCAATACGAACAGCCCGCCGAGTTTGCGCACCTCTTCGGCGGCAGCGGAGCGTTCCTGCTCGGAAAGCGGCAAGGGCGGCGCAGCGCGCACCTTACCGCCGCGCCGGAATGAGATTTCCTCTTGAGGCGTTGCTTCGGCGTCCACTTCGCCGTTCGCGCTTTCGGGCTTGGGTTCCTGCTTCACTACCGAGCCACCTAGCAGGATGTCCACACCGCGACCCGCCATGTTCGTTGCAATCGTCACTGCACCTTTGCGCCCCGCCTCGGCAATAATCGCTGCCTCCTTCTCGTGGTACTTGGCGTTCAACACGTTATGTGGGATACCGTGCTCCATTGCCTCGATGAAATACTCGGCGTTCGCTTCAGGCAGCTCCCAGTGTTCGAGGAACCACTTCACTTGGATGGGGTCAGTAGGGTTCGTGGGCAGCCCCAGGTCACGCAGGATGGGAGTAATCTGCCGCATCGAGAGCGCGTTCAGGGGCATCAGCAGCGTCTTACGCCACTCGTCCTTTTTGGCTTTGTCGATTTTCTTGTTGGTCTCCAGCTCCCGCCGCGCCCGCTCGACCAGCGTCAGCAGTTGCAACTTGTCAAAGGTCAGGCGCGAGGAGACCACCTCGGACATCTCGATAGAGCGCGTGCCCACCAGCACGGGCTGCTGTTTGGTGTACAGGCGCAGAATCTCCAGCGAAATCCCGCGCAGCTTCGCCTCCAGATTTTTGTACACCACATCGGGATGATCGACGCGTATCATCGCGCGGTGCGTCGGGATGCACACCACATCCATGCCGTAAATCTTGCGGAACTCTTCTTCTTCAGTCTTCGCCGTGCCCGTCATACCCGCCAGTTTCTGGTACAGGCGGAAGTAGTTCTGGAAGGTCACAACAGCGATGGTCTGGCTCTCTTGCTTGATGGGCACACCCTCTTTGGCTTCCAGCGCCTGATGAATCCCGTCGCTAAAGCGCCTGCCGTGCATCAGGCGTCCTGTGAACTCGTCGACGATGATAATCTCGCCGTTGCGCACCACGTAGTGAATATCTTTTTTGAAGTAGCCGTGCGCTTTGAGCGCGGCGTTGATGTAGGGCATGAGTTCCACTTCGTCGGCGAGGTTGCGCACCCCCATCATCTGTTCCAGCCGCTCGGTGCCTTCTTCGGTGAGCGTTACGACGTGGTGCTTCTCGTCCACCACATAGTCGCGCTCTGGTTGCAGGCGACGCACGAAGGAGTCCACGCGCGAGTAGATACTCAAATCCTCCTCAATCTGTCCGGAGATGATGTGCGGGGTACGCGCCTCGTCTATCAGAATGCTATCCACCTCGTCGATAATCGCGTAATAGAGTTCGCGTTGCGAAAGATCGTCGACGGAGTAGACCATATTGTCGCGTAGGTAGTCGAAGGCATATTCGTGGTTCGTGCCGTAGGTGATGTCGGCGGCGTAGGCTTCCTTGCGAGTGACCTCGCGCAGGTGCAGGTAGCGCGGGTCGGGGTGCTGGTAGCCGGGTTCGTAGATATAGGAGCCGCCGCGCTCGTCGCTTTCCGCACTTTGCCCCTGAATCACGCCCACGCTGAGTCCGAGCAGGTGATAGATAGGCGCCATCCACACGGCGTCACGCCGCGCCAAGTAGTCGTTTACTGTGACCAAATGCACACCCTTGCCCAACAGCGCGTTCAAGTAAAGAGGGAGCGTGGCGACGAGCGTTTTGCCCTCGCCCGTCTTCATTTCAGCGATGCGACCTTGGTGCAGCACCATGCCGCCAATCAACTGCACATCGAAGTGGCGCATGTTGAGAGTGCGTCGCGCCGCCTCACGACACGCTGCGAACGCCTCGGGCAAAATATCATCCAGCGTTGCGCCGTCTTGTAATCGCTTCTTGAATTCGTCGGTTTTCGCTCTCAGTTGTTCGTTGGATAACGCCTGAAATTCGGGTTCGAGCGCGTTGATTTTCTGCACGGTAGACGCCAACCGTTTCACATCGCGCTCACTGGTGTCCATCAGCTTCTTGAGCCACTCTCTTACGATCATCATATCCTCCGTAGTGGGGCAGGGTATATGATACCTTATTCCTTTGGATGGGTAGTTGCTCCTATTGCATTTGGCGAGCAGAGAAGCCTGTAGGTGGGTTGGTCTTCTGTTGACTCATCCTCTAAGAGCGTATACGGGAAGGAAGGTATACTCCCCTCTATGCGGCGGGAGTGTCGCACGCTTTCAGTGCGGGAGTTGGAGACGCCTCTGGCGGACTGGTTCGCTCAGACTGTGCGTGGCCGTGGAGGCGTTTTGCTCATTACAGGCGATTCAGGTGCGGGACGCACGAGCGCGTTGCGTCTAGCGTGTGAACGCGCGCGGCTCGAGGGCTTTGCCGTCGCCGATTCGTGGTGTCGGGGCGACGCCGCTGAGCCGCCCCACCTGCCGCTTGTTGCCCTGCTGGAGACGCTCTGCTTTGAACTCGGTGAGGTGGGCGGGCCGCTGCAGGAGCCACTGGAACGCTGGCTACAGACCCCGCAGGCGTGGTACCTGCCCACGCGCCTGATTTATCCTCTGCGTGAGCTTGCCCGCCAACGCCCGCTGCTGTTAGTCCTCGACGACCTGCACCGTGCCCACGAGAACCTGCAGCGCACCCTGCTGAACTGGCTGGTCGCCCTGCGGCTGGAGCCGATAGGGCTGGTACTCACGGCGGCGTCGCCGCTGCGTGGCGCATTAGCGGACCTGAAACGCGCTGTGGTGGAACGCGAAGCGGGCGAGGTCTGGGCACTGCGACCCTTCAATCTGTCCGAAGTAGAGACGCTGTTGCAGGAACGCCTGCCCCAGCTAACCCGCGTCGAGCATCTGAGTCGTGCACTCTACGAACTCACAGGGGGCAGCCCGTTATATCTGAGTGAGATACTGGACAGCATGCCCGAACTCGGCGACGATTCACCCCAGCCGCTGAGCGCGTGGATTCCGCCCACCCTACGTGAGGCATTGCTGCGCCGCCTGACGAGCTTGAGCCTGTCCGAGCAGAAGATTGCCTTCGCGGCGAGCCTGTTTGAGAGTATCGCGCCGCGCTCTGTGCTGCCTGCAATCGCCCAGCAGAGCGAGCGATCCGTAGAGAAAGGCGTCGAGGCGTTGCGAGCGTTGGGGTGGCTGGAGCCACAGGACGTGGACGAGCTGCGCTGGCGGAACCGCCTCTTCCGCGAAGTGGTCTACGCCGCGCAGGAGCCGCGCCAACGCACGCAGGGGCACGAACGTGCTGTTGAAGCTCTGCGTCAGCAGCACGTGCCTGAACTGGTGATTGTTCAACACCTGTGCCGTTGTGCGCCCACATCCGAACGCCTATTGGAGCTACACGATGCCTACCTGCGTCTGCGTGCGCAACTGCCCCCACGCCCCAGACTGGAATTGTTGGATACCTGCTTGGAGTGGGCATCGCGGTTAGGCGACACAACCCGCCGCGCCCAACTGCTGTGCGACCGTCCCTACCTGCTGTTCCAGCAGCCCGACGGCTTGCTACAAGCGCTCGACGCCTCGCAACAGGCACTGGCGACGTTGGAAGCGCACTCCGAACTTGACCCGCAGCGTGAGCTGTGGACACAGGTACTCTGCGCCCGCGCAGGGCAACTCACGCAGCTGGGGCGTGCCCGCGAAGCCCAAGAAAGCCTGCAGGAACTACTCGCGGAGCCTGAACTGGGCGATTCGCAACGGCTAATGGCGGAGCTAAGTCTTGCCTATGTGTACGCTTGTCAGGGCGACCTGCGCCGTGCCTACGAGATTCACTGTACCGTGTGGACACGCCTGCGCGAGAACGATGCGCTGCTGAACCGATGGAGTGGTGTGTTGCACTACACCCTGCGCTACGCACTTGCCAACGGCGACAAGCGCCTTGCGCAGGAAACGCTGGAGCGCCTGGAGCAGTGGACGGCGCAACCCGACTGCTCGCAGCGGACGCTGATGCTTTATCAGATCATGTACGCGGAGGCTGCGGCGTTCTATGGGCGCGGGGCGGAGCTGCAGGTGCGCGCCCGCTCGGTTCTTGAACTTGCGGAGCAGGTGGGTGAGCAACTCGCCGCGCTGGAGCCGTGGTTCCTAACGTTGCTATACCGTCAGCCGCAGGAAGCGTTGCGCGTCGCCGAACGTGCGCTGCGGCTTGCCCAGCACGCGCTGGGGCAGGAGCGCGAGGCAGAGTGGCGTTATCGCCGCGCGCAGGCATTGCTGGAAACGGGCGACTACGTCGCCACCATCGCCGCTGCCGACGACGCCCGCCGCGCCGCGCTCAAAATCGGCAACCAGCTACAGACCGCCAAAGCGTGGCTGCTGCGAGCGCAGGCATGCCTACTTCAAAAACAGCCCCAAGACGCCGCCGACGCGCTGCAGCAAGCCGCCCCGCTGGTGCGCACACTGAGCCTGCCTGAACTGGAATGCGAACTCGTCCTGTTGCAGGGGCTGACCGACCCCACGATTGAAGCCGAGTCTGCCGAGCATGCCATGCAGATTGCCGACTCTTGGGGGCATGCATTCTATCGGGGGTTGGCGTATACGTTGCGCGGGCGCGCTCTAAACCGCCCCGCTGACGCCGAACAAGGCGAGATCCTGCTTGCTGAATACGGCGCGCCCCGCCTGATGCGCGCGATTGCGCCCGCCGAAACGCCAGCTGCACTCACAGGGGTCTGGGACATCTTGATTCAACTGCTGGGCGAGGGCAGCGTGCGATTCCGCAACGCCGCTATGACTCGAAAGCACTGGGCAAGTCCACGCGCCCGCGCCCTGTTCGCTCATCTTGCGCTGTGTGGCGGCGCGCCCATCGATGTACATACCTTACTGGAGCAACACTTTCCACATTTAGACCCCGACAAGGCGCGTGTGAACCTGCAAACTGTAATTTCGGCGGCGCGACGCTCGCTACGCAAAGCCTTCGGCGACGCCGCAGGCGAGTGGCTTCACTACGAGAACGGTCTCTACCGCTGGAGGCCGCCACACACCTGGCGCACAGACTTGCAAGAGTTTGAGTGCGCCGCACAAGACGCCCTCAGCATCGCCGACCCCGACGAGCAACTTACGCGACTCAGCGAGGCGATACCGCTTTACACAGGCGATCTGTTACCTGAGTTCGCCGACGAGCCCTGGTGCGCCCTGACCCATCAGCGGGCGCGTGTGTTGCTGCTGGAGTGTCTCCTGGCGCGCGCCCAACGCCTGCTGGTGAAGGGGAGGCTGACCGAAGCTGCCGCCGATTGTGAGCGTATCCTGCAACACGACCCCGCCGACGAGAACGCCCTGCGCTTACTGCTACAAACCTATCAACAACTTGGACGCCCGCGCGATGCGCTGCCCTTCTTCCAGCACGCCCAGCGATACGCCCCTGAAATGCTTTCCCAAGCGACGACTCGGATGTTCGAGGGCGTTGCTGCGATGGGATGACCGCCTGGTTGTTGCCATCGCACGAGGATTTTCAGTGCTTCGGCCTTTTTTCAGTGGATTTTCAGTGCCATATCGTATCCTTTGGACATACGGAGGTGCGAGATGGCACACTATGCAGATCGATATGAGGAATGGCTGGAGCAGTGTCAGGAGCGCGAGTTGATGCAGTGGTTGGAGTTTGCCGAGTCATACGCCGCACGATGGCTACGCCGCCGGAATGGGGGATGTGCATCGCCCCTGGGCGAGCACGACCTTGAGGACATCTTGAGTGAGGTGCGCATCGCCGTGTTGCGTTTCAAGTTGCCTGAACACGCCGAGTGTTGGAAGCCGTGCTTGACGGGCTACGTTCAGCGCGTATGCGAGCGCACCCACGCCCGGGTCCTGCGTACACGAGGCACACACATTTCTTTAGAGGTTTTGCCCGAAAAGTTGCACCCTCAACTGGGCATACCCACCGAGCATTTAGACGATGCGCACTTCGTGCAGTGTGTGGCGGCGATCTTGCGGGCGATGCCTGCACACCATGCCGTGGCGTTCACACTCGCTTTGGAAACCGAGCTGGCGCAGGCATTGGCAGGGCATGGCGCACTGGGCGACGCTTACGCCCAGTATACACCACTTGCACCACTGCCTGATAAGACAATCGCAGGGATTTTGAACCTAACACCGCGTGCAATCATTCGCGCCCGTCAGCACGCGCGGGAGAGGCTGAGGAAAACGTTGGTGTTGGATGAGGAGTAATGAGTCCGTTCAGAGGTGTGGTATACTCACTGCGGTTGTCATGGTTATCTTTGACTTCACGAATAAAATCATTCTCCTCACAGGCGCGACGGGCGCGTTGGGGCGAGTGGCTGCTCGCCAGTTCCATCAAGCGGGTGCGACACTCGCTCTGTGCGCCCGCGAGGAGACGCTGCTGCATCAACTCTTTGCCGACCTCTCGCTTGACCCGCAGCACTTACTGGTGGGCGGGATTGACCTGCGCCAGCCTGATGATTGCGAACGCCTCGCCTGCGCAATAGACGACCGATTTGGTAGGCTGGACGCGCTGATAAACACTGTCGGTGGCTTCACGGCGGGTCCGTCTGTGCACGAGACGCCCGTCGAGCAGTGGCAAAACATGCTGGATATGAACCTGCGCACGGCGTTTCTGGTCTCGCGGGCGATTGCGCCGATTCTGATACGCTCTGGCGGGGGCGCGATTGTCCATGTATCGGGCAGGGCGGGCTTGGCAGGCTTTGGCGGCGGCGCAGGCTACTGTGCTGCCAAAGCGGGCGTCATCCGACTCACTGAGTCGCTCTCGGCGGAACTGCGCGAACACGGGGTTAATGTGAACTGCGTACTGCCCGGCACCATCGACACGCCCTCGAATCGCGCCGCACGCCCTGACGCCGACTTCAACCGCTGGGTGTCGCCCGAAGCGTTAGGCGAGGTGATGATGTTCCTCTGCTCGCCTGCCGCACGCGCCATCCACGGAGCGGCGATTCCCGTGTACGGTCTCAGTTAGGTACAATACGACGCCATGAAGTGCCCTGTATGCAACTTGGAACTGCAGATGGCGGTGCGCTCGGGCATCGAAATCGATTACTGCCCGAACTGTCGGGGGGTGTGGCTGGATCGGGGCGAGTTGGACAAGATTATCGAGCGGCATTTGCTGGAGATGCAAGGCGGCGCACGCTCCGCACCTCGTGCGACAGAACCGCCTCCTGCGCCCTATCGTCCCGAACCACATCGTTCTGCGCCACCGCCCCGCTACGAGGACGACGACGATTACTATTACGACGAGCATCACAAGCGCAAACGCCGCAAGAAGCGCGACTGGTTCGAGGATTTGTTCGATATTTTCGACTAAGGCCACTGGTGATACATCCCCGCGACCTGCTGCATCAGCGGTTTGCCCCGCTCTTCCAGCGCGGCGCGTTCGGCGGGGCTAAGCGGCTTGAACTCGCGTGCAGCGTGCAGTAGCTCGTGCAACTCGCGTGGGCTGTTGGGCAAGATCACAGCGGTGTGGATCGGGAAGCTCAGTGCATAACGGAACAACTCTGCGACGGTGAATTTACCCTCGCCCACCAGTCGCCCCACGCCCATCACCTTCATCACGGCAATTGCCACGCCCTTGCGCCGCGCGTACTCCAGGAACTCTTTGGCGAATGTGCGCGGATGGTGTAGCTCGGTCGGATTCAGCGGAATCAGCACCATGTCGAACGGGAACCGCTCCATCGCCGTTTTTAGTACTTCGGGGTCGTTATGCCCTGAAATGCCCACATATTTCACGATTTTCTGTTCTTTCGCTTGCTGAAACGCTCTGATTGCACCGTTAGGGGCAAAAAGCTGCTCAATCTCGCGCGGGTAGGAGACATGATGCACAATCCACTGCTCCAGCTTATCGGTGCGCAGGCGTTTGAGGCTGCTCTCCAGCTCGCGCCATGCACCGTCGTAGGTGCGCTTGTCGCTCTTGGTGCTGAGAAAGACTTTTTCGCGGATTCCCTCAATCGCCTCGCCGAAGATGAGTTCGCTGTCGCGGTACTGCTGTGCTGTGTCCAAATAGTACACGCCCGAATCGACCGCCGTGCGGATGATTTCGATTGCTTCGCGCTTGCGGCTCATGTCCTGTAGCACTCCTGCCCCACCCAACGCCAGAATGGGCATGCGCACGCCCGTTTTGCCATACCTCCGCTGCGGCAGCTCACGGTTCATGACGATATTATACCAATCGTACTATCAAGCGCATCCTCTGCGGGACGCCGTCTAAAATGTAAAAAAATTTACAGGCAGGTTTACAAAGTAGGGGGGGGTAGGTGAATTGGGAAGCGACATACCCCCCCAGAAATGTAAACGATTGCCTCTCAGCGCGAGGGAACCACATCAGAAAAAACGGTTCCCCCTGCTTGCAGGGGGAACCTAAAGGAGGGGGTATAAGAATCTGGCAGAACG
>CAYVKB010000035.1:0-25135 GCA_964451985.1 uncultured Fimbriimonadales bacterium | reverse complement strand
GTGATAGTAGGTACTGCTCAAAAACGTCTGCTGTGAGCACTGACAACGGATGCTGGCTGATTGATCTCTCCCAGCGGGATTAGCGGTGCTTGCGCATAAACTCCAGCATAAACTCGCGCAACACCTGCACACCCTCGATAGGCATCGCGTTGTAGATTGACGCGCGGCAGCCGCCGACCGAACGATGCCCCTTGAGTTCGTGCAAGCCGTGTGCCTGCGCCTCTTGAATGAATTGCTTCTCCAGCTCCTCGTTGGGCAATCGCCACGTCACATTCATGATGGAGCGATGGTCTGGATGCGCGTGCCCGCGATAGAAACCGTTGCTTTGGTCAATCACCTCGTACAGTAGGCGTGCCTTCTCGCGGTTGATTTGCTCCATGCGCTCCAGCCCGCCAATCGTGTGCATCAGCCAGCGCGTCACCAGCATCACGATATAAATGGGGAATACGGGCGGCGTGTTGTAGAGCGACTTGTTCTCGGCTTGCACACGGTAGTTCAGCATCGCGGGCAGGTTTTCAGGCGCACGCGCGACTAAATCATCGCGGATAATTACGATTGTCACGCCTGCAGGTCCCGCGTTCTTCTGCGCCCCCGCGTAAATCAGCGCGTATTTACTCACATCAATCGGCGCCGATAGGAAATTGGACGACATATCGCATACCAGCGGCACATCGCCCACCTCTGGCTCGGCGGGGAACACAACGCCCTGAATCGTCTCGTTGGAGGTGAAATGCACATAGCGGGCGTTCGGATCCACCTGATACTCGTTAGGGTGGGGCGTGTGGGTATAGTTCTCCTCCTTACCGTTCCAGATAGCGCGTGCCTTACCCACCAGTTGCGCCTCTTTGTACGCTTTTTGACCCCACGAACCTGTGATGATATAGTCCGCGCTGCCATCGCCCAGCAGGTTCATCGGAACCATCGCGAATTGCAAACTTGCGCCGCCCTGCAAAAACAACACATGATAGTTCTCGGGGATGTTCAGCAGTTTCCGCAAGTTCGCTTCTGCTTCCTGGATGATTGCATCGAAGTGCTTCGAGCGGTGGCTGATTTCTAGTACCGACGCGCCTGCGCCAGGCAGGGCAAGCAAATCGCGTTGCGCTTCCTCTAACACGGGCACAGGCAACACGCCCGGACCTGCCGAAAAGTTCCATACACGCTGAGTCATCGTCGCCTCCAGCATAGGATACCCCAAACTAAGGAGGCTTTTAGGAACGATTGACCGCGGGCAGCTCGCTTGTCGGGCTGATTTCCACCACTGCACGATCTAGATGCAGCGGGCGGTAGTAGGGGTTGCGCCACACGAGGCGCAGCGCACAGTCCAGCGAATCGTTGTCGCCCTCGAGGTAGTCCACCACGCCGTATTCGGCCATAAAATTCAGCCCTTCGTAGAACACCTGATACGGGTCGTGCAGCATGTTTACATACACATCGAGCAGGCGTCGCTTCTGGGCGTGGGTAAGTGTCTCGGGGCAGTAGCCCATCGATTCGACCCACTTGCGAAAGCGTGGCAACCTACCGAAGATGACCGTCTGATACACATGCGAGCGGATAAATAGCCGGCGACTGGCGATAAAGAGGGCACGTGCTGCCTCCTGCTTCTGCGAGGCGATGCTGACCGCGTACAGATACTCGCCCAGCGGCGTGTGCGTGCTGCAGGTGCCCCCTCCTGTGTCTAAGTACCAATTCTCCTGAATCTGCTCGTTGTTCAGGTAAATCACCATGCTGTAGCCGTAGATGCGCTCGTCGTACTCGGCGACTAAGAAGCCGTCGGGGTGATGGCGCAACCACGCCTCGAAATAGTCGCGCGTGAGCGCCGCGTTGCCAAACAGACGATCCAGTTCCTCGATACGACCCAAGTCAGTATAATCGGCTTGCCGGATTGAGAACAATCCTACAGGTATCATCGTGTGACCTCCGTTCAGAATATGAGCACACAAAACGATAGAGGAACGCATCGAGGCGCCTCTTAATTATATCCCAGAATTGCTCGAAGTGAGTCGTTATGAAGCCAAAACTGTGGAGTTTGCCTAACTACGCTGTGCGAATATGGGGAAGAATCGCTGTTTTGGGCGTGAGCGCAGGGCAAGTCATATACAACTGTGCTATAATAGGCGTGGTGAAGCCTTTATGTCCGTGTGGAGCGATTGTCATTTAATGGACGACTTAGTGTTGCGAGCGCAGCAGGGCGATGAGTGGGCGGCGGAGCAGGTGATGACGCTGTTTCGCCCGCTGGCGCAAAGCCTTGCAGGGCGGTTCTTTATGCCGTGTTACGACCCGGAGGATGTGAACCAAATTGCCCTGATTGGCTTGTGGCGGGCGGTACAGTGTTTCGACCCGCAGCGCAAGTCGGGATTTGCAGCGTTTGCTCGGGTGTGTATCCGGCGGCAAATCCTGTCGGAGCTAAAGCGTGCACAGCGTTGGGGCGTACCGCTGCTGAGCCTGTCCGACTCGTCTGAGGGGCAGGGCAACTGGCTCGAACGGCTGCCCGACCCGGCGCAAGACCTGGTGGAGCAGCTGAGCGAGCGTGATGCGTTGACGCAACAGCAGGTATTCCTCTCCACACGCCTCAGTCCGCTGGAGGCGAAAGTCGTCGCGCTGTACCAACAGCATCTCACCTATCGCCAGATTGCAGAGCAGCTCGGCTGCTCACCCAAAGCGGTGGACAACGCACTTGCACGCATCAAGCGCAAGGCGCGTCGGGGCTAAGGCGTCTCAGTGGGGGGTGGTTCAGGTGCAGGGTTTACTTTCACGGTCACTCTCGCCTGCGCGGGACGCCCCTCACTGTCATATGCGGTGAGGGTATAGGTGGTGGTCTGCGCGGGCGTAATGGGCAGTTCGCCCTGTTTGGCATCCACGCGCCCGATGCCGTTGTCGATTTCCACGCGCACGGCATTCACCACTTCCCAGCGCAGGATCGTGCTCTCACCTACCGTTATCTGCTCGGGCTGCGCCGTGAAGCCCAGTATCTGCGCCTGCGAGGGATCAATCACTTCAACCTTAATCTTCTTGCTTGTCGTCTTGCCAGCAGCGTTGCGAGCGATGAGTTCGTACTCCGTCGTGCGTGAGGGGCGATGCTCAAAGCCGGGCATCGCAGGGTCTAACTTCTGTCCACCGGGTGGGGTTAGTATCAGTTCCGTGGCATTCTGCACTTGCCAGCGCAGCAGCACCGATTCGCCACGCTTGATTTGGGCAGGCTCTGCAAAGAACTTGCTAATCACGGGCGCAGGTGGCTCCGGCGCGTTTTGCACAATCACTACCACCTCGCGAATCTGTTCGCCGTAGCGGTTGCGGGCAATCAGGCGGTAGGTAGTGGTGGTTTGCGGTTGCACCTGCACCGAGCGTTGTTGGTTTGGGTCATACTCGCCCAGTGCGGGTTCAATCAGCACCCTGTCGGCATGGCGCACCGTCCAGCTGAGCGTGGTGGACTCGCCAGCAGTAATCTGCGCAGGTTGGGCGACGAACTCCTCGATTTGCACAGGCAGCGGGCGCGTGTACGCCCACAACGCCAGCAGCAGCCCCAATACAACCAGAAAGCCCAGCACCAGCGGGCTGACCACGCCACGGCGCTCTAACTGCGCCTGCACGGAGGTGGAGCGGAGCGGGTCCTCGACGCTGCGCGCCGTCGCCGTGAAGCTAAACAGTGCAGGGTTCGCCAGAGTCGGCATCCGACGGGGCTGTGCGTACACCAGCACATTTTGCGTTTCGCCGGGTGCAAGCAGCACACGCTCGCGCTCCAGCTCGAACACCACCTCATCTTCAGGGTCGGAGGCGTGCAGTTGGACGGTCTGCTCGGTGTTGCCGTAGTTAGAAAGCGTCAGTTCGTAGGGCACGCGCTTGTGCAGGGGCGAGGCGATATTGCGTTTGGGGGCGATTTCGAGTGTGAGCATACTATAGGGGCGTATCACAAGGCTGCCTTGCGCCACGCCCGCGCCACCGTTTTCCAACGAGCGCGCCCGCACCAGAATCGGATAAGTCCCCGCGCGGCTTTCGGTGTTGCGCGGGGGGCGAATCAGAATACGCTCCTGTACTTCCTCGCCAGGCGCAAGCTGGAACGAGGGAATTGGAATGGCGCACCACTCGGCGTCGACACCTTCCACTTCCAGCGCGACCTGGTCGGGCATATCGCCCTCGTTGCGCACTAATGCCAACAGCTGCGCCGAGCCGCCTGGTTCTACCTGCACTTCGTCCTGCCCCAACCTGACGCGAATCGCCATCGGTGGTAATTTTACCCTGCGAGGCGTGAGCCGTTGGCTTTACAGAGGTATAATAGCTGGGTTCAGCGTTACTGCGCTAATTCAAACCTCACCCCCCGCCCTTCTCCGTTTACGGAGAGGAGCGGGGGGTGAGGTTATATGCAGGCAAACGGCTTACTTATTCGCGCCCAGTATTGATGACCAGTTGCTGCGTCGCGCTGTCGAAGGCGACCTCGGCGTTCAGCATCTCGCGCAGGGCAGAGGCGGGAACCATCACGCGCCCTTTGTGAATACGCAGGGACGCATCGGCGGGCACAGGCGTGCCGTCCACCAGGATCTCGTTCTTGCGCACATGCAGCACAACCTGCCGCTCGCCCAGCCTAATCGTGGCAGTTTTGGTCTGGTTGTCCCAGCGCAGGCGCGCGCCCAGCGCTTCCAGCAGCGGTCGGATGGGCAACAGTGCAACGCCGTTCTCCACCTGCGGTGTGACGTCGAAGCTCATCAGCATAGCGTCGAGCGCAACCTCGAACTGCGTGATGCCTGCAGGTAGGCGCGTTCCACGCTCGATGCTCAACCATGTAGTAGTTCGCGTGGTGCTGGGTGCAGGCGCGAGGGCAATCTGCGGGACGCGCAGCTTCTGTCCTCGCATCTGCGGTTCTGCCTTAGCCACCTGGGTGCGTTCGGGCATGCGTGTGGGTGTGGTTGCTGTTGCCAGCGCGTTCGGCTCCTCCTGTGGCATAACGGCACGGTTCTCGAGTAGGAGCGCTGCCGCAGGTGTGTTCCGCTTTGCCGCGGGGGCAAGCTCCACGATTTCAGTGGCAACTGCAGGCTCTGGTGTCTCGGCAGGCACCAGTTTGGGCGTTTCGGGCGCGCTCAGGCGTACATTCTCGCTCAGGCGCGTCTCGGCAGCACGGGCATCGCGCAGCGTTGGCTCCGCAAAAACAGGCTCGCTTTCCACTACGACGCCCTCAGGCAGTTCTGCTTCTATCTGTCGCTCGGTGCGCCCGCCGGGGTTGTTCACATACACGCGCATCGGGGGCGTCTTGAGTGTCTGGTTGCCGTCGTAGCTCCACACTTCGATCGTGTGCCAGCCGTTGGTCTCGCGCGTGGTGTCCCAGTTATACACATAGGGCGGATAGTTGCGTAGCCCGCGAATCTGCCCATCCACAAAAAATGATACATACGCGGAACCAGTGCGGTTCAGGCGCGCCTCGATGGGCACATCACCCGAAACAGTGTCCCCGTGGCGGGGAATCACGATAGATAATGGGCTGTTCGGGTCGGGCAGTAGCTCGATGCGCGATTGGCTCTGGCTAATCAGCCGCCCGTTTGAGTCGTACAGCTTGATGATTGCCTCGTGGCTGCCGGGGGAAAGTCCTGCGCTCTGTAGGTTTAGCTGCAGGCGGTCAGTCTGCCCGCTCAGGTGGCGCGTGGCGACTACGATACCGTCCACCACTACCTCCACCATCGCGGGCTTCACGCCACGAAACTGCATCGTGAGGCGGTTCGGCTCCCGTTTCAAGATTTGCAGAGCCGACTGCTGCGGTTGCCATGCGGCAATCCCCGTCGTCGTCAGCCCTGTGAGCGCCAGCAAACTCCAGATTCGCATCTTATCCATCGGTCGACCTCCGTATCGGCGCATAGTGTATCCTTTCGCCGCGTATTCAAAAAACTCAATTCGCCGTATCCTGGCGATTCCTGCCAATTTCGGGTGGAATTTGCCCCCAATTCGCCCCAAACCCTTGACTTTTACGGGGCGAATCGTATAAACTAATCATGTCCGCAGGGGAGCGCTGCAGACAACCACAAGGCGCAGGCGTTGGATGAGAACACGGGCGAACAACTCATCAGCGATGCGGCTCTCGGTGTGGGCTTGGGACGACAACCGACGGAGGGATTCAGGCATGGCGATGACGGATGGCTACTTTTTCGACGACTCGGTACTTTGTACAGCCTACATGGCGGATGAGGAACTCGTTTTCTACGCAAAGCAGGGCAGTGAACGCGCCACAGAGACGCTTCTAAAGCGATACCGCTCGCTGGTGGAAAGTAAGGCGCGCTCCTACTTTTTAATCGGTGCAGACCACGAGGATGTGGTGCAAGAAGGTTTAATCGGGCTGTTCAAGGCGATTCGCGATTTCAAAGATGCGCAGGTGCATAAGTTCCGTCCGTTCGCGGAGCTGTGCGTGACGCGGCAGATTATCTCCGCTGTGAAAGCCGCCACGCGCCAGAAACATATCCCGCTCAACGAATATATCTCGCTCTATCGTCCCCTGCAGAATCACCACAACGATGAAACCGATTCCAACCTCGGTGACATCCTGCCCGACCCCAACGCCCTCACCCCCGAGCAGTGGATTTTGCAGAAGCGTATCCCACGTGCCGTGATGAATATGGCGCGTGAGAAGATGAGCGACCTCGAAAAGCAGGTGTTGGAATTCTACTTAGATGGCTTGTCGTATAAAGAGATGTCTGACCGCCTCTGTCGGGGCACAAAGTGTATCGATAATGCGCTGCAGCGCGTTAAGAAAAAACTGATTCAGGTGTATGAAGAGCATTACGGCGAGGCGTCGCAGTGTCCGCGCCGTCGCCGTCGTGTGCGCGTAACACCTGAACTGGACGACAACCTGCTATGAACGCAACGCTGGAACGTACGGACGCGCGGCGCGTGGCACGTGAGGTGTTGCAAATCGAAGCCGACGCGATTCAGCGACTGATGGAGTCGCTGGACGAGCGGTTCGAACATGCGGTTGAAGCGATTTTGCGTTGTGAGGGGCGCGTGATCCTTAGCGGCGTGGGCAAGTCGGGCGCGATTGCCCGCAAACTCGCTGGCACATTCAGCAGCACGGGCGCACCCGCGATTTTCCTGCATCCCACGGAAGCCGCGCACGGCGATTTGGGAACCATCACGGCGCAGGATGTGGCGATACTGCTCTCGTTTCGAGGCGAGAGCGATGAGTTGACCCTGCTGTGCCCTGCGCTCAAACGCCTGCAGGTGTTCACGATGGTCTTCACAGGGCGTCCCGACTCGACACTGGGTAGGATGGCGGACTTGGTGCTGGAGATTCCGGTGGAGCGCGAGGCGTGCCCACATAATCTTGCCCCGACTGCCAGCACGACGGCGATGCTCGCGCTGGGCGACGCGCTGGCGATGGCGGTGATGGCGATGCGCGGCTTTACCCCCAGCGACTTCGCGCTGAACCACCCCGCAGGTGCGCTGGGGCGACGATTGCTGATACGCGCCTATGATGTGATGCGCACGGGCGACGCGCTGGCGATTGTGCCCGAAGCTGCCCCCCTGCGCGATGCACTGTTCGCGATTACCAAAGCAGGTGCAGGCGCAGCCTGCGTAGTGAACACCGATGGCGTGATGGTCGGACTCATTACCGACGGCGACATCCGCCGACGCCTACTGCAAGATGAAACCGCCCTTGCACGCCCCGTATCCGAAGCCATGACGCGCCACCCAATGGCACTGCGTGGCAACCCCCTTGCAATTGAAGTGTTGGAGCGGTTCCACAGCGCGCCCGCCAAAATCGGTGACCTGCCTGTTCTGGACGAGGCAGGCAGACCAATTGGCATGATTGTCCTGAAGGACTTGCTGCGGGCGGGGATTGTTTAAAATAGAATCCATCCTCAGTAGCCAACTTTTGATAATCGCGCAGGCGCAACAACCCAGGGAAAATCTGGGTAAGTATCTGATGTAGCCAACGTCGCAGCACGACAGGCATTGATGCTCGATATTTATGCGTCCATATGGAATAATCTCTTTAGCCCATCTATAGGTACACAGAGACCCGCTTATGTACGCACAGATCCGGATAGGACTGATAGGCGCAGGAGGCATTGGACGCCACTTGGCGTGGCAGTTGCGCCCCCTCAGTGAAGCACAGCTAGTAGGCGTGTACGATGTGAACGCCGAGCTGTCGGCGCAAGCCGCCACCGAGCTGGAGACCGAGCCGTTTTTGAGCCTCGACGCGCTGCTCCAAACCCCCGACATCGAAGCGGTGATTATCGCCACGCCGCCGCACACGCACTTCGAAATCGGTATGCAGGCGTTGCAGCACGGCAAGCATGTATTCTGCGAGAAGCCGCTGGCACTGACAGTGGAACACTGCGATGCGCTGTTGCAGGCGGCGCGAGAGGCAGGGCGCGTGCTGATGGCAGGGCAGGTGCTGCGCCTGTTCCCGCTGTTCTGGCAGTCCAAACAGTGGCTGCAGACAGGCGTGATTGGCGAACCTGTAGCAGTGCACTTGCAACGACGCGGCTACGAGCTGAACCTGTTTCAAGAGGGTTGGCGTGCCGACCCCCAACAGAGCGGCGGGATGCTGCTAGAGATGAATGTGCATGAGCTGGACTACCTGCGCTGGCTGCTCGGCGAGTTTGAAGTCGTCGCAGCGCAAGGCGGGCAACCCTACCCCGAGCCGAAATTTATTCAGCACTGGAGCGCGCTGCTGCAGTTCGAAAACAGCGTGGCGGGCTGCGTGGAGGCGAGCATTATCGACCATCTCGGTGGCTATTTTGTGCGAATTGTGGGTACAGAGGGCACGCTAGAACATACTGGTTTCAGTGGTGCAATTCGCTACAAACGGCGCGGCGAGCCAGAAGTAAGCCTCACGCCCGAAGAAATCGGTGCACCTGAACCCTACCTGTGGGAGCTGCGCAGCTTCATTCGGGCAATCCTCTACAACGAGACGCCCCCCTTCGACGGCTACGACGGGCGTATGGCGGTAGCAAATGCGCATGCTGTGCTGCAAAAGATTGGGGTGGAGGCGTAGCTACTTGACGCATCTACGCTATGTTGTGGTATTTCGTCCCAATTTACCTTCATATTGCCTCCTAACCCCTTGACAAATGCCAGAGTCCTTGCTATAATTTAGTGGGTGGTAGCCAAAGGGGGCGAAAATCCCGTGAAATAGGGCGCAGAGCCAAGTGTAAAAGCAGGAAAAACGCCGATTGGGCTATAATTAAAACTCGGTGCGATGATGCGCATGGAACCATGTCAGCGGACGAGTCGTATAGTTTCTCGGATACGGACGCCGCTATGAAAAAATACGGACTGGCGAGTTTGTGAACTGTTTCACGAAGCGCGCTATACTAATAGGAGGTGTTATCGAAGTGCCCGTATTAGATGAGGAGATGGACATTCTGATGGATACGCAGGCAACGGCTCGCATGAACAAAGCGGGGCGGGATACCTATTATGACGATCCGCTCGGCTTGGAGATGGACGCCACCGAGCTGGATGAACTGGATACGCTGGAGGAAGATTTCTCCACTTTGGGGCTGGGTAGTTTGGACTTAGGCGACGATTTGAGCAGCGAAGAAGAGGTCGACTTCTGGGGCGGTGTCGGCGAAGAGACTCCACACGAGGAAGACAGCGTTGAAATCGAACTCTGGATGCTGCAGAGCCGCCGCTCGCAACTGCTCACGCCTGAAGAGGAAATCCGATTCTCGCAGCAGGTGCAAGAGGGGGAGCGTCTCTACAAGATTCGCCGACAGATTGCCGATAAGCGCAAGGTCTCGCCAGAGAGCATCAGCGACGAGGAATGGTCGAAGGCAGCGAACCTGCCCGACTGGGAACTAGTTGCACGCATTCAGGACGCCGAAGAAGCGAAGCGACGCCTGATCGAGTCGAACCTGCGCCTGGTGGTCAGCATCGCCAAGCGATACGCCTCGCGCGGCATCTCACTGGCAGACCTGATACAGGAAGGCAATCTAGGGCTAATCCGCGCCGTCGAGAAGTTCGACCCCGACCGAGGCTTCCGCTTCAGCACCTACGCCACTTGGTGGATCCGACGCGCCATCGCCCGCGCGGTCATCAACAACAGCCGCACAATCCGAATCCCAGTGTATGTAGCAGAGCTGATTAACAAAGTCATCAAGACCGAGCTGCGCCTGCAGCAGATTCTGCAGCGTGAACCGACCGATGAGGAAATCGCGGCAGAGACCAAAATGTCTGTCGAGCGCGTGCGCGAGATTCGGCGGGCAGCAGTGGAGCCAATCTCCATCGAAAGCCCCGTCGGTGAGCGCGACAACGCGACGCTGGGCGAATTCATCCCGTCGCAGGACGTCGTGCCCACGCCTGAAGATGTGACGGCACGCCTGATTTTGCGCGAGCAGATCGACATGATTTTGGAGAAGCTGCAGCCGCGTGAGCGCGATGTGGTGCGTCTGCGCTTCGGGCTGGACGACGGGCATCAGCGCACGCTCGAAGAGGTCGGCGCGGAACTCAAAATCACGCGCGAGCGCGTGCGCCAGCTGGAGCTGCGCGCCCTGCGCAAACTCCGACTCATCGGCGAGCGCATCGAAGACCTGCGCCGCAATCAGGGACTCGAACTCGAGGACGCGCTCGCGCTCATCGAAGAAGTGCAGTAAGACCCCATCGAGCAGGCAGTTCGCCTGCTCGATGCGTTTCGAATGCCTATGACCGAGACGCGCGTGCCGACTCCGACCTTAGAACGCTTAGCCATCTACCTGCGTGTATTGCTGGACGCCCACGAAACGGGTATTCAGACTCTCTCATCGCAGGAGATAGAGCAACATTCAGGCATCAGCGCGGCGCAGTTCCGTAAAGACCTGTCGTACTTCGGCGAGTTTGGCAAGCCTGGCGTGGGCTACTCGGTACGGCAGCTGATTCACTGTATCGAGCGGATTTTGCGCTTAGATGAAGAGCAGCCCATCCTACTGGTGGGTGCAGGCAACATCGGCTCCGCGCTGGTGGGCTACCCCAACTTTCGGGCGCACCGCCTGCGTATCGCCGCCGTGTTCGACAACAACTTCGTCAAAATCGGGCGACCGTTCGGCGATTTGAGGATTGAAGACATCGCGCGTATCAAAGAGGTGAACGCCGAGATAGGCGCACGACTGGGCATTATCGCTGTGCCCGCTCACGCTGCGCAGGAGGTCGCTGACCTGCTGGTGGAAGCGGGCGTCACGGGCATCCTGAACTTCGCGCCCACCATTCTGCGTGTGCCCCCGCACGTGCATGTGCGCAACGTATCGTTCTTGCAAGAACTCGCCGTGCTGTCCTACCATGCCGTAGAGGAGGCGTTGTGCGTGAACGGTAGGGCGTCTCGCGGAGGCAAGGATGGAGTATGACTTTCTGGTACTGGGCAGCGGGATTGCAGGGCTGACCTTCGCTATTAACGCCGCGCCACATGGCTCCATCGCAATTCTAACTAAAAAGCAACGCTCGGAGTCGAACACCAACTACGCGCAGGGCGGGATTGCGGCAGCCATCGGCGCGGACGACTCATGGGAGCTGCACCTGCAGGATACACTGATTGCTGGCGCGGGGCTGTGCGACCGCGAGGCGGTGGAGGTGCTGGTCAAAAACGGACCCCGCCTAATTCACTGGCTGATTGAACTCGGCGCGCAGTTCGATAAGAACCCCGATGGCAGTATCGCGCTGGGCAGAGAGGGCGGGCACGCGCGCAATCGCATCATCCACGCCGCCGACCACACAGGCTACGAAATCGAACGCACGCTGCTAATAGCCGCTCGTAAAACCCCGCACATCACCGTCTTAGAACACTACCAGGCGTTGGATTTGATTATCGAGGACGGCGCGTGCGTAGGCGTGCAGGTGCTGGACACGCTGACGGGCGACCTGTTCGAGATACGCGCGAAGGCGATACTGCTGGCGACAGGCGGCTGCGGGCAGGTATATCTGCATACCAGCAACCCACTAATTGCCACAGGCGACGGTATTGCGATGGCGTGGCGCGCGGGCGCAACGATGGGCAACATGGAGTTTATCCAGTTCCATCCCACCACGCTGTACCACACGGAAGCCCCCTCGTTTCTGATTTCGGAAGCGGTGCGCGGCGAGGGCGGAATCCTGCGCCGACGCGACGGCTACCGCTTTATGCCCGACTACGATCCGCGCGCCGAACTCGCCCCGCGCGATATTGTCGCCCGGGCCATCGACGCCGAACTCAAAAAGACGGGCGACCCGTGCGTGTTTTTGGACATTACCCATTTAGACCCCCAATTCGTCAAGCATCGCTTCCCCACGATTTACCAGACCTGCCTGCAGTATGGTGTGGACATCACTCGGGAGCCAATACCCGTTGTGCCAGCGGCGCACTATACCTGCGGCGGTGTGTGGACAGATTTGGACGCTCGCACGACCATCCCGCGCCTGTACGCCTGCGGCGAGGTTGCCTATACAGGCGTGCACGGGGCGAACCGCCTGGCGAGCAACTCGCTGTTGGAGGCGTTGGTGTTCGCCGAGCGCGCCGCGCTGCACGCAGCCACACGCCTGAACGAGCCACCGCCCAAGCCGAAACCGTCCTGCATCACGGCGCAACTGCCCCCGATTGAGCCTGCGCCCGAAGTGAAAGACCATGCCTACAACTGGGACGCCGACCGATTCCAGATTCGCAAACTGATGCAAAAGAAGGTGGGCATCGTGCGCACGGTGCAGCGGCTGAACGAGGCGCGCTGCGAGCTGGAGCAGCTCGCCCCGCAAATCGAAGCCGCCTATCGAATGTTGCCGCCCACTGTGGAGTCCTGTGAGGCGCGGAACCTCGTGGCGTGCGCCCTGCTAATTACCCACAGCGCGCTTGCTCGCAAGGAGAGCCGCGGACTACACTATGTGCTGGACTACCCCGATACGCGCGAGGAGTTCGCTGCCTGCCCCACGCTGATTGCGCCATGAAAAAAATCGACTGCATCATCCGCCCACACAAACTGGAAGAGGTCAAAACCGCGCTGAACGAGCTGGGCGTCACGGGCATGACGGTCAGCGAGGTACGCGGCTGCGGCAACAGCCCCCCCACCGACGCATGGCTAGGTGAGGAGACGCTGATTCGCCTGCCTATCCGCCTACGCTTAGAGATGGTCGCGCCTGACAGCTTGGTGGAGTCGATTATCGACACCGTGCTGCGTCACGCTCGCACAGGGCAGCCCGACGACGGTAAAATCTTTATATCGCCTTACCGCGACGCGATACGAATCCGCACGGAGGAACGCGGCGAGGCGGCGCTGTAGGTGTTTTCAGGAAAGGGAGCCATGACTCTCGAAATCGCCCTTACCTTAGGCTTGCTGGTCGCGGCGATTGCGCTGTTTATTAGCAACCGCTTCCCGCCAGAGATTGTCGCGCTCATTCTGCTGGCAACACTGTTGCTGAGCGGTCTGATTCCTGTAGAGAAGGGGCTGCGCGGCTTCAGCAACGACGCCGTGATTACGATTGCGGCGATGTTCGTACTGAGCGAGGGGCTGCAGCGTACGGGCTTCATCGGCTGGGTAGCACGGAGCTTAGAGAATCTGGCGCGTCGGGCGGCGTGGCTGGCGGTCGGCGCACTGCTACTGCTGACGGCGTTCCTCTCGGCGTTCGTGAACAATACGGCGGTCGTTGCACTGTTCATTCCGCTGACGCTGGCGTTGTCAGAATCAGCGCGGCTTAGCCCGTCGCGCATGCTGCTGCCCCTCTCATATGCCTCGATGCTGGGCGGCGTATGTACGCTGATTGGCACTTCCACGAACCTCATCGTGAACGGCGTGGCGCAGGAGCGCGGGATTGCGCCACTGGGGATGTTCGAGTTCATGCCGCTGGGACTGATTTTCACAGGCATAGGACTCGTGTATCTGTTTCTGATAGGCATGCGTCTGCTGCCTGAGCGACGCCCCGCCGCTAGCCTCGCCGACGCCTACCAGCTGAGCGCATATATCACTGAAGTGCAGCTCACAGAGAAATCCAAAGCTGTAGGGCGCAGGCTGATGGACGCCGACTTTGTAAAAGAGCTCGGTGTGGAGGTGCTGGACATCTGGCGCAACGGCGTGCGCCTACTGCCCCTACCCGACCGCGTGCTGCAGGAGGGCGACCTTCTGCGCGTGCGATGCAACTTGCAACGCCTACAGCAGCTGCAAGGCGCATACGGACTAAAGTTAGTTGTGGAAGAGCCTGCCCACACCGAACCAGAGCCGACCCTGCTGGTGGAGCTGGTCATTACGCCCAGTTCCTCGCTGTTGGGCGAGACGCTGCGCACCAGCCGTTTTCGAAACCGATTCGGTGCAACCGTGCTGGCACTACGCCACCATCAGGAGATGGCACTGGAACAGTTCGCTGACACGCCGTTGCAAGCGGGCGACGCAATTCTGGTGCAAATCGAGCGCGACCGCCTACCTGACCTACTGCGCCTGCCTGATTTTATTCTGGTCTCGCAGGTGGAAGCCGCGCGCCCGCGCCCGCTAATGGCGTTGCTGGCAGGGCTGATTATGGCGGGCGTCGTCGCCGTCGCCTCAATGGGCTGGTATCCGACTTCCGTAACTGCTCTCACAGGCGCGCTTCTCATGATCCTCACAGGCTGTCTCAAGCCCGACCAAGCCGTGCAGTCTATCGACTGGCGATTACTGATTATGCTGGGCGCGATGTTAGGGCTGGGCGCAGCGATGGAGACCACAGGCGCAGCTCGCTGGCTGACCACCAACTTGATTGGCACATTGGGCACTCTGGGACCGATTGTCGCGCTGTCGGGTTTCTACCTGCTGACTTCCCTGCTGACGGAGGTGATGTCCAACAACGCTACAGCGGTTCTGATGGCGGCGTTAGCGATCGAAGTTGCCGCAGCGTTGGGCGTGGACGCGCGCCCGTTTCTATTTGCCGTCGCCTACGCTGCCTCCGCCAGCTTCATGACGCCGATTGGCTATCAGACCAACACGATGGTGTTCGGCGTGGGGCAGTACCAGTTCAGCGATTTCGTGCGCGTGGGCGCGCCGCTGAATATTCTGTTTTGGATATTAGCCACGATACTTATTCCGAAGTTTTGGATGCTTTGAGGTATACTTAGGCGCGGGAGGCGAATAACGAATGGATGCGTATGCTGTACCCCGTAAGCATGGAGGCGAGGGGACTGTTGAGGAGCGTGGGTTTACGCGCGAGGCTGTAATGCAAGCGTCCCTCGATTTGGGCATACCTTTCGCAACGCTTCCCTGCGTCCGACCCCCGAGAAAGCACGGGGCTTCCGCTCGTCTCGAGCAGGTGAGTTTCCGTAGAGATGTACCTCGCATTCCAACTACGACCTATGGTGTGTTCAGCTTATATCGCTATCCTGCCAAGTTCATTCCTCAAGCAGCGTACCAGGCTCGATCAGAAACAGTAGAGTAGTCCTTACCCCACATACACCGTCTTGATATTCACAAACTCGCGAATCCCAAACAGCCCCAGCTCGCGTCCGAAGCCGCTGTTTTTGATGCCGCCGAACGGCAGGCGCGGGTCGGAGAACACAAACTGATTCACGAAGCAGTTGCCTGCTTCCAGACGCAGGCGCGCCAGCTCCTCGCCCAAACGGAGGTTCTCGGTGAACACCTCCGCACCCAAGCCATAGGTAGTGGCGTTGGCGACCTGCACGGCTTCGTAACGGCTGTTCACGGGGTAGATGGGCGCAACGGGACCGAAAGTTTCTTCCCTCCACACGGGCATCTCGGGCGAGATGTTGGTCAGCACCGTTGGCGGGTAGAAGTAGCCCCTGCCATTGGGGATTTTGCCGCCTAAATGCGCGACCGCGCCCATCTCGACGCTCTCCTGCACCTGCCGATGCAGGTTCTCGCGCAAATCGGCACGGGCTAAGGGACCCAAGTCCACCGCCTCATCCATCGGGTCGCCCATTATCAGGGTGCGGCTCTGCTCAATAAACCGCTCCAAAAACTCGGCGTACACCAGGTCGTCCACGATGAAGCGTTTAATGGCGATGCAGCTTTGCCCCGTGTTCTGATAGCGTCCTTGCACGCACTGGGGGATAGCGCGGATGAGGTTCGCGTCGGGCAAGATAATCGCAGGGTCACTGCCGCCGAGTTCCAGCACGCACTTTTTGAGCGACTCGCCCGCAATTTGGGCGACCTTACGCCCCGCGTGGGTACTGCCCGTGAATGTTACGCCTGCAATTGCTGGGTGGGAAATGATGTCGGGAATGTCCTCCACCTCCGCGAGCAAGGGGAAGAGGACGGGGAAATCGAAATCGATGGAATCGAATGCCTCGCACAGGGCGAGGGCGCACATAGGGGTGTTCGGCGCGGGTTTGAGGACGACCACGTTCCCGGCGGCGATGGCGGGCGCGGCGAAGCGAATCACTTGCCAGAACGGGAAGTTCCACGGCATTATCGCCAGCAGCACGCCCAGGGGTTGGAACACCACGTAGCTTTTCTGCGCTTCGGTTTGTACCTCGATTGGATTGAGCATGCCCTCAGCATGTTCGGCAAAATATTCCAGTCCGCGAGCGCACTTTTCAATTTCGGCGCGGGCTTGCTTGATGGGCTTGCCCATCTCCTGAGTGATCAGGCGGGCGTAGCCGTCCAGTTCGTCGTGCAGGGTCTCGGCAACGGTTCGCAGAGCGCGGGCGCGCTCGGCGAAGGTCGTCTCGCGCCAGCGTAGGAACGCCAGCCGTGCCGTCGCCAAACGCGCCTCAATCGAGTCCCGGTCGTGCGAAGGGAACTCGCGAATCAACTCCTCTGTGTACGGATTGCGCGAGATAAATGGCATATCAGAAGTTCAGCGTGCGCGAAACAACCACGGGCAATCGGTCGGAATAGGCGACATTAAAACCACCGATGCCCAACCCTGCTGTCCAGCCTGTCTTGGAGGCATAGCCCGCCCGCAGCGCAAACCCGCGCGCAAGCCGCTGCTCGTAGCCCAACCGTATCTCGCCCTTGCCCGCGTTATTGCCAACATCGATAAAGTCGATGGCTATCAGCGAACCTGTTTCCAAATCGAAGGCAACGGCAGCGTTGTAGGTGCGCTTCAGCGGCTTGAAGTTGAACACCTGCCCGTCGCGATTGGTCGCCTGGAAGCGAATGTTCGGCTCCACGAAGTTCTCCACCACCAGCGCGAGTGTGTAGGTCTTATCAGCCGTAGGTTGCCACAGAAATCCGAGGTCGACGCCGAGCGCACTGCGTTCTATGTAATCACGTCCTTGCAGTTCGGGGGCGCGTGTGGCAGAGCCGCCTTCCTGTAGTCGTGCCTTGTCCGCCACGTAGTGCGTGTAGTAGAACTTCAGGTTGCGCAGGCGCACACCCATGGCTAAATCACCCTGCTCGGCGGGCAATCGAATCGCCGCGGCGACGTCAGGGAGGCTAATCGCACTTATAGCAATCAGGTCCGCGCGGGCGTTGGCGGGGATGTTGTTGGGGTTGCCGTCGGTGCGCGCCCATATGCGTAGGGGTTCGTTGGGGAGTAGCCGTGCGTCCACAATTCCACCCACCGAGACCACCACGCCGTTCGCAATCACGCCTAAGTCGCCCGTAATCTGCAGTTGTGTGTCCTGGCGGGCGTAGGTGCGCAGCAACGTGGCGGTGGTGCCGATGTCGGCTGCGCTGCCTTGACCGATGTTAAGGTCGTCTAACAAGCTTTGCACGCCTGCCCCGCGCGAGGAGAAATCGACGCTGCCCGCGCCGCTCGGACGCGCGATATACGCCGCCATGGCGGGGTTCTGAAACGCCAGCGCCGTGGGGCGACGGATAACCGCCAAGCCGGCGCCGCCCATGCCTGCACTGGGCGAACCGCTAAACGAAATATCTGCCCATCCAGGCGTCGCCAATAAACCGCCCAAAAGGTACCAGCTGAATATCTTTCGCATCAAGCTCACCATCGGGTAGAGTTCGCCTCACACAGTAGGATTCCTGTTCACTTTATAGCGACTGCTTCAAGCTTTTCGGAGAACACACAACTACTTTTTGAAAATAAGGTATCCTACTGCTTGCGCTTGGTCGATGATGGCTTGGGTGGGCAGCCTGACCCGCACAGGCGCAAGGAGCGACCCATGGATAACAAACCCGAATCATCGGAGACTCAGGCGCAACAACCGAACTCGGAACAGCGACTGCGCCTCATCTTGAGCCAGTTGCCTGCGATTACGTGGACGGTCGACCGCGACCTACGCTTCACCTCCTCGCTGGGCGCAGGGCTGAACACGTTGGGACTTGCCGAAAACGAAATCGTGGGTGCATCGCTTGCCGATTACTTCCATCCAGAGCCGGATGCCAACCCTATCGCTGAGCATCAACGGGCGTTAGCAGGCGAGTCGGTGGAGTTCGAGTTCACATGGAAGAATCGTCTGTATCAAGTGCGTCTGGAGCCGTTACACGACCCTAACGACGGCATTTTTGGTGTACTGGGGTTGGCAGTGG
Source organism: uncultured Fimbriimonadales bacterium (assembly GCA_964451985.1). Taxonomy (GTDB): domain Bacteria; phylum Armatimonadota; class Fimbriimonadia; order Fimbriimonadales; family GBS-DC; genus GBS-DC. The sequence continues at coordinate 6,812 of CAYVKB010000035.1, read as the reverse complement.
ACGTGACAGAGATTCACCGCCTACAAGAGCAGGTCGAGCAGGCGACACGCATGGAGAGCATCGGGCGACTGGCAGGCGGTATCGCTCATGACTTTAACAATATGCTGGCGGCAATTAGCGGTTTTGCGGAAATTGCACTGGTTCAACTGCCCGAACCGTCGCCCGCACGCGAGAACCTGCGACATATTCTGGAATCGGTGGAGCGCGCCAGCCAACTGGTGAACCAGCTGCTAGCGTTCGCACGGCGGCGCGTGATCGCCCCGCAAGCAATGAGCGTGAACGAACATCTGGAGCAACTCTCGCCGTTCCTGCAGCGTGTGTTGGGTGAGGATGTGGAACTGCAGTGTATTTTAGACGGCGAGACCGGCAACGTGCGTGCCGACCCGATACAGTTGGAGCAGGTGCTGATGAACCTCGCCTCGAACGCCCGCCACGCCATGCCCAACGGCGGCAAACTAATGATTGAGACGCAGAATGTGGCTTTAGATCACACCTACGCGGAGCAACACTGGGGCGTGCAGCCAGGCGAATATGTGCTGATTAGCCTCACCGACACAGGGCATGGAATTGACCCCGAACACCTGCCCTATATTTTTGAGCCGTTTTACTCGGCGCGCCTGGGCGGCACGGGTACCGGGCTGGGTTTGGCGACCGTTCACGGGATTGTCAATCAGGCGAAGGGACACATCTGGGTCTACAGCGAACCGGGCAAAGGCACAACCTTCAAAATCTACCTGCCGCGCATCGATGAAGCCGCTGAACCACTGCTCAACCGCGAAAAGCCTGTAGAGACCGAAAAGGGCAGCGGCGTGGTACTGGTGGTGGAAGACAACAACGATGTGCGCGGCACGATGTGTGAGATGCTGCGCCTGCTGGGGTACACGGTGCTGGAGGCAAGTCGCCCGCAAGAGGCGCTACAACTACTCGTCGCCACCAACGCGCTGGACTTACTGATTACCGACGTCGTGTTGCCCGAAATGCGCGGCTCCGAACTGGCGCGTGTGCTGACGGTGATGCATCCCAACCTCAAAGTGCTGTTTGTGTCGGGCTACACCGAGAACACGATTATCGAGCAAGGCGAGTTGAAACCTGGCGTGGCGTTCCTCGCTAAACCGTTCACGATGGCGCAGCTCTCCGCCAAAGTGAAAGACGTTCTCAAGGGCGATTAGCTGCCGCCTTTGCGCACGCGCTCCACATAGACGCCCTCGCGCGTGTTCACCTTCAGTAGATCGCCTACCTCGATGTGGAACGGTACTTGAATCACTGCGCCCGTCTCCAGTTTGGCGGGCTTGGAGCCGCCCGATGCCGTGTCGCCCCGAAAGTTGGGGTCGGTCTCCGCCACCGCCAGCTCTACAAAGTCGGGCACATCCGCGCCGACAATCTGGTCGTTGTAATACAGTAGGTATACATCCATGCCGTCCTTGAGAAACTTCGCGCCCTCGCCAAACTGCGACGCAGGCACGTGAATCTGATCAAATGTGTAGGCGTCCATCACCACCCACTCGTCGCCGTCGCGGTAGAGGGTTTGCATCTGTTTGCGTTCTAAGTAGGCTTGGGGGAACCGCTCGCCCGATTTGAAGGTGCGCTCGAAAATCGCGCCATCACGCAAGCGTTTCAGACGCGCCCGCACAATCGCGCTGCCGCGTCCCTGATGCGACTGCTGATACTCCAATACCGTATGGATTTCGTCATCTAAAATAATGTTCAGCCCGCTGCGGAAATCGCTGGTATCGACCATAGTTACCTCCACGAACGGGCATGATTGTACCCGAACCGAGCGTGATGGTACGACGGCGGGAACGCCGTCGTACCGTTCCAGTTATAGGTTTCCGCGCATCGCCTGCTCACGCTCAATCGCTTCAAAGAGCGCTTTGAAGTTGCCCTTGCCGAACCCGCGTGAGCCGTGCCGCTCGATCATCTCAAAGAACAGCGTTGGTCGATCTTGCACAGTTTTCGTGAAGGTCTGCAGCAGGTAGCCCTCCTCATCGCGGTCGACCAGGATACCCAGCTCGGCAATCGTGCGCAGGTCTTCCTCAATCTGTCCCACGCGGTCGGGCACTTCCTCGTAGTAGGTTTGCGGCACATAGATAAACTGCATGCCGCGCGCCTTCAGGTGGCGCACCGTGCTGATGATGTCGTCCGTTTGCAGTGCGATATGCTGCACGCCCGGACCCGCGTTGTATTCCAGATACTCTTCAATCTGCGACTTGCGCCGTCCCTCGGCAGGCTCGTTAATCGGCAGCTTAATCTTGCCGCGCCCATCCTGAACCACTTTGGACATCAGCGCGGAATACTCAGTGCTGATGTCATCGTCGGAGAAATGCACCAGCAGGTCGAAGCCCATAATCTCGCGGTAGAAGTCCACCCACTGATTCATCTTGCCCAGCTCCACGTTGCCCACGATGTGGTCAATCTCCTTCACGCCAATCGATTCGCCTGGAATAAACATCTCCTTGAATCCGGGCATGAAGGTTGCTTTGTAGCGGTCGCGGTTCACGAACGAGTGCAGCACATCGCCGTAGGTATGAATTGCCGCGATATGCACCTCGCCGTCGTCGTCCTTGAGGATGGTCGGCTCCAGTGCGCCCTGTGCGCCGCGCCTTACGGCTTCGCTATAGGCGCGCTCCACATCGTCCACCTCGAACGCAATATCGCGCACGCCGTCGCCGTGCTTGATGAGCCACTGCGACAGGGGATGGTCTTGCTTATACGGGGCGGTCAGCACAAAGCGTATCTCGTTTTGTTGTAGCACATAGCTGGCTTCCTGGCGGTTGCCCGTCTCCAATCCAGAGTAGGCGACCACATCGAATCCGAACAGCGTGCGGTAGTAGTACGCCGCCTGCTTGGCGTTGCTCACGAAAAAGCGCACATGGTCGATGCGCCGAATCGGCATAATGTCTTGCATAGTTCCAACCTCCTTCGTTGCAGGTGTGGGAAGTATACCTAAAGGCAAGGTACAATCCGCCTGATTGTGAAATCGGTAGAGCACAAGCTGGAGCAGCTTTGGTGTTCGAAGCCACCGCTATGGCTGCGCACGCTGGCGGGGCTATATGCACTGGGCTGGCGTGTGTACGAGGGCGCGTATCGGCTGGGGTTGAAACGCCGCATGCAGATGCCCGTGCCTGTGATTGGCGTTGGCTCGCTGTGGGCGGGCGGCGTGGGCAAGACGCCTATCACCATCGCAATCGCCCGCTTGTTGCACGAGTCGGGGCAGCGTGTGGCGGTGCTGACGCACGGCTATGGGGGGCGTCGATATCGCGAGGTCACACTCATCGAGCCGCGCGAGCATCCTGACCCTGCGTTAGTGGGCGATGAAGCCGCCGAGTTGCGCCTCGCACTACTTGATATACCGATTGCCGTGGGCAAATGGCGCGTACTCACCGCCGAAGCTGCCCTTGCCCGTTGGTCGCCCGAAGTGCTGGTGTTGGACGATGGGTTTCAACATCTCTCCCTATCGCGCACGCTGGATTTGGTGCTGCTGCCTGCTGGAATGCCATTCGGCAACGGCTACTGCTTGCCCGCGGGTCCTCTACGCGAGCCGCCGTCGGGAATAAGGCGCGCGGGGGGTGTGGTCATGGTAGAGAATCGCCCTCGCTCCCAACCCCTCTCCCACGATACAGGCGCGGGCAATCCGCCTCTTGAGAGAGCAACACACGCCTCTGACTTTTCTAATCCCACCCCCTCTACCTCCGTCTCTATTGACGGAGAGGGGGGTACTGCGCGTACTACGCAATGTGACGCCCTTTCTCCGTTTACGGAGAAGGGGATTAAGGAGGCGAGGTTAAAAACTTGCTACTACGCCACCATCACGCCCACCAATCTGCTTCACATTCCTACAGGCGACTGCATACCCCTACATACCTTGCAGAATCGCTCTCTCACCTTAGTTTGCAGCATCGCCCGCCCCGAACGATTTATACGAACTGCGCGCTCGCTGGGCTACACGATTGAGTGCGTCCATATCTTCCCTGACCATCATGCCTACACGCCTGACGAGCTGCGTTCGCTTAGAGGTAGAACCATCCTGACTACCGCCAAAGATGCTGTGAAGCTACGCACACGCCTGCCCGAAACCTGTGACGCCTATGCCCTGCTGCTGGAAGCCACCATAGACGACGCCCTGCAACAACGCCTTTTGAGTTTGTTTATAGGAACTTCGCCTGAACGCCGAAAATTATAATCGTATGGCGCTGATTACCTTAGACGATGTGCGCAACAACGAGACTGTGCGCACGTATATTCAGATGGCGAACCAGATGCTATACGCGATGGGCTACACCGAGCACGGTTTGCGCCACGCAGGGCTGGTCGCCAACAACGCACGGAGGCTGTGCCTGAAGCTTGGCTACACAGAACGCCAGGCGGAACTCGCTGCGATTGCCGGCTTTCTACACGATATTGGGAATGTCGTCAATCGCGACCACCATGCCCAGACCGGCGCGATGATAGCCTTCCAGCTGCTTACACAGATGGGCATGCCTCCCGACGAGATTGCGATTATCATCAGCGCAATCGGCAACCATGAGGAGACGACAGGCTTCCCCGTGAACTATGCGGCATCTACCGTGATACTCGCCGACAAATCCGATGTGCATTTCTCGCGCGTGCAGAACCCCAATCAGGGGGAGTTTGATATTCATGACCGTGTGAATTTCGCCACGCAACGTTCCCGCCTGCGCGTGATGCCCAAAGAGCGACTGATAGAGTTGAATCTCGAGATCGATGTCAGTGTCGCCAGCCTGATGGAGTATTTCGAGATCTTTTTAGACCGCATGGTGATGTGTCGTCGCGCTGCCGAAGCGCTGGAGTGTCAGTTTCACTTGATGATTAACAGCGCGCCGATTGGGTGAGAAGCGCACTGCTGCTGGTGGAGTGCTCTTACTGCTCCTGTCATTCCGTGTCGAGAGCGAGGAAACTCGGTCGCTTTCTCACCGTGCAAGCGTTTCTGATGCTGGGAAAATCTCTTTGCAGGAATCCCAATCTTGTAAGCGAATCCACTCTGCGCAGGCGAGGAGAATTTTATGGAGAGACGAGAGAGCGCATTTGTGATAGCGTTTCGCGTGTTGTTGGAACGCCCCACTCTGGCGGTGATGATGTTTCTGCAATACGCCATCTGGGGCACGTGGTCAGTAGCGCTGGCGGGCTATCTGGAGCAGGAGCTGGGCTTCACGGGGCTGGGGCTGGCGTTTATCTACAACGCGCTGCCACTGATGAGCTTGATAGTACCCTTCACGGCGGGGCAGGTAGCCGACCGCTTTATGCCCGCGCAGCGCGCCCTCGCACTGTTCCACCTACTGGGCGGGGGATTGCTGATAGCGCTTGCTCTTCAGCGCGAGCTGATGCCAATGACCCTGCTAATGCTGGGCTACGCCTTCTTCTACGCCCCCACGCTCGCTCTGTCCAACTCCGTTGCGTTTCGCAACCTGAAAGACCCCGAGATCGAGTTCGGTCCTATTCGCGTATGGGGCACCATCGGCTGGATTGTGGCGAACTTGATGGTGACCTTTGTACGAGCGAATTACGGCTCGTTGCAGTGGGGCTTCATCGATGTGTTCGCACTGGCGGGCGGAATCTCGATACTGACGGCGCTGGCGTGCCTGACGCTGCCTCACACTCCCCCTGCAAAGGAAGCCAGCGACCCGCTTGCGTTCACCAAAGCGTTCAGCCTACTGCGCGACCCGAACTATCGCGTGTTCTTTATTATCGCGCTGATTGTGGCGACCGAGCTGCCCCTGTACTATGTGCTGACCTTCCCGTTCCTGCAGTCGGCGGGTAGCGTGGTGGGTATCACAGCGGAGAACCTGCCCTCATGGATGACGATTGCCCAAATCGCCGAGATTTTCACCATCGCGTTTATGCTGCCCGCGGTGCTACCGATATGGGGCGTGCGCAAAACGATGCTGCTGGGCATCTTTGCGTGGCCTGCGCGGTATGCCGTGTTCGCATTAGCGTGGGCGTTCCATGAGACTGCCCCTTGGACAGTGTGGCTTGCCGTCGCCTCGCTTGCCCTACACGGCTTCTGCTACGTGTTCTTCTTCGTGGTGGCGTTCATCTATACCGATATGGTTGCCCCGCGCGATGTGCGCTCTTCCGCACAGGCGTTGATTAATGTGGCGGTGTTGGGCGTGGGCATGCTTATCGGCGGTTTCTTTGCGGGGTGGCTGAAGGACTTCTTCACGCAGGAGGGCGTCACGAACTACACGATGGTCTTTATCGTGCCGACGGTGATTACGATTGTGGCGGGACTAGCCTTTGCCGTGCTGTTCCGCGAGAAACCCACAGGCGAAACGGCAATTCAGGCTAACTAAACAACGATGAACGAGCAGCCAAGCGTGTTCCAGTGGCGTGTCCACTTAGCCAGACGGCAGCCGGAGCGGCTGCCCGTGATTATGCTTGCGCTGGTGGGCGCGCCGCTGCTGGGCGTGTGGCTGATGGGACACTGGATTTTCGGGTTGGTCGCGTTGTGGATGCTCTGGAGTGCAACCGCCGATTTCCTGCTGCCCATTCGCTACGAAGCCGACTCGGAAGGCGTGCGCCAACGCGGCTGGTCACCCCGCGTAATGCGTTGGGACCGCGTGAAGCGCGTGGTGTGGGGCGAAGACGGCGTGCTGCTCAGCCCGTTCGCCCATGCCTCGCGCTTGAACGCCTATCGTGGCGTGTTTTTATGGTATGGCGACCACCGCGAGCAGGTGGAATGCCTCGTGCGCGAATATTGCGCCCATGCGTTGGGGGATGCAAAGACAAAAAAGAAAAAACGCACCCACGCCCCTGCGTGAAGTTCCCTCTCGTCAGTTCCGCTTGCGTAGCAGGGG
>CAYVKB010000034.1:13034-25501 GCA_964451985.1 uncultured Fimbriimonadales bacterium | reverse complement strand
ACTGCGACGGCACTGTGGACGATGCGGATTTGCTAGCGGTGCTGTTCAACTTCGGAAGCGGGTGCTGAACCTGATGTTCACGGCGTTTTTTCAAAAGTCGTGTTTTCCGCCCACAACCGTGCCGTATGCCGCCCGTTCGCCCGCCAGTCTTCCGAGTGGTGAACGATACACATATTCGCAGGCAACAGGTTTGGCAGCTCACCTGCCCGTGCGATGCGTAATTCAGAGGCGGGTTTGCCATAGTGGGCGCGATGACGTTCCGTGAACGCCTCTACCAGCAGTGTTCCATTCGGCTTGAGCCACGCGCACGCGCGTTCAAGCAGCTCGCGCGAGTAGAAGTAGAACAGTGTAATTAGGTCGAACTTGCCCTCTGGCTGCCACTCTGGTTTCTCGAGGTCGGCGCAGAGCCAGTGAATGGGTGGGCTATCGGGCGCGTAGCGGGCTTGCAGGACGTACCCGCGCGTGAGGGCTTCAGGCAGGCGGTCGGCAGCGGTCACCTGCCAGCCTAATTCGGCTAGGTACACGGCTTCGCGCCCGCTGCCGCAGCCCAAGTCTAAGGCGGTGGGGGTGAGCGACGGCGGCAGGAATTTCGTTTCCCTGTCTTCCCCCTCCATAAACAGATGGGAGGGCATGTCTGCCTTACGCCCGTGCTGCTCCCCGTCTCCGTTTACGGAGAGGGAGTTGAGGGGTGAGGTTTTGGCACTATTGGCTACAGGACTGTAGGGTGAGGTTAGGAATTCCTCCAACCACTCATTCGGCTGCCACAGGCGGTAGCGGGCGTTGGGTGGGGCGTGGGTGGGCGGGTCGGAAAGCCGTGCGCGTCTACCCCGTGCATGCAGCCAGCCCAGCACATAATAGGAGTCTCGCGAGTCCCGAATCAGCTGTATCTCTTTGTACGGTGGGGGCAGCTCGTGTGTACGTTGGGGTAGATCCGTGAGGGGAATGAAAACCGCCCCCGCGCGCACCCTCGAGACGCTGAGATAATCCGTGTGCAGCAGCATAGCTCACTCGCTGCTGAGGCGGTTGTATTCCTCGCGCAGGGCAGCGGCATCCTGCGTGCGCCCTTGCGAGTCGTACAGCGCGGCGAGGTCGCTTAGCGCCTGCAGGTGTGCGTTCAGGATTTGCCGCTCCCGTTCGGGGTTATACAGCCCTAGTGCACGCCCCGCGAGGTTGAATGGATAGGTGACCTCGCGATAGTTGCGGAACACCAGCAGTGCCTGCTCGTAGTGCCCCTGTGCCTTGACCGTCTCGCCTATTGCGCGATAGTGGCGCGCCAGCGCCAAGTGCGCAAAGCCATACGCTGTCTCCACAATCTCAGGAATCGCGCGAATGCGTCCGTAGGGGCTGTTCTGAATCTCGATTACGCGCTCGTAGTAGCGTTTCGCTTCGTCGGTCAGGCGCGGTTCCGACTCGTCGGGTTGTACAAGGCGGGCGAGTTTGAGCAGCGCGGGCAGGCTGTGCGGGTCGCGCTCCAACGCCGACTGGTAATACTCTCGCGCTTTCTCCAAGTTGCCTTCACGTTCGTAATACAGTCCCAGCCGATAGAGGTTGCGCGGCGAGGGCTTGAGTCTGACGGAGCGGGTCATCAGTTCCAGTGCGGTTTCGCGTCTACCGAGCGCGTAGTAGAGTTCGCCTGCGTCCATCAGGTAGTCGGGGTTGTTCGCGTCGAATCGTCGGGCGAGGCTGTAGAATTCGGCAGCTTGTGGGGCGTGCGAGACGAGCGTTTCGTAGCGTCCCTGATTGGCGTACCATTCGCCCAGTCCGAAGCTCGCAAGCGCGGTTGCTAGTGTGAGGGTTATCACCAGTGCAGTGCCGCGCCGCTCGATAGCGCGGATGGGAAGCGTGAACACGCCGTCAGGCGCAAGCGCAAGCCCCAACCCCAACAACCCGCATAGTGTGAGCAGGTTTGCAAACGCCTGTAGGTCGGAGTCGACGGCGTTGTGCAGCCCCGCGCCCACGACGGCGGCAAGCACGCCGATTCGCATTGCCCGCCAGTCCATCACGCGAGGGGTAGGTCGGTTCGGTTCGGGGGGCAGTTCGCGCTGTGCCGTGCGCGCCAGCCAGCTCACCGCCAGCACACCTATCAGCAGCAGCGCAGGCAGCCCCGACTCGGCGGCAATCTCCAGATAGGTGTTATGCGCCGAGCGTGTGTAGCCCACCTGAGCGTAGCGTGGGTATTGCCATTCGAACGCACCTGTGCCTACACCCAGAATCGGGTGGGCAAGCGCGGCGCGGGCGGTGCCTTTCCAAGTTTCCACGCGGAACGCACCAGAATGGACATCCTGTGCGGCGGCTTGCGGAGTCAATCGCTGTGTGGCAGGCGTGCTGAGCCAGAATATACCGAGCAGCAATACGCCCACCACCACAAGCCGCATAATAAAATCGCGGGCGAGCAGTTTCCAGGCGCCTGCAATCGCCAAGAACACCACCGCCGCTCCGAGAAACGAGAGCATGCCCAGTCGCGACGCCGTGAGCGCGAGCGCACTCAGCTGCAGCCAAAGCCCCACTGTGAGGAGTGCGGTGAACGCCTGACGGCGCGGGTCAGCAAACTCGCGCCCTGCCATCAGCAACAGTCCCAGCGTGAGCGGCGCGCTCATCGCCAGATAGCCTGCCAGTAGGTTCGGATTGAAAAAGCTTGCGAACACGCGCCAGTTCGGTACACCCCCCAGCGCGTTGATGAGATACTCTGTGCAGCCGCGAAGCCCCAGGAGGCTCGCGCTCACCACAATTGGGGCAATCAAGAGCCATGCCGCCGCCCCACGCCGCACCACCGCTGTAAGCGTCAGTACGGCGACCAGTCCTGCCAGCCACTGCACAATCCGCAGCAGCCCCGCCCAGCCCGATTGCATCACCACAGTCGAGAGGCTGAACCACAGAATCATCAGTGCGAACGGCAGCAGGAACCGCCCGACAGGTAATCGCCACATTTCGGCGTTCCACGCGGCGACAAAAAAGCCCGAGAGGATAAACAAACACACGAGGAAGGCGCCCATCAGGGGCATATCCGCGCCCCAGAGCAGCGCGCCGAGCGTGTCGTCGGGTGCAACGGGGCGCGCCCCGACATACACACTGCCCGACAGCCACGGCGCGAGCGCGACGCCCACGCCCGTCAGCCCCGCCGCCCATGACGCCCACTGCGGCGCACGCGGCTTAAGCTTCGCCTTGCCGTTCCCAGAGCGACTTGCGCCGTTCCTCTGCATATCGAAACACCGCCTCTATCAGGGGCGACCAGTCATAATAAATCTGCGGCAGCTCCGCCAACGTCGCCCAGCGCACGCCCTGCGATTCCGAATTGGCGTGCAGGGCGTCGATACGCTCCGCTTGTGCGAAGAACACCGGCGCGCGGCAGGGCGACTGCTCGTCCTCGCTGCACGGCTCCAGCAGATAATCGCCCAGCGGATGTAACTGCGCCAATACTGCGCCCGATTCCTCGTATGCCTCGCGGACGGCGGCGGCTTCGGGCGTCTCGTCGGGTTCAATCCGCCCGCTGGGAGCGCAGTAGCCCCGCTCGCGAATGTTCGCCAGCAGGTATCGCCCTGCGCCGTCGCTAATCAGCACTACCACATAATGCGGCGGTTGCAACGCATCTCCACTGCCCGCTGGCAAAAAGCGCATCCGCCTGCCTGCCCATATAGCCTCCAGCGCATTCCAATCGGTCAAGGCAAGTCCCTCCGCCCACCGACGATTTTGCCCTGTACATAGCTTAGCGGAATCGCACCCAGTTGACGGCTGTCTTCCGAACGCGCGAGATTATCGCCCACGACGAAGAGGTGCCCTTCAGGCACACGCCCGCCCATCATATAGACCAACGGTGTCCAGTAATTTTTGGGTATCTGCTCGCCCGCAAACGCCACAACGCGCTTAATCAGCAGCTCCCCGTTCGGGCGAATAATCACCACCACATCACCTCTCTCGATATCGCCGAACAGCCAGTAGGCAGTGGTCATCAGTAGGCGGTCGCCGCTCTTGTAGGTTGGTTCCATCGATGGTCCGTTCACCACTACGATTCGGAAATTCAGTGCGAAAAAAAGCGCGAGTAGCCCGAAGATGGTCAGCAGCACGAGCGAGCGGGTCGTGCGCAACGCCCGACGTCGTTCGAGAGTATCTGTCGCTTGCATCGCTTATACGCCTCCGTAGCCCACAGCAAGTTTCTCAGCGTGTTTCGGCGGTCGCCAAGAGTCGCGCGGATGATAGAACCGCCACACGGTCTGCGCGACCTCGCGAATAGCGGCTTCCGCCTCGTTGTCGGGCGTCCAGCGGGTGTCCTCGTTCTCCTTAGTAAACACCGCCAGAACATACGCTCCCGACGGCGCGAAAATCACCCCTATATCCGACCGCGAGCGGTTGATGGCTCCCGATTTGAGACACGCCACCACCCAAGGCGGCGTAGAGCTACCTATCAGATCATCATAATACTGGTGGCTCATGATGCGCAGCATGCGGTCGCACGCGGCGGGGGAGGCGGCTTTGTTCGTGCGGATGGCATCCAGTAGTTGCACCATTTCGTTCGGGGTACACATCCCCATGCCCCATTTATCGCGCAGCGCTTTGAGTTCGGCATCGTCGGGCGGGTGCAGCGCGAGCAGCTTCGTGTGGCGCAAGCCGAGCCGCTCCAGATGACGGTTCACCTCCACTGTGCCCAACCGGCGCGCCAGCATAATCGTCGCCGTGTTGTCGCTGACTGTAATCATCAGGTGTAGTAATAGTTTCACCTCTACCGACTGGTTCTCCTTATAGAATTGCAACAGTCCAGAGCCTTCGCGGATGTCGTCGGGAGTGATAGGTAGTTTCTCGCTGTAGTTCAGGCGCCCTGCGTCGATCTCTTCCATCGCCTTGCTCATCACAGCGACTTTAATCGTACTCGCGGTTGGAAAAATCTCTTCGCCGCGATAGTGAATGCGATGGTTGTGCTTAGTGTGATACAGGCTGTAGCCCATCACGCCCCGATGGCGTTCGCAGATTGCGTCTAACTTCATTTTGAGCGGTTTTGGGTCGCGCGCCATGCCCCAAAGTGTACCTAACGCAGTTAGAGAGTCGCCATGAGAACCTCGTTGAAGTTCGTCAAGCGCGGGTCATTCGTACGGTAATACGCGCGTACTTCACGCGCCTCATCAATGACATCAGGGGATACAGGCACAGATGTAGCGTTGGAAGAACAGGTCAAGTCAGCAAGCGGTGCTGTATTATTTGCGTCGTTATACAGCTGTACCTTCACGCGCCTCCGCACGGGCACGGCCGTCTCCAGCATAATCGTTGTGCCGTCGTCAGAGGTCCCCGTCGGTTCGTAGATCAGTTTTGAGTGGCTTACGCTCCAGTACACCACAAAATCGTATTTAATAGATGGCAGGAATCGCTGCAGCGCACACGAAAATTTAGTATGGAGGCGATACGCCGATTGGACTACACAGGGCAGCCTGAGTGGGGCGCGTGGTTGTCGGGGTTAGACCGTGAGGCTCCCGCAGGCGAGGCGATAGAGCATACGCTGCGCTGGCTGATGCAACAGACGCAGGCGCAGCGGGGTCTCTTGGTGCTGCCTGTGCCCAATCAGGACCTAGTAGAGTTTACCTATGTCGTGGGCGAGCGCACCGACGATCTGCGCGGATTCCGTCTGCGCCCCGAGGATACACTTCTGGAGCCGACCTTATTACGCCGTGAGCGATGGAACTACAACGAACCCGCACATCACGAGCCGTTCGGTGCGATTACGACTGGGGTAGCTGCGCCCCTGCCTAGCCTGCCCCGCAGCGCAATTGTCCTGCTAAACCGCTTGGAACCTTTTGAAGCCCCCCAACAAGCGTTGCTGGAGCAGTTTGCCCCGCCGATTGAGCTACTGGTGCGGATGCAGCAACTACAGGCGCAGCTGGACCATCGCGAGCGTGCCCTCAAATGGCTTAGCCGCCTGCCCAAGCGCATCGGATCGGACTTGAGCTTGCAGCATGCGCTGGAAGCCATAGAGTCGCTCATGCGCAAGGCATCGCCCGAAGGCGGTGGCGTGTGGCTCTACGACGAGAACCGCCGTCTCTTGCTGCAGGCGATGCAGTATGGTGCGCTGTCGTTGCCCCCGCAGATAGACCCTTCCAAGCTGCCCGAGGCGTGGCGCGATCAGGCAGTCCCGTTGGAGTGGGCAGGACGCGCCCATTACGCCTATGCGCTCACGCTCACGGAGCAGCCGATTGGTCTACTTGCGCTTGCAGCCTCGCCCGACGCTGCCGACGCCCTCGACTGGATGCCACCTCTGCTGGGGCATATCGCGCTTACGCTCTCCAACGCGCTGCTCTACGAGCAAACCGCCCAGCGCGCCCAGCATATGGCGAAACTGTACGACCTCTCGCTCCAGCTAGGCGAGACGACCAGCCTGCGCGAGGTGCTGAGCCTGCTCTGCCGTACCGTACATGAGCTGATACCGCATGACTACGCAGTGGTCTATCTGCCCAGCCGCCGCGAGCCAGACCGCCTGACCCCCGTGTATGTGGAGCCGATGGCGGAGACGCTCGCCCGGCATAGCCCCGACGCGCAATACAGCCTGCCCGGCTGGGTGTACGCTTTCAACGCGCCCATCGCCGCGCCCGACCTGGCACAGCATCCGCAGAACCTGAAAGAGCCGTTGCCTGGTAGGTTCGCCTCCGCCTTAGCCGTGCCGTTGCAGGTCGCCGAGCGCACACTCGGAACTTTGCTGCTGCTCACCGAAACGCCGCGTGAGTTCACCCTCTCGGAAGTGGAGCTGGTGTTCACCCTCGCCAATACGGGCGCGCTGCGCCTGCATACGCTGGAGCGAGTCCATGCCTAAGCCCACTTTCAGCCCCACGAAACTCAACACCTACTTGCTGTGTCGCGTGAAGTATCACTGGGCATACCTGACGCCCTACGGCAAATGGCTGCGCCGACCGAACCCTGCCTTCGCCTTCGGTGCGAATCTGCACCGTGCGCTGGAATACTTTCACAACGCGGGCGGCGCAGAACGACTCTCGCCCGAAGCGTTCCACCACGCCTTCGAGCAACTCTGGAGCCACGCCGGCTTCGAAACCGCCCAGCAAAGCGAGCAGTTCAAGCAAACGGGGCTTGCCCTCGCCCAACAGTATTACCAAAATCAAGCCGAACAGCCCCCTGAAGCCGCCGTGCTGTTCACCGAGCGCACCCTACGGCGCGATATGGGGCGCTACATACTCACAGGGCGCATCGACCGTGTGGACGAGCACCCCGACGGTACGCTGGAAATCATCGACTACAAAAGCGGACGCGCCGATGTGACCGACGAGCAGGTGCGCAACGACCTCGCGCTGCACTGCTACGCGCTGCTACTGCAAGAGCACTACCCCGACCGCCCCTTACGCATCGCCATCTACGCCCTGCGCGCCAATAGAAAAGCGAGTGTGCTCCTCAGCCACGAAGCGCTGGAAGATTTTCGCCAGCTGCTAAACCAGCTCGTGGGACAAATCTTAGACGAGGATTGGGATTTACTTAACCCCCAATGGATTGACCACTGCGCCCACTGCGAGTTTTTGAGGCTGTGTGTGGGAAAGCTGGGGTTGACACCCGAAAACATCTAAATATTTAGCCACGCTACACATTTAGGGTATCCTTATCACAGGTGAGACTGGTGAAGGAATCCATTAAACTGCCCGTTGCGTTGACGGAGGAGCTGTTGAACCATGCCGAGCTGGTCGCGCAGGTGTTCCTGCAAGCGATGTACACCTCCATCGGTGAGAAACTACTGGAAGAGCTGGCGGAGTCGGACTTGACCTACTCGCAGATGCAGGCGCTGCGCTACCTGCACACGCATCGACGCGTGACGGTGGGCGACCTCGCCGAAGGACTGAACATCTCTTACCCTTCCGCCACGAATATGGTGCATCGCCTCGAGAAGAAGGGCTTAATCCGTCGCGTGGCGAACCCACGCGACCGACGGCAGGTGGGCTTGGCGCTAACCGAAGCGGGGGATCAGATTATCCTGCGCGTTGACCACGAACGCCGCCAGCGATTCGCCACCGTGTTGGCACAAATGGATCAGGCGGAACGGCATGCCTTCATCAACGGGCTGAGTGCGTTCATTCGTGCAGGAGTGGAATCGGGCACACTGAAAGTAATGGATGTATGCCTCCAGTGCGGTACCAGTGCCGACCCGAACTGCCCGCTCGTGGAAATGCACGCGGTGGAAGTTTGTCGCTAATAGCAGGAATCGTTCCAGAGGGCGCGAATTAACCCCTTTATGCATATTTCGGCGCGACCTATCGCATTTCTGACGGGCATGTTCGCGCTGCTGGTCGGTGCAGCGATTGCGCTGCAACAAGCCAACCAGCTCAGCGAACAGGAGATGAAAGACGGCTGGAAACTACTGTTCGACGGGCAAAGCCTCAAAGGCTGGACAATTGCAGGCGCGGAAGATTCGTGGACTGTAGACGACGGAACCCTACACTGCACGGGTAAGGGCGGCGGCGGAATGATTTACGCCGACGGCGTGTACCGCAACTTCGAGCTGAAACTCGATTTCAAAGTCTCACCGAAAGGCAACAGCGGCGTATTCCTGCGCACATGGGACAAAAACGACCCTGTGCAGACGGGCATCGAGGTGCAGGTGCTGGACAGCTACGGCAAGGAGAAACCCAGCAAGCACGACTGTGGCTCGATCTACGACATTCAGGCTCCCAGCAAGAACGCTGTCAAGCCTGCTGGCGAGTGGAACAGTTACCACATCATTGTGAAAGACAGCCAGATTGTGGTGTTCCTGAACGGCGAGAAGGTGAACGAGGTGGACTTGACTCGCTGGACGGAGCCGAACCGCAACCCCGACGGCACGCCCAACAAGTTCAAGTACGCCTACAGCACGATGACTCGTCCTGGCTACATCGCCCTGCAGAATCACGGGAACCCAATATGGTATCGCAACATCAAGGTCAAACCGCTGGATTAAGCGCCGTCGGGTCGGTGTCCCTGCCGACGACTCCGAACTACACCGAGCGACGCGCAAAACTGCGCCAGCAGGTGTTCAATCAACTGGCGGAGCAGATGTCGTATGCCGACGCTGCGAACGGCGCGCGTAGCATCGGCGTCCCCGCCGACGACACACGACATCCAAAACCCGAATCGGTTTTCACGAGCAGGAAGCCACCTGACGCGCTGCTGATTACTAACACAGCGAACCTGTTCTACCTGACGGGCTTCACGGGGTCGTTCGGTGCACTGCTGATAACGCCAAGCGTGGAGCGATTTCTGACGGGCGGCATCTACGCTACGCAAGCGCAAAGCGAGGTGCCTGACATTCCGCTGACACTGAACCCGACGCTGAAAGAGTTCAACGAAACCGTCGCGGAGACGGCGCGGGAGATGAGCGTAGGAGTGCTAGGCGTGGAAAGCGGTATGTCGGTAGGCGGGCTGCAGGGATTGCGCAAAGCCTTGCGTAAAGTGGGTGTGCACGTGAAAACCATAGGCGCGCCTGTTGAGAAACTGCGCAGAGTGAAAGACAGCTACGAAATTGCCCGCTTACGCGACGCCGCCCAACTCGCCGACGCCACTTTTCAGCACATCCAGCGCCTGTTCCAGCCCGACATCGCCGAATGGGACATCGCGATGGAAATCGACTTTTACATCCGCCGTCAAGGGGCGTACCCCGCGTTCGACACAATCGCCGTCTCTGGCGAGCGCACCGCCCTGCCCCACGGCAAACCCTCCGAGCGACGCTTGCAAAAGGGCGACTTCGTGACGGTCGACTTCGGTGCGAAACTCAACGGCTACTGTTCCGACCTCACGCGCACAGTGGTCATCGGCAAGGCGAGTGCGGAGCAGCGCAAAATCTACGATGCGGTGCTGGAAGCACTGCAGCGCAGTATCGACGCTATCAAGCCCGGCAAGCGCGGGAAGCGCATCGACGCGCTCGCTCGTAGGGTGCTGGAGAAACACGGGCTGGCAGACTACTTCGGGCACAGCTTGGGGCACTCACTGGGGATTAATGTGCACGACGGCGCAGGGCTGTCGTTCCGCGATGAGAAACCGCTGGAAGCGGGAATGGTGCTGACAGTGGAGCCGGGTGTCTATGTGCCCGGCGTTGGCGGGGTGCGCATTGAGCAGGATGTGCTGGTCACTGAATCGGGCTGCGAACTACTCACCTGTGCACCTGTGGAGTTGATGGAGTTTGAGTGGTGAGGGTATCCTAAAGCCGATGGCAACCTTAGGAGCGCGTCCCTCTCGACAGCAGGGCGTCGCCCAAAGTGCGCTCACACGCTACCGCTTCACGCCGGAAGCGTTCCATCGGCTTGCAGCGATGGGCGTGTTTCCACCTGAGGCAAGGCTGGAACTGATTGAAGGAGACATCTACACTGTGCCGCCCGAAGGTCCTGACCACACCACGACTCGGCTGCGCACTGTGCGAAGCCTCTCGCGGCGCGTGTCGAACCGTTGGTATGTGCGCACGGAAGCTCCGCTGCGACTGGGTGACAGCGAGCCTGTACTCGATGCGAGTATTGTAAAGGGTGATGAGGAAACTATCCACACGCTCTTTGAGCCAGAGTGGGCAATTCGTGTAAGCGAGCTGCTCCACTAAGGTACAATTCCCCCTCGATGCGATACGGATGGACGCTGGCAGCAGGGATGGCGCTTATGCTTTACGCAGCAGGGGCACAAACGGAGTTTCGGGGATTCTGGGTCGACGGTTTCAATCAGGGCTTCCATACACCCGAGCAGGTGGATACGCTTTTGCAGCGGGTACGCGCGGCGAATATGAACGCTGTAATTGTGCAAATGCGCAAGCGGGGCGACGCGCACTACGCCTCACCGCTGGAGCCAATCGCCACGCAGCAGCAAGTGGGTTTCGATGCTCTGGCGTACCTGATTGAGAAGGCGCACAGTGGCACCCCGCGCATCGAGGTGCATGTGTGGGTGAATAGCCACCCCATTTGGCCCGGCAGCGGCTGGCCCACTGACCCTAAACACATTTTGAACCGCTACCCGGAAATCCAAACCGAAGACTACAACGGCAAGCGCGTCACCGAAGTGGGCTACGGCGGCGACTGGGGACACCCGATTTACCACGAATGGTTCACCAAAGTTGTGCTGGATATCGTGCGCCGCTACGATATCGATGGGATTCATTTCGATTACATCCGCTACACGGGCGAGCGATGGGGCTACAACCCGGTGAGTGTTGAACGGTTCAACCGCCGCTACGGGCGCGTGGGCAAGCCCGAACCGACCGACCCACTGTGGAAGCAGTGGCGGCGCGACCAGGTGTCGGCAGTGGTGCGAAAAATCTACGCACAAGCCACCGCCCTCAAACCCAACCTCAAGGTGAGTGCGGCACTGATTACTTGGGGCGACGGTCCTCAAAACACGGACGACTGGGTGAACCGTTCCGCCTATCGCGCCGTGTTTCAGGATTGGCAGGGCTGGCTGAGAGAGGGCATTCTGGATATGGCGATTCCGATGGTCTACTACAACGAGGCAAATCCGCGTTTCGCGGAGTTCTATCGCCGCTGGGCGACCTTCCTGAAAGATCATCAGCATGGGCGCATCGGAGTCGTGGGCATCGGCAACTACCTCAACAGCATGGAGAACACCCTTAGGCAAATCGAGTTCGCGCGTCAGCCCTCGCCGGCGGGCAATCAGGTGCTTGGAGTGAACTTTTTCTCATACGCCGCCACTACGGGCGTTGGCACGGAAGAAGGCGCGCAGATGTATCAGGAGCCGTTTTATGCGATGCTGGGCGAATACTTCAAAGAGTGGGTTCCTACACCCTCTATGCCGTGGAAGCAATCGCCGACGGCAGGGCATTTGATGGGCACGGTGCTGAACGCTCAGACCCTTGCCCCTGCTGACGGCGCAACGGTGGAGGTTTATCAGGCAGGCTCGCTTATACGCACCCTAACGACCGACAGCAACGGCTTCTTTGCAGCGGTGCATCTGCCTTCGGGCGTCTATTCGCTCATCATACGCGCCGAAGGGCTACCCGCGCAGCAGGTGAGTCAGGTATGGGTCACCGCTGGCATGGGTGTGAACTTACCCATCCTGCTTAACGAGACCAACGCCATCACCGTGCGTCGCTTAGAAAGCCTCGCGAATCTGCCCGATGGAACCACAGTTGCGCTTGTGGGCAAGGTAGTAATACAGGACTGGCTTGCGCCCGAACAGCCCCTTATCCTGCGCGACGCGCTTAGCGATGCCCGCATTACGGTTCAGGTCGCGACACCTGCGCTGCCCCTACTTGCAGGGGACCGCGTGGCGGTAGTGGGTACCCTCCAAACTCAGCCCAACAGCGAGCGAGTACTAACGAATGCAACTGTGAAATGGCTGGGAGTGTTGTAGTTGTATTGTGCGTTGCCAGGTCTCTCCTGTTAGCACTGAACAAGTGAAATCGTCTGCGATTTCATTCAGAGACAGTTCTGACGACGAATCCATTCGCCGAAAACGTATGACTTCTGGAGTGGAGGCTCTTGCCGCGCCTGTTCTATCCCTTTGTTGGAGGGCGAGGCTCTTGCCGC
>CAYVKB010000034.1:0-12934 GCA_964451985.1 uncultured Fimbriimonadales bacterium | reverse complement strand
GAGGCTCTTGCCGCGCCTGTTCTATCCCTTTGTTGGAGGGCGAGGCTCTTGCCGCGCCTGTTCCACCCCTTTGTTGGAGGGCGAGGCTCCTGCCGAGCCATCTGCCGACTATAGGGGATAGGTTGTGAAGGTGAATAGGTTTGAGGCTCGGCAGGAGCCTCGCCCTCCAATAAGGGCACTCAGGCAGAATGACCAACGGCTCGGCAGGAGCCTCGCACTCCAAGAGCGTGCCTTGCTTATGTGCAAGTCCACGCAAAACACTCTAAATTGGCTTGCGCAGGCGGTTTCTGAAAGTTGGGTATAAATTTAGGTATAAATTATGCCATCATGATTACCCCGCACAAGCAGTATATGCTCAGTGAGGAGCAGGTCATGTTCTACCGTGAGAACGGCTACCTGCATATTCCCGGCGTCCTGACGCCTGAGGAGGCGGCGTATCTCCGCGACGAGTCGCACGCGCTGATACGACGGCTCAGCGAGACGCGCGGGGGTGAGACCGCCGTCCATGCCCAGTGGGGCAGCGCGAAACTGGTCGCCGACATGCCCACCACGCTGTTGCACTGCCACAACCCCCAGTTCCACAGTGCAGCGTTCACCCAGCTGATGACCGATCCGCGCCTGACCGACCGAATCGCCGACCTCATCGGACCGAACATCCAACTGCACCATGCGAAACTGTTTATCAAGCCGCCAGAGCGAGGCGCCCCGTTCCCGATGCATCAGGACTACCCTTACTTCCCGCACGAGAAACACACCATGCTGGCACCGGTGATCTTCTTTGACGACGCGCCCATCGAGAAGGGCTGTTTGCTGGTGGTTCCGGGCAGCCATAAGCAGGGTCCCTTGCCCCATGAGCGCGAGGGTGGCTGGCACCTACCGATTGCGCAGTACCCGCTGGAACGCGCGACACCCGTGCCCGCCCACGCAGGCGATGTAGTCGTGTTCAACTACCTCACCATTCACGGTTCGGGTGTGAACATCACTCAAGAGGCGCGCACCACGCTGCTGATTCAAATGCGCGACCCCACCGACCGCCCCACGATAGCCACGCACCTCTCGCGAGGGCAGGGTATGATGCTGCGCGGCTTCGACCCCGAAGCCGATGCGTCGCCGGGCACCGACTCCACCTCGCGCTATCTGGAAGCCCTGCGGGTGGATTAGAGACCGCCCGCCTTTCAGGTATACTCTTGCGTAGCGTATCCTTAACTTGTTTCTAAACGCTATGGAGGGTTCCTATGGCATATCGTGACTTTCAGGATTTCTTACTGCGCCTTGAGCAAGAGAACGAACTCAAGCGCATTCACTATCCGTTAGACCCCTATCTGGAGATTACCGAAGTCGCCGACCGCGTAATGAAGTCAGGAGGTCCCGCGTTGCTGATTGAGCGTCCCAAAGGCTACGATATTGCGGTTGCCATCAACACGATGGGTTCGCGGCGGCGGATGAGCCTTGCATTAGGTGTGGAAGACTACACCACTATCGCCGATGAAATCGAAGCCCTCACCAAGCCCGAGCTGCCCCAGATAGAGGGTGGATTGCTGGGCAAGCTGCGTGCCCTGCCCGAAGTGATGCCCCAGCTTGGTAGACTGTTCCAGGTTGCCCGCAGTGTGCCCCCCACTACCGTCAAGGAGGGCATCTCGCAAGAGGTCGTGAAAACGGGCGACCAAGTAGACCTGTTCGAGTTCCCGATTTTGCACTGTTGGCCCCAAGATGGCGGTCGATACATCACGCTGCCGCTGGTATTCACGCACGACCCCAACACGGGCAAGCGGAATGTGGGCATGTACCGCATTCAGGTGCTGGACAAGTGCACGACGGGCATGCACTGGCAGATTCACAAAGTGGGCGCGGAGCATCACCAGCACGCAGAGAAGCAGGGCGAACCGATACAGGTCGCCGTCGTGTTGGGCGACGACCCTGCGCTGACCTTCAGCGCGATTGCCCCCCTACCCCCTGCCATCGACGAACTGATGTTCGCAGGCTTCGTGCGCAAAAAGCCCGTGGAGTTAGTACCTGCCAAAACCGTCGATATCAAGGTGCCCGCCAACGCCGAGATTGTGATCGAGGGGTACATCAACCCGGGCGAGCGGTGTCTGGAGGGACCGTTCGGCGACCATACAGGCTACTACAGCCTTGCGGACTACTATCCTGTGTTCCACGTGACGGCAATCACGCATCGCGCCAAGCCTGTCTATCCCGCCACGATTGTGGGTATCCCGCCGATGGAAGACGGCTGGATGGGCAAGGCAGTGGAGCGGCTGTTCCTGCCCCTTGTACGTCTGACCGTGCCCGAAATCGTCGATATGAACTTGCCTGTAGAGGGCGTGTTCCACAACTTCTGCTTTGTCAGCATCCGCAAGCGATATCCGGGGCATGCGTTCAAGGTAATGAACGCCATCTGGGGCTTGGGGCAGCTGATGTTCAGCAAGTTCATTATCGTATTCGATGCCGATGTGAATGTGCACGACCTCGGCGAAGTCATCTGGCGGCTCGGCGCGAATGTGGATCCAGAGCGCGACACGCTGATTGTCAAGGGTCCCGTCGATGTACTGGATCACGCTAGCCCGTATGTGGGCTACGGCAGCAAGATTGGCTTCGACGCCACGACCAAGTGGCCCGAAGAGGGCTTCACACGCGAGTGGCCCGATGTGATACGTATGTCGCCCGAAGTGAAGGCGAAAATTGACTCTATCTGGGATCAGCTGGGGCTTTGACGCGTGTAAACAAAAGATGGTTTCACCCACAACGCCTCAGAGACGGTACGCTTGCTCGCAGGGGCGTAAGGTGACGACTTTTCCAAAGCCTTAGGAACCCCGTCGCTCGCTTGAGGTATACTCCTGCTGAGGGGACATCTATGGACATTATCGCGCTGGTGGCTGTGATTTGCATCTTCGGACCTGGGCTACTGATTCCGATTACGGCGATGGTGATTAAGCATCGCAAAGAGATGATGGCGATGGAGTTGGAGAAGCGCAGGCTCAGCAACCAGGAGGTCGTTAAACAGGTCGAGGCACTGCACGCAGAGATTGCGCTGCTGCGCGAGACTGCCACGCAGTACGATATGAGTCTGCAAGCCAATCTGGAGAACTTGCAGGAGCGGGTACGCTCCCTGGAGCAACAACTGGAAGCGCAAACGCGCGTACGTGTGTGAAGGGGGATGGAAATGGATTGGGCGCAGAGGGATATGTCCTATGTCGGAGCCACTGAGCGAAGGGTTTCGTAGAGCGTTTGCATCAGCCAGTCGCCGATCAGCCCCATCACGATGGCGAAGACCATCACGACCAAGCCACCAGCGATGGAGCCGCGCATGAGCGCAATTGCGCCGCACAGCACACCCCCCAGCATGCCCACAGGCGGCACACACAACCCCAACAGCGAAACCAGCACGCCCGCCGTAATGCAACCCTGCGCACTGCGGTAGCGGCGGGCAGTGGGCATATATAAATCCGACGGGTTCACAGGCGGCGGCGCGGTAGGGGTGTAAGGCGAGGGCGCAGCAGCAGTCGGCGGCTGGGTGGACACAGAGGGTATATATGCCCCGCCGCGCAGCGAGTCGGCGGCTTGCTTCGCGCCAGTCAGTGTGGGGTTTAAGCGATAGGCGGTCTCATAGGCTTTCAGCGCGTCGGGCAGCCTCCCCTGCCGATGCAGATACGCGCCCCAGTTGTAGAACACATAAGCGTCGTGGGGGGCGAGGGTGATTGCGTGCGCGAAGTGTTTCTCGGCAGTCGTGTTGTCGCTTGCATGCGCATAGGCGAGCGCGAGGTACAGATGCACACGCGCCTCACGGGGCTGCTCGGCAACCGCGCGCAGCAGAAACGGCAACGCCTCCGTGTATCTGCCCTGTTGCAATAGTTCGTAGCCTATCTCGACTGCCGAACGCACTCTTATAGTGTACCTGTCGCTATCTGGTACAATATGCGCGTGATGGCGATGCGAAAACCGATGGGCAAGGTTCACTGGGTGTTTCTGCTCTTTATCGCGCTGGTGGCGGTGTTTGCTGTGATGGCGCTCGCGCCAGTGGTAAGCGAGATGCGCCGTCCGCCGTATGAAGTGAAGGCGATTCGGTTTATGGAACACCTGCGCTTGAATGAGTTCCCTGAGGCAGCGAAACTGCTGGATATGCAATCTGTGCCGAAGGAGAAACAGGACCCTAAAAAAGTACTGGAAGAGCGCATGCCATTGTGGGGCACTATAGAGAAAGTATCACTGGTGGAATCGATTCAAAGCCCTGCTGATTTGAAACATCCGAAAGCCAATGAAGGTGTGCGTGTGGATTTACACTTGCAGTGTTATCTGGGACAGGGCAGCGCGTATGTTTACTTAGTGCCACAGGACAACGATTGGGTGATTGTGGACTATATCCTCCAGTGAGACTCGTTAAAATACGGGGAAATTCGGGGGAATTTGGCTCCAATTCCCCGAAAAAGTAGCAGGAATCCTCGCAGCGCAAGAGTATAATAACCCTGTACTCGTGATGGCGTGACTCATGAGGGTGAGTAATGTGGACGGTTTGCGGTGTTAGGAGGATGGAGTCATGCCAGAGCGACGGCTGAGCGCTGCCCAGATTGAGGGCGTGATAAGGGAGTTGCGCGGTGTGTGCGGCGCACGTGTCGTTGCGGATGAGAGCGGTCTGATTCAAGAGGTTCATCTGCTGGTAGAGGCAGATCGCAATCCGAAGCAGGCTGTGCGCGATGTGGAGTCCGCGCTATTAGCTCACTTTGGAATTCATATTGATCACCGGAAGGTGAGTGTTGCGCAGAAGGGGAGTGCCTCGAAGCATCATGACTCGCTGCGCTTGCGTTGGCAGGATGTGCAGATTTCCCAGGAAGGGACCCGCGCGGTTGTGTCAGTGTTCTTGGAGCGCAACGGGACGGTGTTTCGCGGTGTGGCTTCAGGCGTGCGCGCCAGCACACAGATACCACGTTTGGTAGCGTCGGCGACCCTGCGCGCGGTAGAAGCAGCGCACGGGCTGAGCGAGCGGTTCGGGCTGGAGGATGTATCCACCTCCACAGTGGTGGGTGGCTATCCTGTGGCAGTAGTGTTAGTGAGCGCGGTTCGGGATCAGGGCGAGGATTTGCTGGTGGGCAGTGCGCTGATTCGTCAGGACGTGCTCCGGGGTGTGGGCTTGGCGACTCTGGATGCGGTTAATCGGCGCGTGTCGGCGTTTCCAAGCGATGCGGAGCCTCAAGGAGAGGCAGTGGTGGCGTTGCCTGCCGGTGAGACGACGCCGACGAGCAGCTAAGTTTGGGGCGCATCACCCATGCGCCCTGATGGGCAAGGCAAGCGTGAGCGGAGCGACCACGAGCGGCTGACCATTCCAACAGATAGGAGGGACAGTCCATGAAACGGTGGCTCATTCTGATGGCGATGGTGGTGGCGATGATGTCCGTCGCCAGCGCAAAGCGGGTGTATTACCCGAATAGGTGGGACGATCCCATTGACTCTACGACGCAGACGGTTCAGGTTCCGTAATCGGTGCCTGTGAGAGCACTTGTAGGGTAGGTATGCTTGCCTTGCTCTTTCTTTGAGCTCGATGAAGCAGCGGAAACGGTTTTGGTTATGGCATTGGCTGCTGAGTGGTGCAGCGTTTGCGTTGCTGGTGTGTTCGGGCGCACCGCTCTTGCAGCAACACCAGATGGGCGCGTTCACGGCAATTGTGTTGCTGGCGACGCTGGCGGAGTTGCTGCTGATTCGCTATCCGCTCCGCCCTGAATATCGCGATCGGGGCATCTGGTTAAGCGTCAGTACGCCGATTGTGATTGCCGCCTTGATTACCTATGGCTGGCAGTTCGGCGTGTGGCTGGATGCGGCGATTTCACTCACGGCAGGATTGCTCACGGTCTATCTGAAAAACTCTCGTTTGCGCTGGGTACTGGTGAACACCGCGCAGAGTGTGTTGAGCGCGGGCACGGCGGGATGGGTTGCTCTTGTCATACTTGGTGGCGCACATAACGCCCTGAGCGTCCAGATGTTAGCGGCTGTTGCGGCTGCACTCACTGTGTACATGGCGGTCAACACCTTACTGGTGAGTGTGACCGTTGCGATTGCGGAGGGTGCGCGTTTGCGGTGGGTAATGGGACAAACCATCAGGAGCATGCCGCGCGATGTCATGCTGATGACGCCCCTCTCGTTTTTCATTACGGCGGCGCTGATTGCCTACGGCGCCATCGGGCTATTGGGGGTGCTGGCGCCGTATCTTGCCTTGCGTCAAGCATACATCATCTGGGCGCAGCAGCAAGCCTTGTATCACCAGACCATTCGCAGCTTAGGCTTTCTGGTGCAGCGAGCGCATCCCTACACGGGTGGTCATCTGCAGCGCGTGTCGCAGTGGGCGCGCCGCGTCGCGCAACAACTGGGGCTGCCCCCCGAGCGCTGCGAACTGGTCTACGAAGCCGCGCTGCTACACGATGTGGGCAAAACGGTGCTGAATGAGGAAATCCTGAACAAACTCGGACCACTGTTGCCCGAAGAGTGGGAGCAGATAAAGAAACATCCGCAGCTGGGGGCGGAGATACTCAGCGATACGCCGTTCCTTGCGCCGATTATCTCGTGGGTCGCGATGCATCACGAACGCCCTGACGGTAAGGGCTATCCCTTCGGGTTGAAAGACGAACAGATTCCCGTAGAGGCGCGCATAATCGCCGTAGTAGATGCTTTCGATGCGATGATTGGCGGAGAAGCGCCGAACCAGCAGCGTGCCCACCGACGCTCGTTGAGTGTCGAGGAAGCGTTGGCAGAGTTGGAGCGGTGTTCAGGCACGCAGTTCGATACGGAAGTGGTGCGGACATTTACGCAGGTTGTACTGGATTGGCAGCGACGACGCACGGCGGGGGCGAAAACCTGATGCAAGGCACTTGGTGGGCAATCGTGACCGCGCTGGGGTCGCTGTTGGCACTGGCGTATTACGCTTTTGTGGTTGCGCCCGCGCGGTTGCATCGTCTGCGTTGTGAAGGACTGCGGTCATTCGCGCGGCTGATTGAGCTGCGCACACAGGGACGCTACGGCAAATCGGAGACGCTGGCGGATCTAGCAGTCGCAGTTGCTACACGCTTGGGGATGCGCCTCCACGAGCGACAACAGATGGAGCTTGCGATTTACCTGCGCGACATCGGCATGGTCGCGATTCCGTACCGCGTTTTGAACAAGCCCACCGCGCTCACACGTGGCGAGCGCGCTCTCCTGCAGCGCCATGCCGCTATCAGCGCGTCGATTACCGAGCAGATTCCGGGCGTGAGCCGTGTCGCGGAGATTGTGCGCCTACACCATGTGGTCTACAGCGAGCAGCCCGACGCACCGCTGAGCGCGCACCTTATTAGTGCACTCGACGATTGGCTACGCGTGGCGGAAAGCGCAAACCATGATGTTGCCACTTCCGTGTTGAAGCAGGAAGTCGGCACGCGTTATCATCCGCTGGTGGTACAGGCAATCCTCAGCGAATTGAGCCGGCGTTCGTGGAGTGGTTGGAGCGACTTAACTCGCTCCGCTGCGCTGTGGCTGTAGGGCGACGCGCTGGAAAATCTGCCGCGCCTCCTCATAGAGTTCATAGGGCACCAGTTTCGGCTCGCGCAGGGCGTTCTCCAGTGGCACTGCCACAATCTCCACGCCGTGAAGCGCAGTCAGCATGCCGAACTGCCCCATACTCACCAGCTCGGCGGCTTTGAGACCTAAGCGCGTTGCCAGCACGCGGTCGAACACAGTGGGCGGTCCCCCACGCTGAATGTGTCCAATTACGGCGTCGCGTGTCTCAATGCCTGTCATCTCCTCAATAAAGCGTGCCACGCGCGAGCCAACGGCACGCTCTTTCAGTACCTTGTGCCCGAAGTCGTCGGTCTGCTCAGGCTCGTCGGTGCCTGCGAAGGGCAGCTCCACGCCTTCGGAGACGACCACCAGCCCGTATCGCTTACCGCCGTGATACACTTCCTTCAGGTAGTGGCACATCGCGTTCATATCCACAGGGGCTTCGGGAATCAGAATCCAGTCCGCTCCGCCGCCGATGCCCGCATACAGCGCAACCCAGCCCGCATGTCGCCCCATCACTTCCAGCACGATGATGCGAGCGTGTGACTTCGCGGTGTCGCGCAGCCGATCCATCGCCTCCACCGCCACCGAGACCGCGCTATCGAAGCCGAAAGTGAAGTCGGTGCCGCCGAGGTCGTTGTCCATCGTTTTGGGCACGCCTACCACACGCACGCCGTGCTCCACGTAGAGCCGTCGCGCCACGCCCAGCGTATCCTCGCCGCCGATAGCGATAATCGCGCCGAAGCCAAAGTCCTCAATATTCTCCAGTAGTCGCTGTACATCAGCGGGGTTTTTGAACGGGTTCGTGCGCGAAGTGCCAAGTATCGTGCCGCCTTCGCGGATAATCTCATCTACGCGCTCATCGGTGAGCGGGACGGTCAACCCCTCAAGCAGTCCTTTCCAGCCCTGCAGGATGCCGATTGGGGTGTGTCCGTCTCGAATCAGGCGCAGCGTCGCGCCCCGAATCGCAGGATTCAAACCCGGGCAGTCGCCCCCGCCCGTTAGAATACCAACACGCATATCGAATCCTCCTGTCTGTTCCCGTGCGAGTCGGGGCAATCTCAGCGAACAGTTCGCTGGTAGGGTAATTATACTCTACAGGTATCCTATAGTCATCGATGAAAACGACCGTTGGTCAACGCGCTATCTTCTGGGTTTGGTTTCCGCTGGCGTTGAGTTTTACCTTGATGATGTTGGAGTCGCCCGCCACGAACGCAGTGCTGGCGCGGTTTGCTGAGCCGTCGATTCAGATTGCGGGTTTCGGCGTAGCGTTGGGGCTGTCGCTGCTGATAGAAAGCCCCGTGATTATGCTGTTGGCGACGGCGATTGCGCTGGTGAGTGGGCGCGAGTCGTTTTACGCGGTGCTGCGTTTCGTACTGGCGCTGATGGGCAGTCTCACTTTGCTGACCGCGCTGATTGCCTTCACGCCGCTGTATGATATCGTCGCGTTGCGCGTGTTGGGGCTGCCGGAGCGGGTGGCGCAGGCGGGGCGCGTGGCGATGCAAGTGATGCTGCTGTGGACGGCGGCGATTGGTTGGCGGCGGTTTCTACAGGGCGTGCTGGTGCGTTATGGTGGCGCGCGGTTCGTGAGCTGGGGCACGGCGATAAGGCTGGCCAGCATCGTGATGGTGGGCGTAGGACTGCTGTGGTGGAACGGTTTGCCCGGCGCGGTTGTGGGCGCGTGTATGGTGATGGCAGGGGTGATTGTGGAGGCGGGTGTGGCGACGCTGTTTGCCCTGCCTATCCTGCGCGAGCGCGTGCTGAGCCATCACGAAGGCGTTACTCCACTGACGCAACGCGCGATTTGGAAGTTCCATTTACCGTTGGCGGGCACGACGTTGCTGACGTTGCTGGTACATCCCATCACGGCGGCGGCGCTGGCGCGGTTGCCCCAGCCAGAACGGGCAATTGCCTCGTGGCAGGTGGTGTTCGGCTCGCTGCTGGCGTTGCGCAGTTGGGGATTCGCGCTGCAAGAGGCGAGCGTTGCCGTGCTGCAGGAGGGAACTGCCCCACGCGAGTTGCTAAAATTCACGCACAAAGTCGCGCTGGGCACAACGCTCGCCCTGGGGCTACTGGCGTTCACCCCGCTCACCGAGCTGTTCACTGAGCGATTGCTTGCGTTGCAGGCGGAGCTATCCGCGCCTGTGGCGTTCGGATTTCAATTTTGTTTGCTGCTACCTGCGCTTACAGCGTATGGCTCGTACTTGCGAGGCGCGCTAATCCACGCCAAACGCACATCCGTAGTGTATCAGGGTATGGCGCTCAACCTCGCTGTGAACGCGCTGGGACTACTCCTTGGTGTATGGCTCGCGCGGGCGTGGGGCGCAGACTCGGTCCAGACGTCGCTGCTGGTAGGCGTAGCGGCGTTTCAGATTGCCGCAGCCCTTGAAACTGTCTACTTGCTGCGGCGTTTTCCGTCATAGGGCGACCAGATGGCTTGGCAATCGTAGTTTTAGAGCTGCTCAGCAACATCAGTTATTCCAGCCCAGATGCCCATTAATCGAGATTGTGTACACTGCCTGCCCTGTGACCAAGTGATAAATCGCAAGTGGCATATCGATGGCGAACTCACCTAAAATGACGCCAATTGCCACTGCGCGTAGTTTCTCGTAGCCCTGCAAGCCGAAGTAGCGGTTCACGAACAGCTTAATCATCAGCACGATGCCTAAGCCGAACCATACGTAGTCGATGCCAAAGTTCATCGAGAGGGCGTAGCCTGCGGGGTGGATGGGAAAGCCCGGGATACGGTAGCGGATGAAGTCCAACAGCAGCACGAGGCTGAACGCGCCTGTGAAGAAGGCGATGGCGGTGACGTTCGGCGGGTAGCGGTTGTCGGCAAGTTGCGTGATGACGCCCGCCATGCCGCCTCCCATATCGCCTGCACCGTCGCGATAGTAGCGGTTGATGCTGAACAGCTCACCCAAGAAGATGCCCAGCAATATCGCCGCCGCCATTACGAAGAAGAGGGCTTTCTGATTCAGTCGTGCAATCTCACCCATCTTCATCGCCTCCAGCTGGTAGGGCATCGGGTGCGTGCGGTGCAAGCGGTTCATAAAGTGGAAGGTAGTCATCAACTTCGTAATCGTCGACTCGGTGAGGTTCTGCGTGCCCGTGAAGGCAATCATCAATTGGTGAGGTCCCATGAACGCCATTTCGTGGATAGGTGCGCCGAGTTGTGCCCGCAAGCGCGTCACCACCACGCTGAACGCCATAAACAACGACACATAGATTGTGACCAGCCACCATGGCAGCCCCACCGCGACGCCCAGCCCGATTAGCCCCGCCAGACTCACAATCAGCCCGATGAATGCCCACCGCGCCGAGACTGCGTAGCCCGCTTCGGGGTTCTCCCCCGTCTTGATTTCGTTCCAGATTTGCTTGAGGTAGCCGCGCGAGGCGTAGATAACGCTCACGAATAGCCCCAGAAACGCGCCCCACGACTGCTCGCTAAAATAGGGCGGCTGAGGCACCAAATAGCCCCCACCGAACACGCCCTGTTCGTAGCCCATCGCGGCGGTAATCACCTGCATGCCCTTACGCACAAAGTAGAACAGCACGCTGGAGAACAGCAAATCGTTCGGCACGAACACGCCAATCGCCGCCATATACGGGAACAGCCCCACAGGAATCCAGCCCACCTGATTCCAAGGCGGCGTAGTGAAATAGTCGTTCAGCGCGGTGAGGAAACGCACATTAATGCGCGGAATCCACGGGAAGAACACATGCAAGCCGTTGATTACGCCAATCAGGAACGTTACGGCGAACGCGCCCCAAAGATAGCGGCTGCGCCACAGGGGGGACTGAGGCTGGCACAGCAACATCGGTACCTGGATAATCGGGAATGCGAGTCGCTCCTGCTGCGTCCATAGGCGGCGCATCAGTGCGTTGATGCAGAGCATCGCCAGCGTCGCGAAGCCGAACAGCCCCATCCAGCCCAGAAAGATGGGCAGCCACACGCTGAGCTTAGTCAGCGCGTAGGGGAACTTGTAGCCCCCGATACCGTACTCGCGGATTGGCTCCGCTTCCGTGTGGAACAGCCACGTTGTCAGATGCGGAATCACACGGTTGCGGTAGGTCTCGTTGTTCTCGGCGTACAGCCCGAACGAATGCCACAACGGGACACACACGTTCATCCACTCCGCCGCCATCGCCGTGCCTACGAACAGGATTGTGAAAATCACTACGAGGTCAGGTGTCTCCAGCAGCCAGCGGCGGAAAATCAGCCGTCCGATAGCGTTGAGCAGCGCCACCACCATCATCGTCGCGACGGGCGGGATCATGAGCGAGAAAATCACGCTCAGCACAATCTCCACCGCCCAGTAGGTAGTGAACGGCAGCAGGACGAAGCCAATCAGCAGCCCCCGCAGCCGCAGCCCACGCGCCCGCTCAATCGTTGGCGTACTCAATAGCCCGTCGGGCTGCGCCTGCGGAGGCTCCTGCAACACAGGCTTGATGGACATACAAAATACGCTTTCTCCACAAGCGGCGCGATTCCTGCTGAGTTGACCCGGCTGCAAGCGCATGTCCCGTGCTTATGGTGAAGCCCCATGCGACGCTATCGCGTTTCCGCCAAGCCGCATCCTGTGTTTCGCGGCTACCGACTAGAGGGCATCTGGTTTCCGAACGCGCCCGACTCTGTGGAGCTGCGCGAGACGGAGCTAACCGACGCCATCCGCCAGTGCCCGCTTTTGCAAATTGAGGAGGTGCAAGATGATTCGACAGATGATTTTACGCTGGGCGTGGCGTGCGCTCAAGCCACGGCTGCTGGAATGGCTGTGCGAGCGCGCGCTGTGCCTGCCTGCGCATCAGCGCGGCGCGCTCGCCCAACGGCTGGACGCGCCACTACAAACCGTCGAGCAAATCGAGACGATGCTGCGTCAACTGACGCTGTATAAACTGGAACGCTGGAACCCCTGAAGGAGACAAGCGATGCTCACCGTTTCCCGCGCGGATGTGAAACGCAAACTGCGCCTGACCACGACCGAGTACGACGCCGAGATTGACGCGCTGATTGCCGAGATGCTGCCTGCGCTGCGCTACGCGATTGAGCCGAGCTACTTGAACACAAGCGACGCCGATTTGCAAGCGACTCTGAATTTGGGCGCGTTGGAGATTATCGCGGGTGAGATGCACGCGACGCTCGTCCGCGAGCTGGGGGCGATGGTCGGCTTCCGACTGGGCTGGCTGCAGGTCTCGCCGTCAGTTCCGCGCGACCCTGCCGATCCCAGTGGTCTCAAAGCGCAGGGCTACGTCCGTCTGAAGCCGTTTCTGAAACGCGACGCGCGGCTGCTGTATATTTACAAGCCCCGTGAGGAGGTGGCGGAATGATACTGCGCGAGTGTCTGAACTACTGGCTGCGGCGCTATGGCGAGCCGTTTCAAGTGGGGGCGCAGACGCAGCGCGGAATCTTTTTCCA
>CAYVKB010000033.1:21534-27157 GCA_964451985.1 uncultured Fimbriimonadales bacterium | reverse complement strand
AGTGCCATCATCCCCCATCGGGTATAATTGCAACGCCACATAACGCGATGAACAACATCCCCGCGGGCAGCACCCGCTGTTTATCGCAATGGCAGGAGCGTAAAGCCATGAAAAATCCGACTTTGCCAGCGGATCTGAGCCTGCAGGTGGAACTGCCGACGATTATGCCGCGTTCCAAAACGCGCCCATCCGTGCGTCGCACGGCAGCTCAAGTCGCCATCGAGCAGGATGCCGAGATCCCCTACCTCACCGAACAGGAACTGATTGAGCGCGTGCAGCAACTTCGCAAGGAGCGCAACGCGGTGATCCTCGCGCATAACTACCAGCTGCCAATCATTCAGGATTTGGCGGACTTCACTGGCGATTCGTTGC
Source organism: uncultured Fimbriimonadales bacterium (assembly GCA_964451985.1). Taxonomy (GTDB): domain Bacteria; phylum Armatimonadota; class Fimbriimonadia; order Fimbriimonadales; family GBS-DC; genus GBS-DC. Next base: position 26,785 of record CAYVKB010000033.1, on the reverse strand, counting down.
AACTCTCGCAGCAGGCGGCGCAGACCGATGCGCCTGTGATAGTGTTCTGCGGCGTGCATTTTATGGCGGAGACGGCGGCGATTCTCTGCCCTGACCGCACGGTGCTGATCCCCGACCCTGAAGCGGGCTGCTCGCTTGCGGCGACCGTCACCGCCGAAGAAGTGCGCCAGTGGAGAGCGAACCACCCCAACGGTGTGGTGGTGGCGTATGTGAACACTAACGCCGATGTGAAAGCTGAAGCGGACTACTGCTGCACCTCCAGCAACGCCGTGAAAGTCGTGCAGTCCATCCCCGAAGATAAGGAAATTCTCTTTTTGCCTGATATGTTTTTGGGGCTGTATGTACAGCGGATGACGGGGCGCAAGGTGCATCTGTGGCTGGGTGAGTGCCACGTGCATGCGGGCTTCCGCGCGGAAGACATCGCTAACGCGCTGCAACAGTACCCCGAGGGCGACCTGCTGTTGCACCCCGAATGCGGCTGTGTGAGCCAGTGTATGTTCGCGTTAGCGTCGGGCGACCTGCCTGCGGAGCGCACCTTCGTGCATAGTACGGGCGGCATGGTGCGCCACGTGCGCGAGTCCAGCGCGCCCATCCATCTCGTGGCAACTGAAGTGGGTATGCTGCACCGCCTGAAGAAGGAAGCCCCGCACAAGCAATATATCCCCGTCAAGGCGGATGCAATTTGCGAGTATATGAAGACCATCACCCTGCCCAAGCTCTATCGGGCGTTGCGTGATGGGGTGTACGAGGTGCGCGTGGAGGAGCCAATCCGCAGCCGCGCCCGACTCGCCATCGACCGCATGCTGGAGGTGGTGTGATGGCGGTATTGAACCCCGAACTGCTGGCAATACTGGCGTGCCCCGTGTGTGAGGAGCGTCCGCCGTTGGAACAGTGCGGCGATTATCTGGTATGCTACACCTGCCGTCGCGCCTACCCCATCCGGGACGACATCCCCGCACTGCTGGAGGAAGAGGCGATACCGTTAGATGAGGTGAACCTGCCGCCTGAAGAGGAGGCGAGGTAACTGGACACGCTCACCCCTAAGCCAACTTTGGGAAATTGCCGATAATCCCCGATGGACGATACGGTATGCCAGAGCGTGTGCTGATTGTGGATGATGAGGAGGATTTGCGCTATATCTATACCCGCCAGCTGCGGAGCGACGGCTACCTGCTGGACACTGCCGTCGACGGTGAGGACGCGATAGAGAAGATTCGCGCGAATGAGTACGCCGTTATCCTCACCGATATGCGGATGCCTCGCAAAGATGGGCTGGCAGTCATCGCTGCCGCTCGTGAGCATCTGCCTGAGGCGGAGATTGTCGTCCTCACGGGGCACGGCTCGTTGGAGAACGCGCTGCAGGCGTTCAAAGCGGGCAATATCTTCGAGTACCTGCTGAAGCCGTTGGACGATATTGCCGTATTGAACACCGTCATCGCCCGCGCGATTGAGCGACGTAACTTGCGCAAGCACAACCGCGAACTGTTTGAGCAGCTCCAACGCGCCTATGAGGAGTTGCGTCAGAAGTCAGAGGCACTGATTCAGCAGGAGAAGATGTCGGCTATCGGCTCTTTGGCGGCGGGCGTGGCGCACGAGTTGAACAATCCTCTCACCGCCGTTGTAGGGTTTGCGCAGCTGGTGGCGGAGAAGTTGCAAGCGCACCGCCCCGAGAACTGGAGTGATGCCGAGTACAAACGCATTCAGCAGGCGATAGAGAACCTCGTGGCGGGCGCACACCGCTCACGCGATATTGTGGGCAGCCTGCTGCGATTCGCACGCGTGTCCAAACCCGATGCACGGAGCCTCATCGATGTTAATCAGGTGCTACGCGATTCTTTCGTGTTCACCGAGCATTTACTGCTTCGTCACGGTATCACTCTGGAGAAACACCTTTCACCTGAGTTGCCGCCCGTGTGGGGCAATATGGCACGCCTGCAACATGTGTTCACGAACCTGCTGATTAACGCGCAGCAAGCCACGCCGAGTGGGGGCATCGTGCGCGTCATCAGCGAGTGCAGTGACGAACCGAAAGGGGTGTGGGTGCGTGTGGAAGACACAGGCGAGGGCATTCCGCCCGACGCGCTGGAGCAGATTTTCGAACCCTTCTACACACGCAAAGAGACGGGTACGGGTTTGGGGCTATCCATCGCCAAACAGATTGTAGAAGAACACGGGGGCGAGATTCGCGTGGAGAGCGAACTGGGCAAGGGTGCGCGGTTCTCCGTGTTCCTGCCAGCGACCGACGCCCAAACCCAAGAACCACCTCAAAAAGAACAATGGATTGCGTGAGGAATTAGTTCGAGGGCGGCGGCGGGAAGTCCAACACCGACACAGGCACTTCGAAGGTGATGCCGGTTTGAGTGTCGGTAATCACCACACGGGTCCCGCCACGAGCCACACCTGTAATACGCGCCGAGTTGGTGCTAAGCGGTTGCGCCCTCGCGATGTTCGGATTGCGCGTCGACCACACGAAATTTGCACTGATGATGCTGTTCGTTTGCAAATCGCGCAAACTGGCGGCGACAGTGATCGACTCGCCTGCCCAGACTTCGATGTTGGCGGGGTTGGTCTCGATGCGATACCGCTCCAGATTATACTGGACGGAGCTGATCGCGCCAGCGATGATAGTAAACTCCTGCGCCACGATCTGTCCGTTAGCAAGGGTGGTCTCCACGCGGATACGGTGCACGCCGGGCGGGAGCGTGATGCTCTGAGGGTTTTGCACTTGCTGCCCGTTCAGAAACACGCGCGCGCTGGCAGGGCTGCCTGTGACTGCCAGCGAAAAGGTGGTCGTTCCGCCGCCTCCGCCACCCGAGCAAGCCAGTAGGCTCAAGCCGAAGAGTGCGATAAGTGCCAACGCTGTAAACTGTACTCGCCGTTTCATCATTATTTTGGACGCTCCCTAAAACTCCGCGTTTCCTGGCGTGCGCGGAAACGGAATCACATCACGGATGTTCTTCATGCCTGTGATATACATCATCATCCGCTCGAAGCCCAGCCCGAAGCCCGAGTGGGGCGCGCTACCGTACTTGCGCAGGTCTAAGTACCACCAGTAGTCGTGTTCGTTCAGCCCTGACTCGCGGATACGCTGCAGCAGCACATCGTAGCGTTCCTCGCGCTGGCTACCGCCGATAATCTCGCCCACGCGCGGCACCAGCACATCCATCGCACGCACCGTGCGCTCGTCGTCATTCAAGCGCATATAGAACGCCTTAATCTCGCGCGGGTAGTCGGTCACAATCACGGGTTTTTTGAAATACTCCTCGCTAAGGTAGCGTTCGTGTTCCGTTTGCAAATCGTTGCCCCACACAGGGGGGAATTCCCAGTTGCGCGAAGCGGCTTGCAGAATCCGAACCGCCTCCGTGTAGGTGATGCGCTCAAAAGGCGACTCGGCGACATGCCGGAGCGTCTCCAGCACGGTGTTATCGATGCGCTGGTGGAAGAACTCCATGTCTTCCTGACAGTTGTTCAACACATACTGAATGATATATTTGAGGAACTCTTCAGCGAGGTCGGCGTTGTCTTCCAGTTCGTAGAACGCCATTTCGGGTTCGATCATCCAGAACTCGGCGAGGTGGCGTGGGGTGTTGCTGTTCTCGGCGCGGAAGGTCGGTCCGAAAGTATACACCTTGCCGAAGGCGAGGGCGAAAATCTCTGCCTCAAGCTGCCCGCTGACGGTCAGGTAGGTTGGCTTCTCGAAAAAGTCCTGCGAGAAGTCGATTTTGCCGTCGGGGGTGCGCGGCAGGTTGTCTAAATCGAGCGTAGTGACTCGGAACATCGCGCCTGCGCCTTCGCAGTCGGAGCCGGTGATGATGGGCGTATGCACATAGAGGAAGTCGCGCTCCTGAAAGAACTGGTGGATGGCGTAGGCGAGGGCGTTGCGCACGCGGAACACTGCGCCGAAGGTGTTGCCGCGCACTCGCAGGTGGGCAATCTCGCGCAGGTACTCGAACGAGTGCCCTTTCTTCTGCATCGGGTAGGTTTCGGGGTCGGCAGCACCGAAGAGCCGCAGATGGTGCGGCTTGAGTTCGACGGGCTGTTTGGGGGCGGGTGACTCGACGAGTTCGCCTACCGCCTCAATACATGCGCCTGTGGTCACCTGATGGAGCGTCTCTTCAGGCACGACGCCCGCTTCCACGACGATTTGCAGGCTTTTGAAGCGCGAGCCGTCGTTGAGTTCAATAAACGACACGCCCTTCGAGTCGCGCCGCGAGCGCACCCAGCCGCGCACCTTGAGCCAACTGCCAACGGGCTGCTCATACGCTTGCTTGACGGAGACCAGCTTCGGTTCCATACGAAGCAATTGTACCTGAACGGACATTCTCGCTACCGAATCACCCCGTTTCTGAGTGCCCAAACGACCGCCTGAAGCGTTGTGTGAACGCCTAACTTTTCGCGTATCGTCGCGAGTTCGCGTTTCAGGGTAGTATAAGAGCGCGGGATTGCTCGCGCGGCACACTGCATGCTCCCATAGTCCGCCAATCTTTGAAGTAAATGTCGCTCGTTCTCCGTGAGCAGCCCTTGCTCGATAATCGTCGCCGCAGAGGCAACAGGGCAATCCACGAGTTCCACACCGACGCATGGCTTGAGTCGCTGCTCTAAGTACGCCTTGAGTACAGCGTCGCGCGTACCAACAGCCACCTTGTGGCGCTTCATAATCTCACCTGAACAAGAATTCGCCCCTAACAAATTTTCCCCTACTGAGCCAAAAGTTGTATGTGAAAAATCACTTTTCGGGCTTGACAAGGCGTCTTGCGGTAAGGTATAAACTCTTTAGGTTGAACGATGCAAAAGATAGTAAGATTCACCGCGTGTTTCGCTGGATGTTGGAGTGGCTTTGACTGTTGCGGTTGCGCAGCAACGCATTCCACCTCGTGAGGAGATTGTACCTCTGTCTCCTCTATGTGACAATTGTCGTGTGGTGAGCGATACGATTTACGAATGCGCTCACTTTACAAGTGACCCATCGGAACCTTCCCATCGGGGCGGATGACATTACCGGGACTGCTGATCCTTCCCAAGGAGGCGACTCATGATGCGAAACCAATCGGTGTGGAAAATGTTTATGGCAAACCTGATTGTGGGAGTTGTGGCTTACGGAAATAGTCCTGCCCTACAATCAGATGGGAAACCCATCGTCCGTGAGACGATTGTCCAGCATAGTACTCAGCTGGATGTGACGGTGCAAGGAACCATCTATGAAACAATACTTCTGGGTTCAGCGGGACTACCTGCAGGAACTCCCGTCCGC
>CAYVKB010000033.1:9040-21434 GCA_964451985.1 uncultured Fimbriimonadales bacterium | reverse complement strand
TTTACGAGCGTCCTGTTCAGTACGTTGCTCCAGAACCACGTAATGCGATAGACTACACTTCTGAGGGGTATCTGATTGTGCATCGCTGGACGTCCATCGGCGTCCTCAACACAGCGCAAGGCGTGTTTCTGATAGAGGATTGGGAGAGTTCGCAGATAGCCCCCAATCACGAAGTTGTGGCTGCAAACCGCTCCAGAACAGTCACTTCCTGGCGCGCGCAGTCGATTTTCTGGGCGGAGGCGTTGCAAGTGGCGACGGGACGCATTCCCAAAACGCTCGCTGACTCGATGACGCAGATCCAGCCCCAGAGTGATGGAACTGTGTTGGTCAGTATTCAAGATTCAAAGCTGCCGCATGGATGGAAACTTTATCTCCATCCGCAGGACAACTGGCTGATTCGCCGAGCCGAAGCCATCAACGCGAACGGCGAAGTTTTGTATACGGTTGAGACCTACGGGGTGTTGCGCGATAAGCAATCGCCATTGGTGATTGCGGCAGGCGCGCGAGCGCAGATAGGGCAACATACGATAACCTTTCAGTTCACCGAGTGCGCGCCCCGAACGGATCGGGAGGTTCTGCAGCAATTACATCGTCGGACGCAAGACCCGAGCGCGACCCATCTGGATCACCGAGTTGGGAGTATAACTTTACCTGACGGACAGCAACCTGAGCCTCGTCCGTAAGAGAATAGGGATAGGTATACCAAGTGGGGTTTCAGGTGTTCCAATTCCGCCCTAACCCCCTCTCCCGCGGCGCGGGAGAGGGGGTTAGGGCTGCAGTTTGTTTCACTTGAACCCCCAGTTGGTATTAGTCTGTGCCCGCCTTCTTCCGCCCGCGCTTGGGTTTCGGCGCGTCTTCGGACGACTCTGGCAAAGTGACGGACGCTTCGCTGGTTTCAGGGGCGGCGTCGGTGAGGCTGAGTTGCGCCTCGCTTGCAGGCGCGACCGTCGCCTCCGCCAGCGCGATTTCCGACTCGCCGTCCGTCGAATCGCCGTTCGTTTGGGTGAGTTCCTCGGCGAAGAGGCTCTCTAAGGTCGGCTCGCGGGTTTCGACGGCGGCTTCGGCGGCGCGTGCGCCCCACTCGAACTTCGGTTCGAAGCGCGGCTTCACATAGCCCGTGCCTGCTGGAATCAGTCGCCCGATAATCACGTTCTCTTTCAAGCCGACCAGCTCGTCCACCTTGCCGCGCACAGCGGCTTCGGTGAGCGCTTTGACCGTGCGCTGGAACGAGGCGGCGGAGAGGAACGATTCGGTCTGCTGCGCGGCTTCCGAGACACCCAACAGCACCCACTCGGCGGTCGCGGGGCGTCCGCCTTCCGCGATAATCTTGCGGTTCGTCTCCTCGAACACGAAGCGGTCAACAGTCTGACCAGGCAGGAAGTAAGCGTCGCCTGGGTCAATCACGCGCCGTTTGCGCAGCATCTGGCGGATAATGACCTCCAGGTGCTTGTCGTCGATGTCCACGCCCTGTGCCTTGTAGACCGCCTGAATCTCCTGAATCAGGTATTCCTGCACACCGCGCACGCCACGCAGGCGCAACAGCTCGTGCGGGTTCAGAGGTCCAGGTGTGAGGCGGTCGCCCGGCAGCACCTTATCGCCCTTAACCACCTCCAGCGAGCCTAGCGGGGGCACCAGCACGGCGTCCAGCACCGGCACGCGCTCCACACCCGCATCCAGCAGGCGGTTCACATGCACCGAGCGGATTTCCTCCAGCTCGTTCAGAATGATGATACCCGTGCTCGGGTCTTCCACGTTCTCAAGGCTCATCTTGCCCACGAGCAGCTCGCCGACGGGCAGGGTGGCTTTAATCATCACCCAGCGTCCGAGCGATCGCACGATATCGACCACTTCGCCTTCGTAGTCGACAGTGATGGCTTCGCCTTTGGGCTTGCGCGCCTCGAACAGCTCCTCCACGCGGTTGATGCCCGTGTTAGGCGGCTCCTGAAGTTTAGCGAGTTTGCGCAGCGAGTCACGAGCGCGCTTCTCGACCTTTTCCTCGCCTTCGGACGCGCCTGTGTCGTCGGTGGAGAACAGCGGTAAAGGCTTGCCCAACAGGTTCGAGGCGACCTTAAGCAGCACGTTCTTCTGGTCGCGTCCGAGGTCGATGGCTTCCTGAGTGGCACCGCGCTCTTCGAGTTCAGTCGCGGCGAGGGTGCGTGCGCCGCCGCCGATTTTGAAGCCCGCGATTTGCTGTCCTGCGCCCGCCACGCCGCCCGTGTGGAACACGCGCATGGTGAGCTGCGTGCCGGGTTCGCCGATGGACTCGGCAGCGATGATGCCAACGGCTGTACCAAGTTCTACCGGGCGCAGTGTGCCCATGTCCAACCCGTAGCACTTGGCGCACACGCCGAGCCGCGCGTTGCAAGTGAGCGGCGAGCGGATGGGCGCGCCCACGCGCTCATGCTCGACCCACTCGAAGCCCGCCTTCTCCCACAGCGCGTGAATCTCGTCGCGGCGTGCGTGTAGGCGGTCGAGGACCGCAGGCTCAATCATATCATACGGCTCCAGCAGCGGCTCGCCCGTGATGGGGTCTTTGAGAGGCTGGTCGTCGTCGGGGGTGAACAGTTCGCCCTCGTCTTTCGCGGCGAGCGCACGCACGGTTTGGGTGAACTGTTCCGTTGCTTGGGCGAGCGCGTCGATCTCGGTTGCGACGGCTTCAGAGATGATTTCGTTCTCGCGCACGAGCGGCTCGCCTGTGATGGGGTGGTATAGGTCGCGCCGCGCAGTGCGCCCGCGAATGCGCTGGAAGAGAGACTCAATCAAGTCACCTTCGCGCTCGATGCGGCTGACCACGATGCCCTCGGGCGTGTTGCAGTCGTGGATGCGCACCACGACATCCTGCGCGACATCGCACATACGGCGCGTGAGGTAGCCCGCGTTCGCAGTGAGTAGCGCAGTGCTTGCCAGTCCACGCCGTGCGCCGTAGCCCGACACGAAGTACTCTAGCGTGGTCAAGCCCTCTTGGAAGTTGTGCTGCACGGGCAGCTCCTCCACGAGGCGCTCGCCGCCGGAGCGGAAGTCGAACCCGCCCATCATCAAACCGCGCATGCCGACCAGCTGGGCCAGCTGTTTAGTGGAGCCGCGTGCGCCCGAATCGGTGATGATGAACAGCGGGTTGTCGTCCCGCAGCTCCTTGAGCATCACTTTGGACACTTCGTCGTACACACGCTGCCAGAGTTCGATTTTGCGCTGGCGTTTCTCGTCCTGAGTCAGTTCGCCACGGTCGTACAGGTCATCAATTTGGCGAGCGGTCTCAGCGGCTCTCTGCAGGATAGCGTCACGCTGCTGCGGTACCGCCATGTCGGTGAGCGCGAAGGTGATACCACCGCGCAAACCCCACTCGAAGCCAAGCGCTTTGAGGTCGTCCAGGAAGCGCACGGTGCGCGCGTGCCCGCAGGTCTGGTACACCTCGCGAATCACGGCGGAGAGCATCTTCTTATTGTAGACCTTGTTCAGCCAGTCGGGGTGGTAGCGCAGCCCTTCGGGCATAATCTCCTGGAAGATGACGCGCCCGATGGTGGTCTGCACAATTTCGGCTTCCTCGCTGTCGGGGCTTTGTAAGCGGATTTTTACGGGTTCGTGCAGACGTGCCTCGCCGCGTTCGAACGCCTGACGAGCTTCGTCGGGGTTGGCAAAATAGAAGCGCACCTCTTCCTGATGCTGCGGGTCGTCCATTGTGAGGTAGTACGCCCCCAGCACGATGTCCTGCAGGGGCGACACGACAGGCGAGCCATCGGCGGGCTTGAACAGGTTGTGCGTGGAGAGCATCAGCGTGCGTGCCTCCGCCTGCGCGGGGTACGACAGTGGCACATGCACCGCCATTTGGTCGCCGTCGAAGTCGGCGTTGTAGGCGTGGCACACCAGCGGGTGGAGCTGTATCGCCTTGCCCTCCACCAGAATCGGCTCGAACGCTTGAATGCCCAAGCGGTGCAGCGTCGGCGCACGGTTTAGCAGCACGGGGTGTTCCTTAATCACCGACTCCAGCGCTTTCCACACCTCCGGTAGCTGGCGATCGATGGCGTTCTTGGCGTTCTTCACATTATTCGCCAGCTGGTCGCGAATCAGGCGTTGCATCACGAACGGCTTGAACAGTTCGAGTGCCATCTCTTTAGGTAGCCCGCACTGGTGGAGCTGCAGGTTCGGTCCCACCACGATTACGGAGCGCCCCGAGTAGTCCACGCGCTTACCGAGCAGGTTCTTGCGGAACCGCCCCTCCTTGCCCTTGAGCATATCAGAGAGCGATTTGAGGGGACGTCCGCCCGTGCCTGTAACAGGTTTGGCGCGTTTGGAGTTGTCAATCAGCGCATCCACCGCTTCCTGAAGCAGTCGCTTCTCGGAGTTGAGAATGCTCTTGGGCGCACGGATTTCCATAATCTTGCGCAGGCGGTTGTTGCGGTTCACGATGCGCCGATAGAGGTCGTTCAGGTCGCTGGTGGCGAATCGTCCGCCGTCGAGTTGTACCATCGGGCGCAGTTCGGGGGGCAACACGGGCACGGCTTCGAGAATCATCCATTCTGGGCGCGTCTTGCTGTTTTTGAACGCCTCCACGATTTCGAGCCGCTTGATGGCACGGGCGCGACGGGTGCCTTGTGTTTTGCTGATTTCCTCGCGTAGCTCACGGTCGAGCTTTTCGAGGTCGATTTGTTTGAGCAGTTCACGCACGGCTTCCGCGCCTTGCCCCACGCGTACGAGGGTGCGTAGGTCGCGCTGAAGTTTGCGCGTACCTGTAATCAGTAGTTGCTCGATGCCCTGCCACGCGCTCTCGTCTAACAGTTCGTACTGCTGGAGTTTGGCAAGGCGTTCGATGGCTTTCTCCATCTCCTGGAGCATCGCGGCGCGCTCGCGGCGTTCGCTCTCTTTACGGCTTTCGTACAAGCGCACGCGCTCAGCGATTTGCTGTTCGGTGAGGGTATCGCGCCCCTGTTCCAGCTCGCGCTCCAGCCGCGCGTCGAGCTCCATAAACACGCGTGCAATCTCCTCGTCGAAGGTACGCTTCTCCTCTTCAACCATGCGTTGCAGGTCGCCGAGGCTCTGCTCGATGGCGGCACGATCGATGTCGATGACCATGTAGTTTGTGAAGTAGACGACTTTTTCGAGCTGGCGAGGCGAGATGTCCAGCAGCAGCCCTAGCGGGCTGGGCGGCTGTCCCTTGAGGTACCACAGGTGGCACACGGGCGCGGCGAGTTCGATGTGTCCCATGCGTTCGCGGCGCACGCGCGCGCGGGTGACCTCCACACCGCACCGCTCGCAGCGGATGCCCTTGTTCTTCACCCGCTTATAGCGTCCGCAGGAGCATTCCCAGTCGCGCGTGGGACCGAAGATACGCTCACAGAACAGCCCGTCGCGTTCCGGTTTGAACGTGCGGTAGTTAATCGTTTCCGGCTTTTTGACTTCGCCGAACGACCATGCCCGTATGTCGTCGGGCGACGCGAGTCCGATTTTGAGTGCCTTGATTCGCGAGATGTCTGCCATAAAGTTTCACCTCATGGGTTGCCGTCAATCAGCGCGCTCGCTGGCATATCTTCCAGCAGCAGCTTCGGTTTGGGTTCGTCAATCGTGTCGAGGTCTTCGAGACTGCGCAGGTCGTGCGCGTTGTTGTTCTCGTCGATGATTTGCACTTTGAGTCCGAGCGCGCGCAGTTCGTTGACCAGAATCTTGAACGACTCGGGCACGGAGGGCTGGATGACGGGCGCACCCTTGATTATCGCCTCGAAGGTGTGGATACGCCCGTTCACATCGTCGGATTTGATGGTGAGCATCTCTTGCAGGGTATGAGCTGCGCCGTAGGCTTCGAGCGCCCAAACCTCCATCTCGCCGAGTCGCTGCCCGCCGAACTGCGCCTTGCCACCCAGCGGCTGCTGCGTGACCAGCGAGTAGGGTCCGATGGAGCGGGCGTGGATTTTCTCCTCCGCGAGGTGTTCTAGTTTGAGGATATATAGGTAGCCGACGGCGACGGGGTTGCCGAACGGTTCACCGGTGCGCCCGTCGCGCAGAATCACCTTGCCCGTTTCGGGGTCGAAGCCGGCGCGGTCAATTGCGCGTTGGCGGATAGCGTCCACGAGCGTTTCCACATTCGGAGTCTTCTTCTCGGCGACGGCAAGACGGTCGGCGATGCGCTTGCGTTCTGATTCAGGCGCGCTTTGTAGCGCGGCGCGCACGGTTTCCATCGCGTCGTCGAAGGTGGCGCGGTAGCCCCATCCCACAGGGTTGCCTGCCTCATCATGCAGGTGCAACTCATGGTCGATCAGGATGCGCAACGCCTTGCGACGCAGGCGGTCGGCTAAATAGCGCATCTCCTGCTTAATCTCCTCAGGTGTGGAACTCTGAAACACAGGCGTTTTGAAGCGTATGCCCAGCTCTTTGGCGACCAGCCCGAGGTGGAACTCCAGAATCTGCCCGATGTTCATGCGCGAGGGCACACCGAGCGGATTCAACACGATATCAATCGGCGTGCCGTCCATCAAGAACGGCATATCTTCCACAGGCTGAATCTTCGAGATGACGCCCTTGTTGCCGTGTCGACCCGCCATCTTGTCGCCTTCAGTGAGCGGGCGACGGGTAGCGACCGTCACGCGCACGCGGTGGTTTACGCTTGGCGGCAGCTCGTCTTCTTCCAACTGCTTCAGTGCACCGTGACAGCGTGGGCAGGACTTGGACTCCATCAGCTTGGCCCGATAGAATAGGCTCTTACAGGTTTCACACTCATATTTGAAGCGTGCGAACTGCGTCACGCGCACCACGTAGCCGCGTTCGCCATGAGGCAGGCGCAGCGACACATCGCGCATCTCCTCCGCCTTACCGCCAAAGATGATGCGCACCAATTTCTGTTCGGTGCTGCCCTCGGTCTGCCCCTTTGGCTGAATTTTGCCTACGAGGATATCGTCGGGTTTGACCTCTGCGCCGATGCGGATGATGCCGTTCTCGTCGAGGTCGCGTCGCGCCTCTTCGCCGACGTTTGGAATGTCACCGGTAATCTCTTCGGGACCGAGCTTGGTCTCCGTCGCGTCGGTCTGGTGGCTCTCCAGGTGGATACTGGTGTAGGTGTCTTCATAGAGCAAGCGTTGCGAGACGAACACGGCGTCCTCGTAGTTGTAGCCACCAGCGGGCAGGAACGCCACAAGGATGTTGCGCCCCAGCGCGAGTTCGCCGTTCTCGGTGGAGGGTCCGTCGGCGATAATGTCGCCCTCCCGCACGCGCTGTCCCAGTTTCACTTTCGGCAGGAAGGTGAAGCATGTGCCCTTGTTCGACTGCACGAGGTGGCGCAGCTTGTAGACATCGAGCTCGCCGTTGTCGTCGCGCTGGATGCGGATTTCGGTGGCGGAGACGTACTTGACGCGCCCTGCCGCCCGCGCCCTAACGAGGCTCTGGGCATACTGGGCTGCGACGCGCTCGATGCCCGTATGCACCAGTGGCGCTTCGGGCTTTATCAGCGGTACACCCTGACGCTGCATGTTCGAACCCATCAGCGCGCGTCCCGCGTCATCGTGTTCAAGGAACGGAATCATCGTGGCGGACGCTGAGAAGACCTGCGCGGGGTCGACGTCCATATACTGTACCTGCTCGCGCGGCACGATGGGGTACTCGTCACGCCAGCGCACCTGTACAGTTTCGGGCAAGTAGCCGTTTGCATCGAGCGGGGTGTCGGCTGGGGCGATGTATGCACTCTCGTCCTCATCGGCGGGCAGGTACACCACCTCGTCGGTCAGCTTGCCGTTGCGCACTATCCGATACGGCGTGCGCAGGAAGCCGTAGTCGTCTACATAGGCGTAGAGCGTCATCTGGTTCACGAGACCGATGTTTTGTCCTTCGGGGGTCTCGATGGGGCAGATGCGCCCGTACTGCGAGGGCGTGATGTTGCGCACCTGCGGGGGGATGCTCTGGCGGTTCAGTCCGCCGGGTCCCAACACCGACAGGCGTCGCTTGTTCGCCAGCTCCGCCAGCGGGTTGGTTTGATCCATAAAGGTCGACAGTGGGTTCGTGGCGAAGAACGACTGCAGCGCGCCCGCAACGGGTTTGACGCTCAGCACGACGTTGGGCAGGATTTGCGACACATCTTCCGCAGCGGTCATTTTCTCGCGGGCGGTTTTTTCGAGTTTGATGAATGCAGCACGCAAGTGCGCCTGTAGCAACTCGCCCACCGAGCGCACGCGCTTGTTCGCGAGGTGGTCGGTATCTTCGTAGTCGTGCTTATCTTCCGCCATCTCCAGCAGGTGGCGCAGCGCAAGCAGCAGGTCGGGCACGGTCAGGCGACGCACGCTATCGGGGATGCCGTGGCGTAGCTTGCGTGTAATCTGGTAGCGTCCCACGCGCCCCAGGTCGTAGCGGCGCGGGTCTAACACCAGCCCGTAGAAGAGGTTTTTCACGTTCTCCTCGACGGCGGGGTCGCCCGGACGCATGCGGCGGTAGAAGTCCAGCACCGCCTCGCGCGAATCGGCGGTCGGGTCGGCATCGAGGGTCGCTCGGAGCAGTGGCGGGATGTCCATATCGCCCCCGATCACTTCCGTAAAGCGCACACGCACTTCTCGCTTTAGCTTGGCGACTTGCTTGGCGGTTTTCTCGTCGAAGACCTCGCCCTCTTGAATGATGGGCTTGCCTTTGGAGTTGGTGATCGTCTCGACAGCGGTTTTTCCAATAAGTTCACTATCTTTGGGCGCGTTGAGGGTCAGCTCGCGTAGGATTTCACGGCGTTCCCGCGGGCGTCCGAACATGTAGGCGATGGCGTCGTTGGTCAGCCCCAGTTCGGGATGGTAGGGTGGCTCGCACTTCACGCGGAGAGTGCGTGCGCCTGGTGGAAAGTTCTCCAGCAATTCATAGGTCAGCAGATCGCCCGGCTCCAGCAGTGTTTTGCCCTCGTATTCAACAGTCTCCAGAACACGCCAGCCAATCGCGCGCGCTAATTCAAGTTCGGCGGGCACGCGGGCTTCTTCGTAGGCAGCAAACGCTTTGATAATCTGCGTAATCGGCAGCTGCTTGGACTGGTGGACCTTAAGGCGAATCACATTTTGCGGGTCGGTGCCGCCGTCCAGCCAAGGACCTTCAGCGGGGATGATTTGCATCTGCAGTACCTTGCTGAAGGCGCGCGCCATCATCTCGCGCCCCGAGCTGGACAGGAACGGCGAGGGGAAGTGGACGCCCGGCGTGCGGTTTAGCTGACTAATAATCACGCGCTCACGGCCATTCACAATGAATGTACCGCCCTCGGTCATCAGTGGCAAATCGCCTAAATAAATCTCGCTCTCTTGCACTTCGCCATCGCGTTTACCGAAGCGCACCTTCACACGCAGAGGCGCGTCGAAGGTGATTTCACGCTCGCGACATTCGTCGACCGAGTATTTCGGCTCGCCCAGGCAGTAATCGCCAAATTCGATAAAGTAGTTGCCCGTCAGATCGTAAATCGGTGAAAAGGTTTGAAACAGTTCTTTCAGTCCTTCCTCTAAAAACCAGCGGTAAGAGTTGTATTGGATTTCGATGAGATTCGGCGGTTCCAAGACTTCACGAATGCGCTTTCGGCTGTGTCGCACAATCCGCATAAATTACCCTCCACAGGCGCAAATTTGCCCAGTCTAAAAGTATACCCCAAGTGGGTAGGCTTGTCAAGGGGGGTCTCCAGGATGTCGGTTGAATTAATGTTGAACCCCAGCGACGCCAGGTCTCAGCTGTTCTAGCCAGTGCACCGATAGCGTAAGGAAAGCATACTGCCCTGAGGTACAATTCCCCGCGTCATGGATTGGACAACGCTGGCGCTGAGCTGGACGCTCTGGACACCTCTGATTGGGGCGCTCCTGCTGCTGTTTGTGCCCAAAGGACAGGATTTAATCGCCCGCGCCGTCGCTCTCACGGTTACGCTGATTACGTTGGGCATGGCAGGCGTGCTATTTCTCGGTTTCAACCCTAATCTCACGGGCTATCAGTTCGTGGAGCGATTCGCTTGGCTGCCCGACTACGGCGTGAGCTACTTTCTGGGTATCGACGGTGTGAGCCTGTGGCTGGTGGGACTGACCGCGCTGCTGAGCGTGTTCGCCGTCGCGCTGTCGTTCAATATTCAAGAGCGCGTACGCGAGTTCCTCATCTGGATGCTGGCGTTGGAAACCGCGCTGCTGGGCGTGTTTATGGCGCTGGATGTGATTCTGTTCTATGTGTTCTTTGAGCTGACGCTGGTGCCGTCGTACTTTCTGATTAGCTTGTGGGGTGGTCGTGACCGCGCCGCTGCCGCGCTGAAGTTTTTCCTGTACACCTTCTTCGGTTCGCTGTTTATGCTCATAGCGTCCATCGTGCTGGCGTTCGAGCATCAGAAGGCGTTCAATGTGCTGACGTTTGAGTTGCCGCGTTTGCAGGCGTTCGTGTGGCAGCAGGGTTTACCCGCGAATATGGAGACATGGCTGTTCTGGGGCTTTGTGCTGGCGTTCGCGGTGAAGTTGCCGCTGGTGCCACTGCACACGTGGTGGCCGCAGGCGATGGGCGCAGCGCCGATGCCGTTGCTGGTGGTGTTCTTAAAGACGGGCGCGTATGGCTTGATGCGGTTCGCCATTCCACTGTTCCCCGACGCGGCGATGGCGTTCGCACCGTTTATGATAAGCCTTGCGGCGATTGCGATTGTGTACGCAGCGATTGTGGCGGCGATGCAGAGCGACGTCAAGCGCGTTGCGCTATTCGCGGTGGTCAGCCACGCGGGGTTCATTGTGATGGGGCTATTCTCGCTGACGCCTGAGGGGTTCATCGGCGGCGCGTTGCAGCAGATTAATCACGGCATCACGATGGGCGCGATGTTCCTGCTGTTGGGCTTGCTGGAGGCACGCACACGCACGCTGCAAATCGGCGAGCTGGGCGGGCTGAAGCAGCAGATGCCCGTTTTCGCTGCGCTGTTTTTAATCGTGATGCTGGCGTCGGTCGCACTGCCCGGCACGAACGGCTTCATCGGCGAGTTTCTATGCTTGCTGGGGGCGTACAAGTCAGCGCACGCGGGGATGTATCCTGCAGGCTGGGTTGTGCTGGGCGTTTCGGGCACAATACTGGCGGCGGTGTATATGCTATGGATGTTCCAGCGTGTGTTTTACGGACCCACACCTGTTCGTTGGCGCGAGCTGCCCGACCTACGCCCGGCAGAACTGGCGCTGGTGCTGCCCCTGATTGCGCTGATTTTCTGGATTGGCATCCGCCCGATTAGCTTTACGGGGATTATGGAGCGAGCCGCACTGCAGTGGAGCGAGCCATTCAAGATGGCAGAGAATCTCAACACAGCGCAGGCAAAGCGTGAGTAAGGGTGGCTCACTCTGTTACTTTCTCGTCTACGGCTCTTTCTCGACGCTCTACCCGCTACCGAGCGCACCTGCAACTTCGGGAGCTTAAGGTTCCCCAGCGGAGACACATAGTAGCCCGCCTGCGCCGCTTCCTGCACCATCGGCGTGGTCGGAGCTTCCAAAGTGATGAACAATCCCAACGTCGCTCCCTCGCGCTCGATTACCCATCGAAAGTCGCGCACATCCAGCATCACCTTCAGGTAGTAGCTCGCCGTTGGGTCGCAGTGCATGTACAAACTCCCCGTCGGTTTCAGCACGCGATGCACTCTATTAGGCGCGGCGCCATCATCACCAGATACGCTGTCAGGTCGTTCTTGCCCAGTGTGTTTACAAACCCCTGCACCAGTGCAATCATTTGCGGCGTTTCGCAGGTCTCACAGAACTCCAAGTAGGCGTGTTCACTCCACTGCCAAGTATCCGTGAAGGCTTTGATTTGCGCTTGCGCAGGTTCGCCGCTTTGCTCTTAAACAGCACGTTATAGTCCCGGTTGCTGTTGAAGGGGGGATCGAGGTAGACGAGGTCAACGGTCTCGTCCTCGATATGTTTGCGAAGGACTCCCAGGTTGTCGCCATAGTAGAGGGTGTTGGCAGGCTGCATGGCGATGGGAATTGTACCTGCTCGAGGAGCTGACTTCGGTGTGAGGGATATGCAGCTCAATCGTTGCGATGGTATAAATCGAAACCTGTGTTATTCTTCTCAAAAGAACCGTCTGCACCGCTTAGGAATATCGGGCACTTGTATTCAGGGCAGCGTTTCAGCAATACAGCCTGTACAAGCCGCAGCGTTCCGTTGGAAACCCTATGATGTGTCCTTTTGAACAGACACAACAGCAGAGCATGTAGGCGGAGTTCAGGTACGACAACCGAACCACGCTCTTGGAGGGCGAGGCTCCTGCCGAGCCATCCCTTCCCTACCCCTGGAGGGCGAGGCTCCTGCCGAGCCATCCCTTCCCTACCCCTGGAGGGCGAGGCTCCCTCCGAGCCGTCCATCGTTTACATTTTATCGTACAGTAAAGGTCTAAAGGCGGATGGCTCGGCAGGAGCCTCGCCCTCCAAAGGGGTGCTTTACAGGGCGACTTCTTCACGCAGCTCTTTCCT
>CAYVKB010000033.1:0-8940 GCA_964451985.1 uncultured Fimbriimonadales bacterium | reverse complement strand
CCTCGCCCTCCAAAGGGGTGCTTTACAGGGCGACTTCTTCACGCAGCTCTTTCCTGCACTTACGCACAACGAACCTCGCCCTCCAAAGGGGTGCTTTACAGGGCGACTTCTTCACGCAGCTCTTTCCTGCACTTACGCACAACGAACCTCGCCCTCCAAAGGGGTGCTTTACAGGGCGAATTTACAGTCGAGTCCGTCGCCTCGTATCTCTAAACAGCCTCTGAATGGAATGATTCATGCGTGCGCCTTGATACCCTCACCCTTAGCCCGGATAAGGGTGCGACAACTGAGTCCAACACCGTGCATTCGGTTTCCCTCTGCTCCTGCAAGGTATACTATCTTGCCGAATGAAAGCGCATCTGGTGCTGGAAGACGGCAGCGTGTTTGAGGGCGAGTCGCTGGGCGCAACGGGTCGCACGACAGGTGAGCTGGTGTTCACTACCAGCATGACGGGCTATCAGGAGATTCTGACCGACCCATCGTTCGCCGGTCAAATCGTGCTGATGACCTACCCGCTGATTGGCAACTATGGGGTGAACAGTGAGGACGACGAATCGCGTCAGGCGCAGGCGGCGGGCTTCGTAGTGCGCGAGGCGTGCGATACTCCCTCCAACTGGCGCGCGCGCCAAGCAATTCACGACTACTTAGCTGCGCGAGGCGTGGTGGCAATCAGCGGTGTGGATACGCGCGCCGTGACACTGCGCGTGCGCTATCACGGCGTGATGATGGCAACGATTACCACTGATGAGACACCTGAAGAGGCGCTGTATCGCCTGCAAACTGCCCCGCGCTACGATGAGGAAGATTTCGTGTATCGGGTCACCACCTCGCAGCCCTACAAGTGGGGACGCAACGGCCTGGAACCCCTCGACGCGCCAGACGACGGGTACCGCAAGCGCGTGGTGATACTCGACTGCGGCGTGAAATGGAACATCCCGCGCCGATTGGCAAGCTTGGGCATGCGTTCTATCGTCCTGCCCGCCACGACGTCCGCCGATGAAATCCTCGCCTATCAGCCCGACGGCGTGATGCTATCGCCCGGTCCCGGTGACCCCGCACGCTTGCAGCCTGTGGTAGACACCGTGCGCCAACTGCTGGGCAAGGTTCCTGTAGCGGGCATCTGTCTGGGCAATCAGCTGGTGTGCTTGGCGTTGGGCGCGCGCACCTACAAGCTCAAGTTCGGACATCGCGGAGGCAACCACCCAGTGAAAAACCTGCTTACGGGGCGCGTGGACATCACTTCCCAAAATCACGGCTACGCAGTGGACTTGGAGAGTTTAGAGGGTACCGGGCTGGAGCTAACGCACATCAACTTGAACGACCACACGGTGGAGGGTGTGCGCCATCGCGATTTGAAAGTAATCACCCTGCAGTATCACCCCGAAGCTGCGCCCGGACCCTGGGACAGCCGCCCGTTTTTCAATGAGTTTCTGGCGATGATGGAAGGTAGGGCGTTGTAGGGACGGATTGCACCTGTGAGTTGCTTATCGAGGAATGGCGAGATTCCTCGCCTTGCTCAGAATGGCAAGTTTATCTCGGTTAAGCCCGATTGCCATTCCGAGCCGTAAGCGAGGTGTCTCAATTGCCTTGCGCCAACAGGTTGCGACTACCCACTCTGCGCCAACGATTCGAATCGTTCGATATCTTTGCGAATCGCGTTGAACGCGCCGCGCCAAAAGTCAGGCGTGCGCAGGTCGAAGCCGAACTCGGCGGCGAGAGTGGGCGCGTCTGCCATCCCAGTACGTGAGAGCAGGTCGTCGTAGCGGGCGCGGAAGCCGTTGGGGTCGTCCAGATACAGCGCGTATAAACCCAGCCCGAATAGCAAGCCAAACATATACGGGTAGTTGTAGAACGCGCTACCGTAGTAGTGAGGCTTCGCCGCCCACATATACGGATGTAAGGCGTTCTCGTCGAGACCGTCGCCGTAGGTTTGCAGTTGCGCGTCGCGCATAATCTCGCACAGCTCACGCGTGCTCAGCTCGCGCTCGTTGCGCTGTTCGAACACGGTCTTTTCAAAGATAAACCGGCTCGTAATGTCCACCACCACCTGGCACGCGCCCTGCAGTGAGGCTTCCAGAATGGCGATTTGCTCCTCGCGGTCGGCGTCGCGTAGCGCAGCCTGGCGAATAATCGTCTCGCAGAAGATGCTGGCGGTCTCGGCGAGCGTCATGGGCGTTTGACGCTGTAGGTAGGTGCGCTCTGCGAGGCACAGGTTATGGTAGGCGTGCCCCAGCTCGTGCGCCAGCGTACTCATACCGCCGAACGCGGGCTTGTAGTTGGTAAGGATACGTGATTCATCTTTGCGCAGGCGCATGCAGAACGCGCCGTCCCGCTTGCCCGGCTGCGGCGGGGCGTCTATCCAGTTCTCTTCGAAGGCGCGGCGGGCGAAATCGCTCATCTTCTGCGAGTAGGTGGCGAACTGCTCGATAATAAACTGCGCCGCCTCGTCGTACTCCCAGCGTTTCGGCTCCTTGCCCACGGGCGCGAAGATGTCGTACCATGCGCACCGCTCGATGCCCAGCAGACGCGCCTTCGCGTGCAGGTAGCGTCGGAAGTCCGGGAACGCTTCGTAGGCGGCGTCCAGCATCGCGTTCAGGGTCGCCTCGTCGATAGCGTTGCGGAATAGCGAGGCGTGCAGCGGGCTGTCCCAACCGCGGCGGCGCGTGAGCAAGTTCGTTTCGCCCTTAATCGCGTTCAGCGCGCTGGCGATGGGCATCGCGTGCTGTTCCCACGCCTGCAGCTCCGCCTGATAACCAGCGCGACGCACTTCGCGGTCGGGGTCATACGCCAAGTTGCGCAGCATGCTCATCGTGAGCGTCTGCTTCTCGCCCTTGATTTCGACCTCCGCCTGAATCTGCGAGGTGAGGTTGCCGTAGAGTTTGCTCCATGCGTTGCCGCCTGTGAGTTGCATCTCGGCGGCGAGGGCTTCCTCCGCGGGCGACATCATATGCTCGGCGGCGATTCGGGCGCGGCGCAGCCAGTAAGCGTGCTGCTTCGCCTGCTCCGAACGCTCGATTAAAGCCTCCACCTCCTGCGAGCCTGCCCACGCCGTCAGGCGTGTACTGAGTTTCGACAGGCGTACCGACTGACGCTCCAGCTCACTCAGGCGCGCCTGCGCATACTCGTCGCGCGAGTCGACCGTCACAAACGCATACACATACGCGCTCAGCGTCCACGCTTGGTCGTTTAGTGCGCTGTAGACGGGTAGGATGCGCTCCAGCACGCCCGCGGCGAGGTCGGGGTTCAGCGGCGCGTCGGTGCGGTCAATCTGCGCCTCGTCGAATAAGCCCTCCAGTTCGTCCAGCGCACGCACAAAACTTCGAAAATCGCGCTCATATTCGGGCGAGTCGAGCCCGGGATAGACCACGCTCATGTCCCAACGGGGTAGCTCGGTTTTCATAGCAGAGAGGATTGTACCTGAAGGTACACAAGGCATCCATACACCTTAGACCATCAGTTTATGCTTGAAGTCAGCGATACACTGTTCGATATGCTGTCCATCTTTACACTCGCGTGCGGATTCCGCGACACAATCCAGAAACGCACAGAAGGCATCTCGCCACTGGTTATAGAGTGTTTGAAGCTGTTGCTTTGCCCACGGTGGGAGATTGTTATAAATAGGACGAGGCTGCAAATCTCGCAACATCTGCTCATAGGGGGCAAGTTCTTGCTGCATCACTTCGCGTGAGCGGCGAAAGTTGTGGAAGGCACCTCGCGCATCGCCGATTGCCTCAAATGCCTCGCGAAGAAGCCTATCGGTCGAATTGGCAGTTGGCGGCGGTGTTGTCGGATGTGGCGGCTCGCTGTCGATCGATGGCTCTGTGTTGCCCTGCTCCGTAGGCTGGCGTTCGACGGGGCGTGGTTGCTCCTGTTGAACTTGCTGTTGCGAACCGCGCTTTTCCGATTCGCTCTGCACCGTGTTGCTCACAACCTGCGCACGCCCCTGCAAATATCCACTTACCAGCCCCACTCCCAGCAGTGTCATCATCAGCAACAGTGCAAACACGGGAAGCAGTCGGGAATCGTGCGTTCCCGTAGTGGGGAACCAGTACAGTGTGAGCACAATCAGGGCGGGGGGTAGAATCGCAAAAAGTGTTAGTAGGAGTCCACCCAGTCGTGCAGTGTGTCGGGCTTTAACCGCTCCCCAGTCAAACAGATGATACAGATCACTGATGGCACTGCTCATTCCCCACACCCCGCGATACCAGAGAAGCATACTCAGCATGCCAGCGAGCGAAGCAACCCAGAACGAGAGCGACTTCCAATCTTCACGCGGATGCCCGATGCCCACCAGTAGAATCTGCCCGATTGTCAGTCCAATTAGCAACGGCGCAACCCAGTGCAGCCAGTGAGGCATGACTAATGACTGCTCTGTTGATAGGTGGTCGTCCTGCGCTGCCTCTTCAGGAGTGATCGGTTCATTGGACTTTGAGGAGCCAGTAGTGTCGTTTTTATCAGGGGGCGTGTCTGTCTTAGATGTGAAGATACTATCTCCCTGCGCGTTGGTGTTGCCTTCGTTTTTATCAGGGGGCGTGTCTGTCTTAGATGTGGAGATACTATCTCCCTGCGCGTTGGTGTTGCCGTCGTTTTCTTCAGCCAGCCCGATGCCCAGGATCGGGTCGCCGCGCAGATTGATGCCAGCCAGTGCCGCACGGCGGTACGCCTCTCGAAAGGCATGGTTGTGTTCCTCAAGTAGATGATCGATCTTCGGTTGCCAGCGCAGGTGAATTTCCTTGATATTCTCAGCGATTTGGCGTCGTTGCTCATAAACCTCGCGGTTGTACATCTCGTCATCGCGCCGCTGCTGAGCATAGATGTTAATTTCCTCTTTACGCGCCTTTATGTAGTTCTGATAGGCGACACGCACTACTTCATATTGCGCTCGTACTAACTCCGCTTTGGGCTGGTTCACCTGCTTCAACACCTCATAAAGACCTGCCCAGTCGCTCTGTTCAAGTGGCACATCACGGAAGAGTGGTTCATGCCCATCCCATCCGTGCCCAGCGTCGTTGGCTCCATTTGGTATAGACATTGCTTACTCTCTCGCTTTTAGAATTATACCCACTTCTGAAGGAGTTCCTGTTCGCCGCCTAACTTGTTGTTTATGATAGACAAAATTATCGGGTGACGCGCTTGCTACGGCGTGCACGTTTCCGCCGGAGCGCGACCATGCGAATTAGTGCGCCACGTGGTGCGCCCGCACCTCGCGAATCACGGTCACCTTCACCTGACCGGGATACTCCAGCTCGGACTGAATCTTGTGCGCAATCTCGCGGGCGAGTTGGTGGGCGCGCAAGTCGTCTACCTCGTTCGGCTTGACCAGCACGCGCACCTCGCGCCCGGCCTGAATCGCGTATACCTTCTCCACGCCTTCAAAGCCCGTCGCGATGCGCTCCAGATCCTGCATGCGGCGCAGGTATTGTTGCAGCGATTCGCGCCGTGCGCCTGGGCGCGCCGCCGAGATCGAGTCGGCGATAATCACCACGTGCGCTTCCAGACTGGTCGGTTCGATGTCATGGTGGTGCGCACCGACGGCGTTGCACACGATTTCTGGCTCGCCATAGCGCCGCACGAACTCCATGCCCACCAACGCGTGGGGACCTTCGGTGGTGTTCTCCAGCGCCTTGCCGATGTCGTGGAACAGCGCGGCACGCTTGACGATGCGCGTGTCCAATTTCAGCTCCGCTGCCAGCAGCCCTGCAAGCGTGGCGACTTCGACGGAATGGTCTAACACATTCTGCGCGTAGCTGGTGCGGTAGCGCAGCTTGCCGAGCGTGCGCACGATTTCAGGATGCACGCCTGTTAGTCCGACCTGCAGCACCGCCTCCTCGCCCGTTTGCCAGATACGCCGCTCGACTTCGTTTTTGGCGCGTTCGTACTCCTCCTCGATTCGCGCGGGGTGGATGCGCCCATCGTTAATCAGGTTCAGCATCGTGATTCGGGCAATCTCGCGCCGAATCGGTTCAAAAGACGACAGCACAACGGCTTCGGGCGTGTCGTCTACCACCACATCGACTCCCGTGACGTGCTCAAAGTGGCGGATGTTGCGCCCTTCACGCCCGATGATGCGCCCTTTGATGTCCTCGCTGGGCAGATGGATGACGGTGATGGTATTGTGCGCCACATGATCGACTACGCAGCGTTGCACGGTATCGAGAATCACTTCGCGGGCACGCCGTTCGGCTTCGCGGCGGGCGTCTTCCTCGATTTGGCGTGCGAGGATGACCGCCTCGTGTTCGATTTCGTCGCGCACTTCCTTCAGCAGAATTTCACGCGCTTGCTCCGCGCTCATGCCGCTGATGCGCTCCAGCTCGAATCGGCGTTGATGCATCAGTTCGCGCAGTTCGCCCTGCTTTTTGGTCAGCAGCGCCTCGCGCTCCAGCAGCGCAAGCTCTTTCTGCTCCAGCAGTTCGAATCGATGTTCTAAGAGTTCCTCGCGTTGGAGCAGGCGCTGTTCGAGCCTGAGGATTTCAGCACGTTTTTCGCGGGCTTCTTGTTCGGCTTGCTCGAGGATTTTGTGAGCATCCTCGCGCGCCTGAATACTTGCCTCACGCCTGAGGGTTTCACATTCGCGTTCCAGTTGGGCGCGTTGCTGGGCGATTCGTTCCGCTTCGCGTCGCGCCTCGTCCAGCGTGCGCTGCGCTTCGCCGGCAGCGGTGTTCGCATGTTGACGCGCGCGTCGCAGCGCGATTTGGTAGCCTGCGCCTGCAGCCATCAGCATAAGAACGACGGTTATAACTCCATAGATAAGTTCCATCAGAAAACCTCCTTGAGCGTGTTTTGGGTTATGGTACGTCGTTCAGCTGCGGGTTCCAGCGGCGCAGGGCACACTGAGCGGTTTCGGGATCGAAGCCGCGCTGCAGCAGGAACCGAAACCAGCGCGCAGTTTGGCGCGGATCGGCTTCTGCAGGCGGCTCGCCAAAACGCAGGTACAGAGCGCGTACGGCGCGGCTCTCCTCGTCGCCTTCCCACTCGGGCGGGTTCAAGCCACGGCGTGCGAACTCCTGCTCGATGCGCAGACGACCCGACGGCTGCTCCTCCGTGTACCGCTCGGTCAGTCGCTTCGTTAAACGCGCGTCGGAAAGATAGCCTTCTGCAATTAGCCAGTCAATCGTCTCGCGCGTTTCCGTTTCCGTGAAGCCTTTTGCTGTTAACCGCTGCGCCAGTTCGTGCGTGGAAAGGTCACGCTGCCGAAGCCAACGCAGCGACTGTGCAATCGCCTGCGTTAGGCGCTCCGAACGCCCATCCTGCATCGCTCGCCTGCCTCCTGAACGACGGACGCCTCATGACGCAGTTAACATCCCACGAAAGATGATTCGTTTAATGATACCCAATCACTCAGCGTTTGGTTCCGTCGGGTGGGCGAATGAAAATCTGAGTCAGGTAATACATACGGTCACGCTTGCGATAAAAGATTCCAATCCCTGCGTGGGTGAACTCTTCTTGCAGAATGTTCGCGCGGTGTCCGGGGCTGTCCATCCAGCCTTGTACGGCGACCTGCGCAGGGTTGCTGTAGCCGCTAAGCATGAAGATGTTCTCACCACAGGCACGCCACGGTATCCGAAAACGATTTAAACGCTTGTCCACATCGCCCAAGCGGGGGTCTGTATGGTCAAAGAAGTTGCGTTCCGCCATGTTTTTGCTGTGGTCGCGGGCGCAGCGGGCGACATCCTCGCGCCAAGCGAGCGGAGGTAGCTTGGCGCGCTGGCGTCGCTCGTTAATCAGGCGGTGGACGTGCTGCTCCAGCTGGCGCAGTTCGCGCTCGGTCGGCTCGCGCTGGCTCAGCTCACGGCGTTGTTGCGGCATAAGTGTAGGATACCTAACACTACTCCACGCCCATAAACCGATCCGCCGCGTCAAATACACTCGAGTAGTAGCCCCACACGAGGGCGAGGATGACGATGCCAGTCGCGATGGCACTAATCAAGCTCATGAGCGTAAAGAACGTTCTCGGTAACTGTTGCGTGCGTTCAGCAGCCCATTGCTTGTACCAGTTGGCTAAGGTTTGCAACACGCTGGGCACCTCGCCCGTTTGTATGCCTGTGCGTGCCATCATAATTTCCTCGAGGGGAAACAGTCCAGAGCGTTCTAAGGCAGCGTCGATGTGCGCCGCGCCTTCAGTGCGCTCAAGGTCTATCGTCAGTAGGGCTTCCGCGAGCGCGAGGTTGGGGATTGCGCCTGCCGCCAGCGTGTGCGCGGTGGCGGGATACACGCCCGCCTGCGTGAGGCGGCTAAGATGGAACAGGTACTGCTCCAGCGATTGGGCGCGTATCCAATCGGCGTATAGGGAAAAGCCCAGCCCGTTCGCTCGCAAGCGCGCGCCAAGACGTTCGGAGCCGCCAACTAGGTAAATCAGCAGCATCAGCGCTATCAGAATCAACATCGTGGGCAAGCCGAACCGCAGGAATGCCCTGCCTACATTCGCACCCAGTACGCGGAGCGCATCCGCCGAGCCGCCCCCCTGAAACTCGGCGAACGCCCACACAAAGCCAATTCCGAACGGTGCAATCAGCGGCGCCAGCAGCACAACCAGCCACAGACAGCCCCGCGTGTACTTCGTCCAGCGGTGCACCACGCGATTTTGCTCGTAGTAGTCCATTATGCGTTCAATCATCTCTGGTAGGTAGCCCCCGTGTTCAGCGGCACGGAATGCCCCCACCAGAAAGCACGGAAACAGCTCCGGGTACTTACTCATCGCGTCGGAAATAGCTACTCCGTGAGCGGTGTCATGCGCTATCTCCGCGCTGGCGTGCTGCAAGCCTTTGTGCGGGCTGCGCTGTCCCAAGTTCTGAAACGCGCTTGCAGGCGATACCCCCGCCCTGAGCATCGAACGAAGCTGGGTGAGCCACACCACCATCTGGTGGGGCGACACGCGCGAGTGTTCCCAGAAGCGGCGCGTGGCAGGGGTTGTAGGTAGAGACGGTTTCGTCGGCGAGGACG
>CAYVKB010000032.1:0-27528 GCA_964451985.1 uncultured Fimbriimonadales bacterium | reverse complement strand
TGTTCACGTGCGGTTTCGTGCGTTCAAATTTCTGTCGTGCCATAACTGTCTCCTCGCTCTATGTTATTTAGTTTACCTAACAGTTCAAGAAATGGAGCCCTCGACGGGAATCGAACCCGTGACCTCGTCTTTACCAAAGACGCGCTCTGCCCCTGAGCTACGAGGGCGCGGGTGGTGGGGGGAGCAGGATTCGAACCTGCGAAGGCGTCGCCAGCAGATTTACAGTCTGCCCCCTTTGGCCGCTCGGGCATCCCCCCGCGATTCAGAAGTATACCCTATTCGGCTTTGCTGTTGTCAAGGGGTTCAGCGACGCCGCCCATCACCCGCTGTATCACCACGCCGACGGTGAGCATTATCCAGTACAATCCCAGCGCCCAGCCTAACACAGGTATCCACACAACGGTAAGTATCACCAAACTGGCAACCATCACGCACCAGCCAGGGTTTGGCTCGGCGACGCCGAAGGCGGTTAACACGCGCTCGCCCAGTCGCCAGGCGGTCGCACCATAGCCCAGCAGGAACGCCAGCGCGAGCATCATCAGCACCAGCACGCTGAGCAGCTGCATCCCTTCAAGCACGGGGCTATCAGGCGGATTTTTTTCGGCGACTGCGTTCAGCAGCAGTGCTAACGCCAGCGCGCCCAGAACAGTCAGCAGCCCTCGCACCAGTGCTCCTCGCTCATCACGGCGGAACTGCGTGATGTAGTCCGCCGTTAGCCCGCGAAACAGCGCGATGTCCACAATCCCCACGCCCGTCAGCGCAAGGTACAGAAATATAATGCCCATAATAGTGTCCAGCGTATTGTTCATAACCCACTTAACCAAGTCCAGAGTGATTCCAGTTGCTCCTGCGTCCGCTCAAAAAGCGTGTGGAGCGTGGTGTAAGGCGTAAAACTCTCGACGTTCGGCGGTTGCCAGGCGTTGCTTTGCATCACAAGAAACAGCGCAGTAGGCAGGCACAGCGCGAGCGCGAGTTTGAGGGCGAAGCGCGGCTCGGAATCAGGCGCGAGCGGTGGCGCATGCTCTGGCGCAGGTAGGCGAGGCAAATTGCGCAGCGCACACCCGACTGCGCTCCACGCCTTCAACTTCTCCTCACACGCGGGGCAACGCTGTAGGTGGCGCAGGAGACTTGTTTTCTTTGGTTCCTCCAGCCAGCCCTCTGCGTAGTCGTGTAGCAGTGGCTCCAGCGATTTGCATTCGCGCATCATCCGAGTTCCTCCTCCAGCCAGCGGCGTAGGCTCTCGCGCCCGCGATAGAGCCAGGTCTTCACCGTGCCTTCAGGCACCTCCAGCGCACGGGCGACTTCTGCGACAGGCAGTTCTTCGTAGTAGTACAGCAGTATCACGGCGCGTTGGGGCGCAGGCAGGCGCATCAGCAAGCGTTGAAGCGTGCGTCGTTGCTCGCGCTCGTACAGTCGTTCCTCCAGCGTGGGCGCGGGAGGCATCGCTTTCGCCACCTGCTCCAGATGACGCTGCTCCGTTGCCCGATTGCGTCGCGCATTCAAGCACACGCGCGCCGTTAAACACAACAGCCAAGTAGAAAATGGCTGTGTAGGGTCGTACAACGGCAGGCGCGTGTACGCTCGCAGGAACGACTCTTGCATCGCGTCTTCCGCCACGCTCGCCTCGCCCAGCATCCGAAACGCCAGCGAGAACACACGGTCGCGATAGCGTTCCACCAGTGTGTCGAACGCCCTCGTATCGCCCTGCAGGCACTGTGCAACTAAGGCTGCATCGTCTGGCATGGTTATTTCACCTTACGAATCGACGCCACAAGCCAACTATTCGCGCTGGGACCGCCCTCGTTCAGCGCGCCCCAATCCGCCAGCGACAGCATTTTGATAGACGCAGGGTCTAACTTACCGTTGCCTTTGCCTTTTGTATCGTCGGTTATCGCGAACTGACTCCAGAGCACGCGTTTCGGTTCGGGTTTGCTCTCACCACCCGCCTCGAAAGTCGCCAACCAGCGTTCACCGTCAGCCTCTTCCACGAATACGGCAAGCGTGGTGGGCGTCTTCACCTGAATTGCAATCTCCAGCCCCTTTGTACCGCTCAGGGCGTTGGGTTCCACCATGCGCAACGCGCCAAAGATATATGGGAACGGCAAGTTATACTCCACGCGCATACCGCCCGCCTCGCGTTTGATGGTTGTGTAGGCGGTCGCCATCCATATCAAGTAGTCGCGCTGGAAGTCGTCGAGCGCGTTGAGGTCACTGCGCCGCGCGGGGGCTTTGCTGAGAAACTCAAACTCGTCCAGCCACATCACGCGTGTGCCCGACTGGTCGCCGAACAAAATCGCAGCGTCGGACGACGCCAAAAACAGCGCGCTCACATCGATTATCCCGATGCCTTGCGAATCGTCCATATCCAGTTTGTTATTGACGGGTTTAGTGTCCTCCGCCAGCATGAAGTCGCTCAGCGCGATGGTGACCTGTTGCCATTCGTTGCCTCTAATCCAAAACGGGGCGTACCATCGTTCGCCGCTCTCCTCTTGGACGCTCAGGGCGAACATCGCAGGTCGGTCGGCTTTTATCCAGAATCGGAACGCCTGCGTCCAACTTTCGGGTTCCAGGTAGATAATCGCGTTAAGTTTGCCCGCAGCGGCGGTATAGGTGTAGCGCAGGGCGCGCTTGCCTGCTTTCACGTCATTGGGGTTGTCGGTCAGGTCTATTTTGCCGCCCGCTCCAGGCAGCATAAGCCAGCCGTGTCGCGCATCCTCGAAATCGATTCGCGACTGTGGCTCTTGTGCCCACAGTATTCCCATCAGCAGCCCGAACACCATCCAGTGTTGCATAGTAGCCTCCGTATAAGCATACACGATGTGGGAGCTTCAGGTTTCGGGCTGACTGACGGCGACAACCCAAAAGACGAGGTACAACGAGACATCACGCCGGTATCAATAAACTTTTTGCTGTATGACGTTGTTCCATCGCTTGGAACGCTACACGCCAATCCTCCAGCGGGAAAGTACGACGCAATGGGGCTAAGTTTAGCTTGCCTGCGCCCATCAGCGTCAGCACGCGCTCCCAAGTCGCCCAAGTGTGGCTGAAGGTTCCCTGCAGCGTGATATTCTTGCCCACCAGCGGGTCGAGGCTAAAGCCAAGCGGTTCGGGTCCCCAGCCGACTTTGGTGATTTGCCCGTCAGGGCGGGTGACACGCAGGCACGGTTCCAGCACCGCCGACGCGCCCACCGCATCGATGACTAAGTCCGCGCCCAGCCCGTCACCCTCGCGCTTGATAATCGCCTCTATGTCATCTGCGTCAGCGTGTAAAACCATATCTGCGCCTGAGGCTTCCGCCATGCGCAGCCGCGCGCCGTCGGTGCTTAACCCCACCAATATTGCCTTGCGCGGGCTGTAGAGCTTTGCCATCTGCAAGCATAGTAAGCCGATTGGTCCGCTGCCGAACACTACAATCAGGTCGGATGGTCTGGGGTTGGAGCATTCCATCACGGCGTGCGCCGCCACACAGCACGGTTCGGTCATCGCCGCATCTTCAAAGCAGAGGTTGTCAGGCACGCGGTGCAGGACACGGGTGGGGACACGCACATAGCGGGTCATCGCGCCGTTCACTCCATAGCCGAAGCCCAATCGGTGCGGACAGAGGTTATAACGCCCTGTGTAGCAGTAGGCGCAGTTGCCGCATATCACAGCAGCGGTCTCGCACGCCACGCGGTCGCCTACCTGCCAGCCTTGCACGCCCTCGCCGACAGCCTCGATTACGCCTGCGAACTCGTGCCCCAGCACCACCGGCGTGTTCACCTTCCACGACTGCGTGCCGTGATACTGGTGCAAGTCGGAGCCACACACGCCCACTGCCCGCACGCGCACCAGCACCTCGCCCACGCGCGGTGTCGGCTCTGCTATCTCACGCAACTCCACACGGCATGGCTCCAACGCGTAATGGACGACGGCTTTCATTTGGAAGCAAAGTATACCTGGTGCAATTGCTCGCGCTTGAGACGGAAAATGGTCGGATAAGCGTGCGGTGGAAACTGAGTCTGCGCAGAGCTGACCCTCTCAAGTGCGCTGTACTTTGGAATTTCACCCCACTACCGCCTCGCGCTTGCCCGCGAAGATGTCCCGGATGATTTCGTCCACATCCACTTCCTCGATAGTGATGTCGTGGATAGGCAATTCCTGTAGCGCTTCGCTGGCGATTCGGCTGACCTGCTCGCGCGGGGCTTCCAGCACCGCCTCCAGACCCTCCGACCGCACCACGCGCCCGAAACGGTTCAGCGACTCCGCCGGCACGGGACGCTCGAACTTCAAGTGCAACGCTTTGCTGGGGCTGTATCGCTCTACAAGGGCGCGCAGCGTGTCGTCGAAAATCAGCTGCCCGTGATGGATAATCAGCACGCGCTGCGCCAGCTCTTGCACATCCTGCATGTAGTGACTGGTAAGCAGAATCGTAGTGCGTTCGCGGCGGTTGTACTCTTTCAGAAACTCGCGGATGCGCTTTTGCGAGACCACATCGAGTCCAATCGTCGGCTCATCCAGGAACAGCACACGCGGGCGATGCAGCAGTGCAGCGAGCAGCTCGCACTTCATCCGCTCGCCCAGCGATAGGCGACGCACCTGGGTGTTCATCACATGCTTAATTTCCAGCATCTCCGCCAGCTCGTTTACGCGCCGCTCGAACTCGTCGTCAGGCACTTCGTACAGGGCTTTCAGCAGTAGGTACGACTCGTAGGGTGGCAAATCCCACCAGAGTTGCATTTTTTGCCCCATCACTAAGGCGATTCGGCGTTGCATTTCGGGGTGTCGCTCCCACGGCACATAGCCCAGCACACGCGCCTCACCCGAAGTGGGATAGATAATGCCCGACAGCATTTTCAGCGTGGTGGTCTTACCCGCGCCGTTGGGACCGAGAAAGCCCACCAGCTCACCCTCCTCAATCGTGAACGAAATATCGCGCACGGCTTGCACCTCATGACGCTCGCGCCGAAACAGGCTCTTGACGGCGTTCCACAAGCCGGGTGGGCGTTTGTACGTGTGATAAGTTTTGGACAGGCGTTCGACAACGATGGCTGGCATACGGGAATATTATAGCGCATCAGCTACGGGAACAGTGAGCGCGTTTGCATAACTTTCGGCAAGGGACGACCTCCCTCCAGCCAAATAGGAATCATTTCCAGTTTCTGCACACCCTGCGCGGTGATTTCCGCGACAATCAGCGCGCCCTGACGACTAAGCGTGGAGCGCGGCGTATGGATAAAGTTGCCCACACTGTAGAACACGTGTGCCTCACCCACACGCTCGTAGCCCTGCACCACGTGCGGGTGATGCCCCACGATGAGGTCTACGCCCACATCAGCGAGAGCGCGGGCGATGCGCCGCTGTTTGGCGTTGGGCTGTGTTTTGCCCTCGTCGCCCCAGTGAGGGATGGCGACTAACACATCGACGTTTTTGCGAGCTTCAGGCAGCAAGGGCAGGATATCGTTCAGAACCGCCACACCTGCAGTTTTCTCCCCTGCAGGAAACAGGCGCGGCACAACGGCGGTAAAGCAAAAAAATGCGATACGCACGCCCCCAAAATCCACATACACGGGCTGTGCTGCTGCGTTGCGGTTTGCACCTGCGCCCGCCCACCACACGCCCGCACGCCAGAGATACTCAACCGTGTCCATCAGCGCGACTTTACCGTAGTCCACTGAATGGTTATTGCCCAACGAGACCATCGAGACGCCCGCAAGGCGCAAGTGCTGTGCCAGTTCTGGCGGGGCGCGAAAGGTGTACTCTTTATCCAGCGGTGCGCCGCGCGTGCTGATGCAGCCCTCCATATTCAGAACCGTCCACTCCGCCTCGTGCAGCAGCGGCGCGATAGGTTCAAAGAGATAGCCGATACCGCGCGTCTTTGCAATCCGGCTCACGCCCTTGCCAAAAATAATATCACCACCGATGAGGATGCGAGCCTGCTCACGCATGTCATTGCTTGTACGCTACGACTCGAAAGCTTTGCGCCCAGCGCAACGAAAGGGGTGTAATTAGTTGTAGCAGACGGTTTGCAGCGCGAATGATGGGGTTGCCCCCTGCGCCCCCGAAGTAGGAGTAGGCGCGGGCGCGAAAGCCGAATCGCCTCAAATCGCGCGCCAACTCCATCGGGTGGAAAAGTCGCTCGATAACCTCGCCCGAGTAAGGATGGACAGGACACTGAGTACCATCAAAACGCGAATTGGGCAGTTCACCTGTCTGGATATATCGCTCAGTTGCATGTAGGATCGCCTCGCGCGTCATCAGGCTGGTACGCTCGGCGAGTTGTTGCACCGTCGCCGGGTCCAGCTGCGGGTATGCCTGCTGGATTATCTCCGCGCGCATCTCCACATAGGTTTGCTTAATGTTGTGGACGCCGATTCTGCCCTTCGGACCTTGCTCGAATCGTCGCCAGATTTCGTGGGTATGTTGTGCCAAACTGGGATTCGCGCCGTTGTTGCCATCAGCGATAATCAACACGCCTCCACGACAAAGCCAGCGCGACGCCTTCTCAAAAAATTGCTCGACATTCAGATAATGTGAAATCGCCTCGTTAGAAAGTATCATATCGAACGAGGCAGGCTCAAAATCGATATCATCCAGATTTTTCAGGTAGGCTCGCAGCGATTCGTTCAGTCCGAAATCCTCGATAATCTTCTGGAAAGTGTTCAGGCGGTTGTCGCTGAGGTCGAAGCCGACGCCTTCGCGTGCGCCCATGTAGTGTAGCACGATGAGCTGCAGTCCATAGCCACAGCCTGCATCCAGCACGCGCTTGCCCTCGGGGTCGAACTGCGCTAAACGGCATAAATCATATACATAACGGGTCTCCTGCCTGCGCCCGTGCGAGTGGGTGAGCTGCGGGTAATAGTGCCAAAGCTCTTCGGCGTAGCGTCCTTTGTTTTCCTCGCACACAACCTGCCTGAACAGGGCATCGACCTGCTGGCTTACTGTGCTAAAATCTCGCATCAGACAATTCTACCTGTTCTGGGTATGATTGAAGTGTGCAAACAGCGGAGCCGATGCGCGTCATACAGGTATTGCCTGCGTTGCAGGTGGGCGGTGCGGAGCGTCTCGCGGTGAACTTATGTATTTATCATACAGCGCAAACGAGTCCTGCATGTCTTATTTACGATTCACCTTCGAGCACACATTATGAGCAGTTATTAAGCAAGCATCAGATCCCGCTCTACACGGTGAACAAGCGACGCGCCTATGATGTAGGGGTGTTTGTACGGTTGTTTCGACTGGTTCGTACTCTCAATCCCGATGCAGCGCACTTGCATATCAGCGGCATCAACTACATCTTTCCGTTGCTGCCGTTGTTGCGATTGCCCAGTGTGTACACCGTACATAATGTGGCGGAGCATGACCTGCACGCACGGCGCAGTGGACGATTGGTGCAGTACCTTGCCTTCCGATGGCGACTGGGCGGGATTCAACCTGTGGCGATTTCCGAACAGGTGCGCGTGTCGTTTCGGGATTTGTATGGCTGGGGTGAGTTGCCCGTAATCTGGAACGGGATACCTGTGGCGGAGTTTGCCCCGTCCTCTGAGCGTAGGGCGTGCTGGCGGGTGCAGGAGGGGTTTTGCGACAACGATGTGCTGATTGTGTGTGTGGCGGGTTTCCGCCCTCAGAAGAACTTAGGGCTGTTGCTGAGGGCGTTTGGGAGTCTGGATTGTGAGTCGGTGCGGTTGTTGCTCGTCGGCTCGGGCGAGCAGGAAGCACAGCTGCGCGCACTTACGCAGGAGTTAAACGTTAGCGAGCGCGTCCACTTTCTTGGTATGCGCAGCGACATTCCTGAGATTCTCAACGCGTGCGACCTGTTCGCGCTCTCGTCGGACTGGGAAGGTACGCCGATGGCGATTATGGAGGCGATGGCAAGCGGGTTGCCCATAGTAAGCACAGCAGTCGGCGGTGTGCCTGAGCTGGTGCAACATGGAACGATAGGCTTGCTTACGCCCAAGGGCGACGAACGCGCTCTGAGGGAGGCACTCTCTCAGTTAGCGGCTGACGCCGCGCTCCGACAGAGAATGGGCAACGCAGCTCGGCGATTTGCCCTTGAACATTTCGATATCCGCAAGACTATTGAGGCATACGAACAGTTATACACGCAAATCTCATCAAGGCGGTATAATTCCGCCCGATGGCGCTTCCACAAGCGCAGCAGCACCGGTTCCTAACGGAGGAGCAGCGCACGAAAATTAAGTGCGCGATTGCCGATCTATGCCAACTGATGCCTATGTACAAGCAAACGCGCGACCCTGAACTGTCTTGGAGAGTGAACGATGAACACAGCGTTGCTGATTGTGGATGTGCAGAACGACTTTTGTCCTGGCGGTGCGTTAGCCGTGAACGAGGGCGACCAAGTGATACCACCCTTGAATCGCGCCGCAGAGGCGATTGCGCAGCGCGGTGGGCTTGTGCTCGCCTCGCGTGACTGGCACCCACGCGAAACCAAGCACTTCGCCGAGTTCGGCGGCAAGTGGCCCGTACACTGCGTGCAGGGCACAGCAGGCGCGGCATTCCATCCCGACTTGAAGTTGCCCGCAGACACGATTATTATCTCCAAAGGCACGGGTAGCGAGGACGACGGCTACTCCGCGTTCGAAGGGCGCGCCGAAGACGGCAGAACGCTGCACGAGATGCTGCAGACCCATGGCGTGCGCAAGCTGCTGGTGGGCGGCTTGGCAACTGACTACTGCGTGCGCGCCTCAGTATTGGATGCGCTGAAGCACGGCTACGAGGTGGTTGTGTTGACTGACGCAATTCGAGGCGTGAACCTGCAGCCCGACGACAGCGAGAACGCCTTGCGCGAAATGCATGCAGCAGGGGCACGGCTCGCAACCACCGCCGACGCGCTCACATCAGGGCACGATAATTAGCCCGCTGCTCGATGCCCCGCGCAGCACTTGTTGCACAAACGCGGGTTCGGGCAGCGCACCCTCGAAGCTGTGGCGGTCGTTAATCACGGTCTTGGGTACTGCCATCACGCCGAACTGGTTGGCTAACTCTGGAAACTCCTCGCTACTGACGCCCTCGGCGGTAATTAGGTCGCTCGCCATCGCCAATTTGTGCGCCAGTCGCACGGCGGCGGGACAGTACGGGCAGCCGTAGGTCACAAAAACGCGAATATGCACGGGGTTGCGTAGGTTTGCCAGCATCAGGCGGCTGTCGGGCGAGAGACCGGGGTCGCCCTTCCCCACATCCTCAATCGCGCCCACCAGCGAGGCAAACTCAAAGCCTGCAGGAATGCCCAAGTAGCGTATACCGTAGTCTTTTTCTTCTGTGCGCACGACAATCGTGGGCGCATGCGTAATGTTATATTCCTGTGCAACATTAGGCTCCCCCTCCTTGCTATGTTGCTCTAAGGTAATCTTACCGCCTCCGACGCTCACTAACTCTTGTGCGATTTGCGACAACAGCTCGCTGGTCTCGGGTTGTTCATTCGTAGTGAACACGACCAGCTTCACGGTGCTGGGCAAGCCGCTAAATCGCTGCATTAAGGTCTGTCGATCTTTCTCCTGAATAATCGTCATTTCCGCCTCCATTCGAATAGAGTACCTGATGCAGGGTTTCGATTCACGGAGTGGCTAACGCAACGCCCTTTGCAATCGCACGATTACCGAAGCCATCCTGCCGCGATGCGTATTCAGCGGGCGCGGGTCGAAAGTGAACTCGGTCATGCTCTTAACGATGGCATTGGGCACTTGCAGCAGCCCACGTGCCTGATTGAGCAACTTGGGGTTTATGCGCTTGCGCTCTGCTTCGCTCGCCAGGCGTTGTAGCAGCGTGAAGTATTCGTAGTCCTCCGCGCCGTCGCGCAAGCACTCCCAGCGAATGGAGGGGATGGGGTCGGCGACTACGGGCTCGTCGCTGGCGTTCGGGTCGCGACGCGGGGGGTAAAGCAGCCTGCCGTCGCCGTTGCCCCAGAACAGGCGCATGCCCGGCGCGAGACTCGCGTCCCACACATAGCTCATCGGGTCGTCCCACGGGTTTTGCAAGCGGTCAGGGTAAGCAAACGGATTGTGCCACCACGTGGTCTCCCAAATCAGCACGCCCTGCACGCCGTATTTCCACGTCTGCCACAGCCACACGCGCATTTCCGTGCCGGGATGGTCGATGAACAGCGTGGCGTAGGGTGCGCGGGGACCTGTACAGACATACCACCACACCTCCTCGCCCGCTGCCCGCCGCTGACGGATGGCGTCTAACGGCACAAGCGCCGTGAGCGGACACCACAAGTCCACCGTACCAATAAGCGGAGGCTCAGGCTGCTCGGTCAGCATCACGGTCAAATCGGGCGCAGCGCGTTTTATCTGCTCGTTCACACGGCGCACAAAGGGGTAATCCGCCTCCTCTGGCTCGTCGAACCAATAGATGTATGCCTTGTGCAGCCAGCCGTTCTTGCGCAAATGCTCCTGCAGCTGGCGCATGTAGTCCGTCCAGGAGCGTTCGTATTCAGGCGTCCCCTCTTTGAAGCCGAGAAACTCGGCGGGCGTGTAGTTGGGATGGCGTCCGCCGGGCAGCCCATAAATCGGTAATACGAAGCTGTTGAAGCCGAACTCGTTCAGGTAGCGGCGCGCCGCCTTATCGAACTCCGTGAAGTCCAGCGACACCTGCCCACCCTCAAGACGCACGCTGTACCAGCTCAGATAGAAGTTGTACGGGTTCAACCGTGCGCGGCGGAACGCCTGCATATAGCGATCCCAGAGTTCGCGCTTCTGCGCATCGGTGCTTGGCTTATGATACTGAAAGATGCGCTCCGCACTAATGCCGAACCCGCTGCGTAGAGTGGGCATGCGAGGCAGGTCGAAGTCGTACACTGTGAACTCAATGGGGACACGTATCTCGCCCCGATTGGTGTGCAGTGTAAGATTTCCTCTATACACGCCTGCGGGGGTTCCGTAGGGCGCGTAGGCGGTGAGCCAAAGGGGCTGGTTCTGCCCTGCGGGGATGTCCACTGGAAGTTTTAGTGGGGGCAGTGGGTCAGGGTACTCGTCGGGCGTGCCGATCGAATCTGTGGGGTGCTCCACATATACATAGGCGACCTCGCGCAGTTCAAGATGGTGTGCGGACAGGCGGTTGCGTTCCGCTTGCAAGTCGCTCAGCTCGACTTTCAGCAGGCGCAAAGACTTAGCAGGGCGCAGCACGATCTGCACAGGTTCATACTCGCCGCGTGCCGCGCTGATTCGCACGGCAGGGCGGGTTTGAGTGGGCACTCCGCGCGTCTTGCCCACCTTCCAGCCCCACTCACACCACCATGCGCCTGCCCACTCTGGTACGCCCGTCAACCGATAGCCGTAGTGCGACCATTCTATAAAACGTATTAGCGGTTTCATGCGCACACTCCACAGAATTTGTCCTCGCTCGTCGAGTAATCCAACTGCCTGCTCCAGCGATTTATCACTCGCCTCGAGCGTGGGGATTGCAATCTGGAGTGTCTGGTTCGGTGCGATGCGGAAAGGCTGCTCGCGCGTGGGTGTTGAAGTGCGGGCATCCGACAGCGACTGCACGAATGGGCGCACCTGAATGGAGTTCTGGGTAGTGTTCGTGGCTTCGATGAGCAGTTTCCACCTGCCTTGCGCGTCGCGTCGCAGGACAAGAGGTTTCACCTGCAGTTCATTGCGCTGCTGATGAGGATACAGCACTGAGCTCCTGCCCGTGAACGTCCCGCGTGGAGCGCGCTCCAGCTCCGCTTCCAGCAGATAGCGGTCTACCTGTATCACGCCAGTTTGCCCTACGAGGCGCACCTCCAGCACGTGCGCGGGCGAGAACTCTCGCGGGATTTCGAATCGATGTTCGCCGCGCCCGCGCACCGTATGCACAACCTGCCAATCGCCATCGTCCCTGCGCAGATGAATCGCCAAAACGCCGTTCTGTTCGTAAGGGACTTTCAGGCTGAGCGTCGCACGGCGCATCAGCACGCCCCCCAGCGTGTGCCGGAAGGTCGCCTGCGTATTCGGACTGAACACAAAGCGATTGGAGTTGAAATTCGCCGTGAACTCGCGCAGGGGCAACTGCGTGTTGGACAGCTCACCTTCAAAGCGACTGACGAACAGGTAGCGTCCGTTGCGAATCGTCTCACCTTCGCCCAGCATAATCCCCGCTGCACGCTCAGTAGGTCGTCGGCGGGACGCCGACGCTACGTTGCTTGCTGCCTCCTGATGCATTATGCTACTATATTGTGCATACACAACATCAACAGGGATTAGCTGGGGCTGGTCAAAAAGAATTTCGCCGCGCCACTGCCAGTGTCCTACGCGAACAAACGCCTCGCGCGTGTCAGCGGGCGTGCGGAATACATACTCGGCGGCTTGCCACTCGCGTGTCGGGATAAAGTCGCGATTCACCACATTCGTGCCAACAATCGCGCAGCCGCCCACTCCCTCGCCTTTGAGACGCACACGGAACGCATAAGTGCGGTACGGCTCCAGTTTCCATCGTGTATTACGCCAGTAGGCAATCTCCTCACCTTGACCTACGACCACCAGCGCCATGCGGTCAGTGCGCTGCAGCCCGCGCTCAGCGTCCAGTATCACAATCCGTTGCTGGCGCGTCTTGCCTGTACCACTGGGAATCCAGTCGCTCAGCGGCGGCGGCTCGATCTGCGTTAGTAGTACTCCAAATGCGAGTGTCAGGGCGCGTATGGGCACGAGGGAATTGTACCTGTGAGGAAAGGCAGTTTAGGGGGCAGGAGTGGCAGCCTCCTGCCCTACAACGGCTTACTTTGCCTCAGCCCGTATTGCGCGTCCCAACACTTCCAACGCCTTGTCTAACTGCGGGTCGCGGTCTTGCAGCCAGTCTTCAGGCGACATCCATACGGCGATGTCGGGCTTCTCACCGTTGTTCTCCATGTTGGAGCCGTCGATGCGATACGCGCCCTGCTGTGGCATCCGCGCGCCTGTGCCGTCCACGAGGCTCAGGTTCCATGTCCAGATGACATAACCCGGCGTCTCCCATCCAATCAGTGTGGCGAGCTTGCGGGCGCGCATCGCGTACGGGAACATCTCGCCGTTGGACATGCTGCGCTCGTTGAGTAGCACCACCATTGGCATGTCGAGGGCAAGGGGCGGTCCCACGTTAGGTAGCCCGTCGCGTGGAACGTAGTAGGCGTAGGGCTTGCGCTCCAGCCAGTCGACCAGCGAGTCGGCGACGTTGCCCCCGCCATTGAAGCGCACATCGATAATCATCGCCTTTTTGCCCTGCGCATATTCATAAAACTCGCGTTCGAACCGTTCGCGGTCGCCGCCGCCCATCGCGCGGATATGCACATAGCCCACCTGCCCGTTCGTGCGCTCCTCCACGAGTTTGCGCAATCGGTTAATGCGGTTGCGGTAGTGCAACTCGCTCCATTCACCCGCGCTGATGGGGCGATAGCGCACGGTGCGCGCACCCTCCTCGCTGGGGATACGGTTCACCAGAAACTCAAAAGTGCGGTCGCCCTTGTCGTTAATCAGCTGCCAGAGTTTCTGGTCGGCTTGCACAGATTCGCCGTTGATTTTCAGCACGTACTCGCCAGGATGGATGCGCGTTTCGGGGAACGCGGCAGGCGAACCGTCGGGCACTTCGGCGACTTTTAAGCCACGCCCACGATGACTGTAATCGATGGTGAAGCCGAGATGCGGTGTGCTGGGGCTGCGCACCGTCGCGCTGGAGCGGGGCGAGACCTCCGTGTGCGAGCCTTCAAGTTCACCCACCATCATCGACAGCACCACGCCGAACTCTTCTGGAACCCCTACACCCGCGAGCAAGGGACGATAGCGTTCGCGAATCGCTGCCCAGTCGCGCCCGTGCATGCCAGAGTCGTAGAAGCCGCGCTCGTACGCCCGCCAGAACTGCACGAACGCCGCCTCACGCAACGCCATCGCATCGAACTCGAAGTCCGCCTTGAACTCCACCTTGTCGACGCGGTTGTTCGCCGTAAGGTTCATCACGAACAGCTCGCCGTTGCGGATGAAGTAGAGTTTCCGTGCGTCGGGGGAGACTCGTAGCGCGCCGTGCCCGCCGCCTGAGGTGAGGCGTCGACTCTCGCTGCCATCGTAAGACACCTGCCACACATCGCCTTCCGAGATGAAATAAATCTTGCCGTCGCTGGCGACGGTTAAATCGCCCTGTGGGGCTTGATTATTCCATCGTCGGACGCGCTGGTCGATGTCCTCGAAGTCGATTTTCACCTCCAGCGGCTCGCCCTCCTTGGGCTTTTCGAACTGGATGTCCTTATCGTCGCGGCGGGCGGTCTCGCGGGTGAGTGGGAGGGCGTACAGGGCGTTGCCTGCGCGATTGCTGAAAAAGAACAGATACTTGCCGTCGGGCGACCACGCGGGCTGGTTGTGGAAGGCGTTTAGGCGCGTGATGTTCACGGGTTCGCCGGAGCCGTCGGCGGGCAGAATCCAGAGGTTCCATGCACCGTATGCCGCGCGTCGCTGCACACATAGCCAGCGCATATCGGGCGACCACGCAAAGTCGCCCCCGCCTAAGCCGTACCAATGCGTGCCCGGCTCGTGTAGCACCTTCTTCGCCTCGCCCGTCTCGAGGTTCAGTGCAAACAGTCCGCCGTCGGAGCCAGAGACCCAGAAGCCCAGCTGCTTGCCGTCGGGCGAAAGCTTGAGGCGCGTTACATCAGCAGGACGGTCGAACAGGCGTTTGACCTCCAGCGTCTCCACATTCAGCGCATAGAGTTGCTGATGGTAGTTGCGGTCGGAGGTGAAGTAGAGGGTCTTGCCGTCTTTTGCCCAGACGAAGTCGGAGTCGTCGCCTGCCCAGTCGGTGAGGCGCTTGGCGAACTCGGCGTTGCGTTTGTCGGGCGTGGCTTTGGGCTTCTCCACATCGATGAGCCAAATGTCGCCGCGCAGGCGAAAAGCGTACTGTTTGCCGTCGGGCGACGGCTCAGCCTCCTCCACGCCTGAAGTGAGTGTCTCACGCTGGCGCGTGGATTGCACATCGTCCTGACTGGCGATGAAGCTCAGTTTCTGGGGCTGGCGTTGCCCCGCCTTGAGCAGGTAGAGATGCCCTTCGTATTCAAAGGCGATATCGCCTGTGTTGTACGCCACGCTGGGATAGCGCACCGCACCGCCCACAAACTGCGTGAGTTGCCGTTTGCGCCCGTTGGCGGCGTCCACAATCCAGAGGTTCGGTGTGCGGCGCGAGTTATCTTGAAACACGGGCAGTCGCTCGCCCATCTTCGGCGAGTCGGGCGTCTTCTCGGCGATGGTCACGGTCAACAGATTCCTGCCGTCGGGCAGCCACTGCGTCCACAGGTGTTGGTACTGGTCGTTGGTAATGCGTCGGCGTTCGCCGCTGGGGATGTTTATCGCCCATAGCTGCATCGCGCCCGAACCAGTGTAGCGCGGACGCCACCACGGGAAGCCGTACCTGCCGTAGACCAGTGTTCTGCCGTCGGGTGAAATCTGGGGGCTGTTCATCGAATTATAGTCCTCCGCAACACGCCGGAACCTGCCTGTGGCGACCTCGAGCTCGATAATTGCGGAGTTTTCCGAGTCGTAGGAGGCGCTGTAGTATAAAAACCGTCCATCGCGGCTCCAGCTGCTTGGGATTTCGCTTTGGGCGTGGAAGGTGAGCTGTGTCGGTGCGCCGCCTGCAGCGGGGATTGCAAAAATGTCCCAGTTGCCGTTGCGGTTGCTGGCAAACGCAATCCACTTGCCGTCAGGCGACCAGAGTGGACTGGAATCGTAGGCGATGTGGCGAGTAATCGGCACAGCGCGCCCACCACTGCTGGGCGCAACCCAGATGTCGCCGCGATACACAAACGCCATCTGGCTCCCGTCGGGACTGAGCGCAGGGGCACGTGCGCCCACAATCGGCTCGGTGCGGGGTTCAGGCAACTGCGCAAAGAGGGCAACACTGTTCAGCAACAAGAGGAGAACCAATAACATAGATACTCGGCTACGCATAGTAGGATTAGATTCGCGAGCAAGCAGTTTGTTCCTATTAAACGTCTTTGCTGATGGCTTCGGGGTTGTGTGTGGGATTACTCTATAGGCAATCTACGCTTGACAAGTCGAGCCGCCTCTACGCTATTCTACAACTCCTCCATAGGCATCAGCGCGGGCGGCGTGCAAGTACTCTCCAGATACACGTGCCGAGCCGTTTCGGACGAATCGTTGAACGCCAGCATTGCGTCCAGTACGTGGTACGCCAACTCGCCGTTGAGGCGGTTGGGGCGACCTTCCTGAATGGCGTGGATCATCTCCGCCAAGCCCAAGCTGCGGTACTGCCCTTCGTAGGGGTGGGTCAAGGGCATTTCGAGCCACTCCTCCTCGCCTGCCTTGCGCAGTAGCACGGGTCCGCCGAAGCCGTTCGGGTCGGGCACACCTAATGTGCCTTCCGT
Organism: uncultured Fimbriimonadales bacterium; assembly: GCA_964451985.1. GTDB lineage: Bacteria > Armatimonadota > Fimbriimonadia > Fimbriimonadales > GBS-DC > GBS-DC. Next base: position 11,210 of record CAYVKB010000032.1, on the reverse strand, counting down.
GCCGTACACCTCGATGCACGGCAGTCGATGCGCATGCACATCGAACGACATAATCACCGTTGCAATTGCGCCGCCCGTGAACTCCATCGCGCCGGTGATGTGGGTGGGTGTCTCCACCTGGATCACTTTGCCGTACTTCGCCTCGCTGGTGATGGTGCGCGTGGGGTGAGTGATTCGGCTAATGCCCGCCACACGCCGAATCGTACCCAGCAGGACGACCAGCGCGGTGAGGTAGTAAGGTCCCATATCCAGCATGGGTCCGCCGCCGACTTCGTAGTAGAATTCGGGGTTGGGATGCCACGATTCGTGTCCGGGGCAGAGCATGAACGCCCCTGCGCCAACAGGTTCACCGATTGCGCCGTCTTGAATCAGTTTCAGGCAGGTCTGGATGCCCGCGCCCAGTACCGTGTCGGGTGCGCAGCCGATATACAGCCCCCGCTGCTGGGCAAGTTGCAGCACTTCGCGCGCCTCTTCGCGGTTCACACCGAACGGCTTCTCGCAATACACATGCTTGCCCGCCAGCAACGCGGCTTTGTTCACAGGTGCATGCGCTTTCGGGGGCGTGAGGTTCAGCACAATCTCAATCTCAGAGTGATTCAGCAACTCGTCTGTACTGAGCACGTGGGGCACGCCGAACTGTTCCGAGCGTTCCTGCGCCAATTCGGAAACCATATCCGCAACGGCAAACACCTCAATCTCTGGGAACTGTTGCGCCACACGCAGGTAGGTATGGCTGATGTTACCGCAACCAACAACGCCGACCTTCATAGTAGCTACAGTGTACCTTGTCTACACACGTAGTCATTCGACACGCTAAGTCGATTGGGTATAATAGGGGTGTGCGCGGTTGGCTGTGGATGATGTTGATTGCGCTGGTTTTTGGTCAGACGCCTGCCGTAGGATGGCGCGAGGCGCTTACCAAACCGCGTTGTAACGTGGCGATATGTAAATGCCGCGATTGTGCAGGCGGTGCGAACTGCTGCTGCGCCAAAGCCAAAACGCCGCTGGAGCAGGCGATGGCGCAAAGCCACTGCGACCGCGCCGAGCAGGAACAACTCGCGCTGACCTTAATGCCGCGTGCAGTCTTCACCCCAGAACTACTCATTCCTACGCCGCGCTTACTATTCACACGCTTTGAACGATACACACCCCTACTGCCTTCTCGAACCCTCATTCCGCGTAGCCCACCGCCTCGCAGCTCCTTCAGACTCGGCTAACCTGTAGCACGGACATTCCTGTCCATGCAGCGTTAGACAAAGCCCTTTGCTTGGACAAGATTGTCCAAGCCACGCCCGTAGCACGGACATTCCTGTCCGTGCAGCGTTAGACAAAGCCTTTTACTTGGACAAGATTGTCCAAGTGACAACAACAGTCTGAAGGAGGCTATGAGAATGCAACGCAATGGTTTTACGCTGATTGAGCTATTGGTCGTCATCGCGATTATCGCCATTTTGGCGGCGATTCTGTTCCCTGTGTTCGCCCAGGCGCGCGAGAAGGCGCGACAGACCATGTGTCTCTCAAACTGCCGGCAAATGGGCATCGCAGTACAGATGTATACGCAGGACTACGACGAAGTGCTGCCCTCCGTGCGCATGATGGGCACGCCAGGCATCAGCTGGATTGTGCAGATTCAGCCGTATGTGAAGAACGAGCTGCTGCGCCGCTGCCCGTCGGATAACAGCCCTGCCTGGAGCGACACACAGAACCCGCGCTTAACTTCTTACGGCTTCAACGCCTACTTCGACCCGTTTCACCCACCGCACGGCAGTCCCAACAACCCACGCCCTGTTCCGCTGGCGGTGATACAACGTCCGGCAGAGTGCGTGTTCGCAGGCGAGCTGGCGGAACGGAATAGCAAGTACCCCAACATACTAATACGCGGCGACCACTTTATGCCGATGTATTGGGGCAACCCACCGCGCGTGGTGGACGCCTTTTGGAACGACCGCCTGTGGGATGCCGTACGCGGCATTCCTACCACGTTGGCGATTACCCGACACAATGGCGGCATGAACTACGTGTTCACCGATGGGCACGCCAAGTGGCACAAGTTCGAGCAGACCTGGCAGCAAACGCCCGGTCAGCCCCCCAGCCGCGACTGGTACGACCCACACCGCTTGTCGGACTCGTAAGTAATCGCCTCAAAATCTAAGGCGTCCTTGATATCGATAAGGCATAGTTCCGCGCCCCTTGTGTGAAAAATGCGGTTCCCGCGCCATAGCACAAGGGGCGCTCACTTCTCAGTGGGAGGAGGCTCTCAACTTACCTGCAAGGGCAACAGCGTTTTCGTACCTGAAAGACTTTCCTAAAATTGTCAGCTGGAAGCCGCTTTGCTTGCACTCAACGCACCCACCCCTAGAGGGCGAGGCTCCGACGAGCCCTCCCCACCCCTGGAGGGCGAGGCTCCCGACGAGCCGTCTACCTCTTGGTCATCACAGCGAATCCACTTGTAGTCTGTGGATGGCTCGGCAGGAGCCTCGCCCTCCAAAGGTGCATCCTACCTGCGAATACCTCCCAGCAACGCCCGCGCCTTGAAATCCCTGAACAGTTCGTATGCCAAACCACATTTTGGGAAACGATTTTTCACACAACCTTAATCTACCCCCATGCCATAATTGCCCTATGAGCAGTAATCGCATTTTTTCGCTGCTTTGGCTTTGTGCGGTTCTGATTACGACTTCGCAGGCGCAGACGCACCCGCTGTTGAGTTCCGGTCCCATGCTCGGCTACGCCGAGATGAGCGAGACGGTCATCTGGTTGCAGACCACTCAGGACGCCACGGTGCAAATCCGCTACTGGCAGAAGGGCAAGCCTGAAACCAGTCGTATGACCGAGCCGATTGCCACCAACAAGGCAGGCGACCATATTGCGCTCTTTCGGCTGACCGATTTGCCGTTCGGAACCCGCTTTGAGTATGAAGTTTATATCAACAGTGCTCGCGTGCATCGGGACTACCCACTGGAGTTCCAGACTCAGCCACACTGGCGCTGGCGTACCGACCCGCCAGAGTTCACCCTCGCGTTCGGCTCCTGCGCCTACTTCAACGACCCTGAAGTAGACCGCCCCGGACGCGCCTACGGTGGCGAATACGAGATTTTCCAAGCCATCCACCGCCTGCGCCCCGACCTGATGCTCTGGCTGGGCGACAACATTTATTATGTGGAACCCGACTGGCTGACCGAATCGGCGATGCGCAACCGCTGGCGCAAGAGTCGTCAGCAGCCAGAGCTGCAACCACTGCTTGCCAGCACGAACCACTACGCCATCTGGGATGACCACGACTATGGTCCCAACAACTCCGACAGTAGCTTCCGACTCAAGGATGCCGCGCTGAAGGTGTTTGCGGATTACTTCCCGCAAGTTCGCTACGGTTTGCCCAGTGCACCCGGCTGCTTCTATCGTTTCGAGTGGGGCGATGTGGAGTTCTTTATGCTGGACAACCGAACCTACCGCTCGACTAATGCGATGCAACCCTCACCCGAAAAACGGATGCTGGGCAAAGCACAGATGGAGTGGCTCAAAACCTCGCTCAAATCTTCCAACGCGACTTTCAAAATCATCGCTTGCGGCGGACAGATGATTAACCCGATGGTCTATTTTGAGGGCTTTGGGCTATTCAAAGACGAACAGCGCGAGTTGTATGATTTTATCGTGCGCGAGCGGATTCCGGGCGTACTGTTCATTTCAGGCGACAGGCACCTAGGTGAATTGCTGAAGGTGCAACTGGATGGTTGCTACCCGTTTTATGAACTCACGGCCAGCCCGCTCACAGCAGGTCCTGCGAATGGACACCCCGACGAGGCGAACAACCCCGCGCGCCTACCAGGCACTTGGGCGCGCGGACTGCGACATTTCGGGCTAATCCGTGTGCAGGGCAAGCAAGGCGAGCGCAAACTCATCCTCAGCCTGTGCGACAAAGAGGGCAAACCCCTGTTCGAATACACAATTCCCGAACAGGAGCTACGCTGGAATCAGTGAGCACGCCTAATCCACTACGAACACCACGTGCAGTTTGTCGAGGAACTTGGTGCGCTTGTTCTCCTCGATCAGTTTGGCGGCGTCGGCGTCGCTGAGGACAACCTCAGTAGTGGCGGCGGCGCGTCGGTAGACCCCAATCGGGCGCAGGATAAGCGGATTGCTACCTGCGCGAGCATCGCGGCGTGCCGCGTCGAGGTCTTTGTAATACGCTGCCAGCCCCTTCTCGACGACGGTATTGATGTCGTAGTTGCCCTGCCCGTAGAGGGGCGTCTCATCGGCTTTGAGGATACGCGGCGCCATCGCTGGCTGCACATTCAGCCCGCGAGCATCGATAATCAGCCCTGTGTATTTGCCCTCGATTTGTAGCGGTGCATCACTCACAGGTAGGTTCGGGCGTAGAATCTCTAGGCGCGGCAGCTTCGGCTCAGGCTCAGCAGAGGCAGGTGGGTCGACAGACGGCTTGAGCATCACTCCGCTCAGCCCACGCTGACCGTACATCGGGATAGAGACCGTCACCTGCACGGCTTCGTGCCCAATCGCACACCCCAAGCGGTTAGATACGCTGCCCACCAACGCCACAGCCCTTTTCCCATCGCGCCAGACCCCTAAATTGGACGATTCAAAACACAGGTGGTTATTCCTGCTGATTTTTCCATGCCATAATATAATAGGGTGCTCCCCAACGATGAGGGCGACCCCCCGACGCCGCCGTCGCGCACTAATATCCACAGGAGGCAGGTATGAAGCGAGTGTATCTTTTTGAAGAAGGCAGCGCGGACATGCGCGATTTGCTCGGCGGGAAGGGGGCTAATCTCGCCGAGATGACCAATATTGGACTCCCCGTGCCGCCCGGCTTTACGATTACCACCGATGTGTGCCGTGGCTATATAAAACGCTTGCGTTTACCTGACGGCTTGATGCAGGAAGTGCGCGAGAAAATGCAAATCGTGGAAGGGCGCGTGGGCAAAAAGTTCGGCGACCCCAATAACCCGCTGCTGGTCTCTGTGCGTTCGGGCGCAAAGTTTTCTATGCCCGGCATGATGGACACGATTTTGAACCTCGGGCTGAATGATGCAACCGCCGAGGGCATGATTAAACTCACAAGCAACCCGCGCTTTGTGTACGACGCCTATCGCCGCTTTGTGATGATGTTCAGCGATGTGGTGATGGACATTCCCAAGCGGCTGTTTGAGGAACGGTTCGATGCGCTGAAGCATCGGTTGGGCGTGAAGCAGGACACCGAAGTGCCCGCCGATGCACTCAAAGAACTGGTGGGTGAGTTCAAGCAGCTGGTGCGCGAGTACGGCAAAGAGTTCCCCGAAGACCCCTACCAGCAGCTGGAGATGGCGATTGAGGCAGTATTTCGTTCTTGGAACAACGAGCGCGCCGTGATTTACCGCGAGCGCGAGAAGATACCGCACGATTTGGGCACGGCGTGCAACGTGCAGGCGATGGTGTTCGGCAACATGGGCGATGACTCGGGCACGGGCGTCGCGTTCACGCGCAATCCCGCCAACGGCGAGCGCGAGCTGTACGGCGAGTTTTTACCCAACGCACAGGGCGAGGATGTAGTGGCAGGTGTGCGCACCCCGTTGCCCCTGAGCGCGCTGCACGAACGCATGCCCGATATATATCAGCAGTTCTTCGAGATCGCCGAGCGGCTGGAGCGCCACTACCGCGATATGATGGACTTGGAGTTCACAGTGGAGCGTGGGCGGCTGTGGATGCTGCAGTGTCGCGTGGGCAAGCGCACAGGACGCGCCGCCGTGAAAATCGCTGTCGATATGGCACAGGAAGGGCTGGTTGGGCGCGACGAAGCCGTGCTGCGCGTGCAACCCAGCCACTTAGACCAGCTACTGCACCCTCATCTGGACGAGCACGCGTTGGCGACGAGCGAGTATCCCTTGCTGGCACAGGGGCTGGGCGCATCGCCCGGTGCTGCCAGCGGGCGTGCCGTGTTCGACTCCAAACGCGCGATGGAGCAGGGCAAGCACGAACCCGTAATACTCGTGCGCCCCGAAACCAACCCCGACGATGTGGGTGGGATGCTGGCTTCAAAAGGCATTCTGACAGCGCGAGGCGGAATGACCAGTCACGCCGCCGTTGTTGCGCGGGGCTTCGGAATTCCGTGCGTGGCGGGCTGTGAGGCAATTAGTGTAGACGAATACGAAAACCTGTTCACAGTGAACCTGAACGGCGAAATCATCACCGTGCGTGAGGGCGACTTCATCAGCATCGACGGTAGCACGGGTAAGGTGTACAAAGGCGCTGTACCCACCGTAGAGCCGGAACTCAGCCCCGAACTGCATACGCTGCTGAAGTGGGCGGACGAGTTCCGTCGCCTGCGCGTGCGCACCAACGCCGACAATCCCCACGACGCAGCCAAAGCCCTTGAGTTCGGGGCGGAGGGCATCGGCTTAGCTCGCACCGAGCACATGTTCTTCGGCGAGCAACGCCTGCCGATTATGCAGGAGATGATACTCGCCAAAACCGAGAAGGAACGGCGTGAGGCATTGAGCCGCCTGCTGCCCTTCCAGCGACAGGACTTTTTCGAGATTTTCGAGGTGATGCGTGGGCTGCCCGTGACAATCCGCCTGATTGACCCGCCACTGCACGAGTTCCTGCCGCGCTACGAGGATCTGATTCGCGAGGTGGCACAGCTGGAGCTGACCGCACCCACCTCACCCGAACTTGCCGAGAAACGCCGCCTGCTGCAGCGCGTGGAGGAGCTGCACGAGGCGAACCCGATGCTGGGACTGCGCGGCGTGCGGCTGTCGCTGCTGTACCCCGAAATCGTAGAGATGCAGGTGACAGCGATTTTGGAAGCAGCGGCGGAGGCAGCAAGGCGCGGCTACGACCCCCACGTGGAAATTATGATTCCGCTGGTGGGACATGTCAATGAACTGAAACTCGCCCGCGAACATCTGGAGCGCGTCGCGAAGGAGGTTATGGAGCGCGAGGGGGTGCGCGTGGACTACAAGTTCGGCACGATGATCGAAATCCCGCGTGCTGCGCTGACCGCCGACGAGATTGCTCAATACGCGCAATTCTTCTCCTTCGGCACAAACGATCTCACGCAGACCACCTTCGGCTACAGCCGTGACGACGCCGAGGGCAAGTTCCTTGCCTACTACGTGGAGCATAAAATCCTGCCCGAGAACCCGTTCGTGACACTGGATTACGACGGTGTGGGCAAGCTGATACGGATGGCGTTCGACCTCGGCAGAGCGGTGCGCCCTGATTTGAAAGTGGGCATCTGCGGTGAGCACGGTGGCGACCCCGACTCCATCACCTTCTGCCACGAAGTGGGGCTAGACTATGTGAGCTGTTCGCCGTTCCGCGTGCCAATTGCGCGTTTAGCCGCGGCGCAAGCCAACCTGCGCAAGCGCGTGAAGATCGCAGTGGATAAATAATCCCAAGAGCGTTGGTGGAGGTCTTCGCGCCTCCACCAACGGCAGGAGCTGTTGCTTCTAATATACAAAACCCTCTCTCCCACGCTGTGGAAGAGAGGGCAAAGAGAGTGAAAGCAACCGGTTACTTCTTGCGACGGCGCAGCCCCATCAGACCTGCCAGCCCCACGCCCAGCGCAAGCATCGAGGCAGGTTCGGGTACGAAGGTTCTAATCGCAAAGTTCGCCACAGGGTTGCCGCCAAAGAAGAAGTACTCATTCGTGTCGATAATGCCGTTGCCGTTCTGGTCACACGCAAAGACATCAGCGCTGCTTCCGACGGTAGGGTTCGGGTTCGGCGAAAGCAGCATACCTGCCTGTACGCGGTCCACCGAGATACCAATCCACAGGTTCTGGATACCAGCCGCGATGTTCGGCGTGCCGAAGGAGAGAACTTGCAGCGTTCCAACAGGCACGTTCGTAATCGTCGAACTGTAAAGCAAGCTTCCGACGCCTCCTGTCACCGCGTCTGCCTCGTACACCCAAAGCGTCACATTTCCCGGACCCGCTGCAGTGGTGCTAAAGTAGCCGATGTCAATCTGCTTGATAGGAGCAGCAGATGTGCGCTGAACATCGTCCAGCACCCTCAGGTTCGTACCACCAGGGTAGTAGAATTGGTATCCAGTTGCTGGCAAGTTATCAAAGTCCACGATGCTTGCCTGTGCGGCACTAAGCAGTGTGCCAACTAAAGCCATAAGACCGATGTACCGTTTCATGGTTCACCTCCATTCAGTATAGCGTATCGCGGAGTGTCTCATATTCATCCGCTTCTGGCTATTAAGACTCAAAAATCGCCCCGAAGCGGACAACCCCTTTCGATACAATCCTATTATAATTCAACCGAGTCGGCTTGTGGGCTGTAAAAATTATCAGATTTGGGGGGTGTTTCCGCCCAAATAAGGGTTGAAGGCGCATCGAACGACCGAACAGTGATGCTTAGGATTGCCTAAGAACCACTCCCCCACTGTAGTAGAAGCCTGCGGGCGGATGCGCCCCAAGCCATTCAATGAGGAGCCGAATAAAGGTCGGTTCCTGTCTATGTGCTGAGGCTGGTTGTGGAATTCCTCGCGCTGTAAACAGGTAAACTCTTCTCGATGCACGCTGCCACGCAGCCCTATGAAGCCATCGCGCAACAACTGATTACAGCGCGGCAACACCTTATCGACGCGCTGCTGAACCACGCCGCGCCTATCGATGCGTGGATGCAGCAGTACGCCCAAGTGCTGGACAACACCCTGCGCGCTCTCTACCAACGCGCCTGGCAACACGCTGCCCAAGAAATCAGTCCCCCGCCTTACAACCCCCTCCTCATCCTCGCTACTGGCGGCTACGGCAGGCGCGAGCTCGCCCCCTACTCCGATATCGACCTCACCTTCACCCCTGCACAGGAAGGCGACCCTTTTACCGAACGTCTCGTCAAACACCTGTTTCACGCCATGATGCAGGTGTTCTACACAGACGCTCGGCTGAAGGTCGGCTACGCCTACCGTCTCCTCGACGACCTCGATGCGCTCGACCACAAAACCCGCACTGGGCTGCTGGAAATGCGCCCGATACAGGGCAGCCCCGAACTGGCCGAAGCCTTCGAGACCCGCTTCTGGCGTACGCTCGACCCCACAGGTTTCACGCTGGAACGGTATCGCGAGTGTCGGGCGCGCTGGGCGAAACTGGGCGAAGGGGTGCTCCGCGCAGAACCGAATCTGAAGGATGGGCGCGGCGGACTGCGCGACCGCCACACCCTCAACTGGATGGCGCAAGCCCGCTTCGGTGCATCCCACGAACGCGCCCTGCCCACGCTTATTGATGAAGGCATCCTGTCGCAGGGTGAAGCCGACGCCCTAGACCACGCCACCCGCACTCTGCAACGCTATCGCGCCTTGCTGCACGCCATCAGCGGTGAGGCACGCGAGCAACTCACCCTAACTAAGCAACACGAACTCGCCGAGCGACTGGGCACCGATCGCGCCACCCTGATGCGCGAGGTATATGCTGCCCTCGCCGACCACGCCCGCCTGACGGAACGAGGCATCGAACGCCTCGCCAACGCGCCCCTTGTGTTGGGTGTCGGACTGGACAGCGTGAATCGACAAATCACACCCGCCCCTGCGCTGGACAAGGAACCTCCCGACTGGCGACTCCTCTGCTTCCTGCTGGCGCAACGATATGGATTGGGGCTAAGTCAAGCGATTGAAACGCGGTTGGAATTGAACCTCACCCCCCCAGTCCCCTTCTCCGTTTACGGAGAGGGGGTAGATGCTGCCCGGTGCACGCACGCCCCCTCTCCGTTTACGGAGAAGGGGACCTGGGGTGAGGCTCCAGATCCTAACTATGTCGGTTCTGCTCTGCGAGAGTTGCTGAGCCGTCCGGGCGAGGTGTATCGCGTGTTAGAGCCGATGGCGCGGTTGGGTGTGCTGAGCTGGGCATTCCCCCCGTTCGCGCCGCTGCTGACTTTGCCTGCAGGCGACCCTACGCACGATTTCACCGTCGGGGAACACACACTGCAAGCGATTCGCCTGCTGGACAGCTACGCGCGAGGCGAGGGCAACCCGCTTTGGCGCACGATTCTGGAGCAGTTGCCTGCGCCCGAGCTGCTCTACATGGCGCTGCTGCTGCATGATGCGGGCAAGGTTGACCCCACACGCCCGCATGCGGAGGTGGGAGCGGAGCTGGCGCGACGAAACCTGAGCGCGCTTGGCTGGCGCGACGCCGAAATCGCGGAGGTGGAGTTTCTGGTGCGCCACCACCTGCTGATGGCGCAGACCGCCCGCCAACGCGATTTGCACCTGCCTGAAACGACTCGCGAGTTCACCCGCATCGTGAACACGCCCGAACGCCTGCAGATGCTGTACCTGCTGACCTGCGCTGATACGCAGGCGGTGGGCGAGCGGATTTGGACGCCCGCCCAGGCGAGCTTTTTGCAGGAACTATATCGGCGCAGCCTACGCGCGCTAGAGGAGGGCTTGCCTGATGAGACACCCGCCCTCACCGCCGTTCGCAAACGCCTCCAACGCGCCCTCACCAAGCACCCCATCGCCGAAGCCGAAATCGCGACCCACATCGAGCAGATGCCGTCGGGCTACCTGCTGAACACGCCGCCCGAGCAGATTAGCCTACACATTCACTATATTCGGCGTGTGCGGGCAGGCGAGGGGGCAGTCGTGGAGTTCCATCACGCGCCCGACGCCCCCTATACCGAGCTGACACTGTGTACCTTCGACGACCCGCAGCCCGGCTTGCTAAGCAAGATAGCGGGCGTGTTGTATGCGTATGAGGTGGAGGTGGCGTGGGCGCGTGTGCTAACCCGCGAAGACACGCCGCGCGTGGCGTTGGACACGCTGGGACTGACGGTGCGCTCGCGCCCGCTGTCGCCCAACCAGTGCGCCGTGTTAGAGCGTGCGCTGCGACAGGTGTTGACGGGCGAGCGGGCAGTATCCGACCTACTGCGCGAGCACAGCAAAGACCCCGACGCCCCGTTGCGCGTGAGCCAGCTACAGCTACACGACGACGCATCCGACGCCTACACAGTGGTGGATTTGCACACCGCGCCCGAGTTGGGGGCGTTGTATCGGGCGGCGTATGCGCTATCGCAGCTGGGCTGGAACATCCACAGTGCACGGTTTGGCTTGTGGGCGGGGCGGGCTGTGCTCAGCTTCTACTGCACCGACGCGCACGGGCGCAAGATTCCACCCTCAGAGTACGAACGCCTGCGCGAAGTGGTAGCAATAGAGACCTCCTAGCGTCGGCGTCTCGCCGACGAAACCCACCCACCCCGTAGCGTCGGCGT
>CAYVKB010000031.1:0-27545 GCA_964451985.1 uncultured Fimbriimonadales bacterium | reverse complement strand
TGCGAGGCACTTGTTTACAATTCTCGGGGGGTATTCCGCGTTCCAATTCACCCACCCCACCCCCCCTACTCTGTAAACCTTCCTGTAAATTTTTTTTATATTTTAGACGCCGTCGCCGCCTTTCGAGCAGCCCAGCGTCGCCACCGCGCACGTCTCCAGATTCACTCGATGCCCCAAATGGCGCTGCAGCTCCACCAGAATATCAAGGCTGGGCAACTGGCTCAGGTCGCGATTCGTGTAAGGGCGCAGCACCGTGTAGTCGAACCGTAGGATGTTGAACCCTACTACCAAATCTGCACGGGCACGATCGTCCATCAACGCGCTGACAGAGTCTTCGGTATAGTATGCAAAGCCGCCTCGTGCCGTGCAGTAGGTCACTGCCACCGCCAGCCCCATCTGGTCGATATTGCCCCAACCGCCCACTTCGTGCGACAAATACCTCGTCTCCAGATCAAAATAGACGATGTTCATGCTCCCACCTTGTATGGCAGTGATTATACCAGTATCTGTTAGTCAATTGTGACTCTTTTGGGGAGCCGCCAACCATGATAGGCATCGAAAATCAGCAAGAACGCACCCTGTATCACAACCGCCCAGCCGAAACCGTTCAGCATGCGGCTCGCGGGATCCCACATTATCAGCCCCACGCCAACCAGCACATACACTACATCCAGCGCGGCGTTCATCCACAGCAGACGCACGAGCTGGCGCATCCACCCTAGTGTGGTCTCAGCGTCGGCATGTTGCTGGGCTTTTTTGTAGACCCCGCGCAGTGCAAAGAGCGCTATCAGCGCGTTGATGACCGCCCACGCCGTCGTCATGCCCCCAAACGAACGCACCCACTCGCGCGTGGAAAGTGTCATCGGTATAGCAACGCCCAAGCTCAGCCCTGCCCAGAACAGCAATTGGTACATCATCCGTCGCTGATAGACAAGGAACGCCATGCCCGAAAGTGTACCTGCAGGAGCCTCCTGCGCTCCGCCGAATGTGAGTACGGAGGTTCACTATGTCATTCACACAACTGGTCTCGAAACTAACGCTGGACGCTGTAGACGAACTGCTGCGCTATGCGAAAGCCATTCCCGCTGACAAGCTGAACTGGCGACCTGCTGCGCATGCCCGCACCGCGCTGGAGATTCTACAGGAGTGTGCTGTCTTGCCCGCTGCGATTACCGCGTGGTTGCACGACCGCCCACAATCGCCTCCCAGCATGGATCAATACGCCCTGTATTGGGCGCAGGCTGAAATGCTTTCGACTATCGAGGCGTGCGAACACGCGTTGCGTGAGAATACTCAGAAGCTGCTGCAAGCGGTCGCATCGCTTCCTGAAGCGGAACTCAGTCAGACCGCTGTCGCGCCGTGGGGCAAAACCTACACGCTGGCGGAAGGCTCCCTAATCCACCACTGGAATGTGACGTACCATCTGGGGCAAATCGCTTACATCCAACTGTTGTATGGCGATACAGAGTATCACTGAGCATGCTATAATTCATCATCACATCATAGGGAGGTAACCCACGATGCCGTGGTATGTACGTATGGGACAACTGCCGCCGAAGCGGCATATCCAGTTCCGCCGACCTGACGGCGGGCTGTATGCCGAAGAGGTGCTGGGCACAGAGGGCTTTTCCGGGATACAGTCGATTCTTTACCACTACTATCCGCCGACGCGCGTGAAGGAGTTCCACCTTTGCTATCAGCGTCGCATCGAGCCAATAGATGAACCCGTGTTGCAACATCGCCATTTCCGCACAGGCGAGATGCCCCCATCGGGCGACGCGATTACTGGGCGCGTGGAGCTGATGTTCAACGAGAATGTGATTATGTCCGTTGCTCGCCCGGCGGAGCAGATGGACTACTTCTACAAAAACGCCGACGGCGACGACCTGATTTTCGTGCATGAGGGCACAGGTAAGCTGGAGACGCAGTTCGGGCATCTGCGCTTCCGCGAGGGCGATTACCTGATTATTCCGCACGGTGCGATTTGGCGACTTGTGTTCGACGCGCTGCCTGCCAAGCTCGTATGGATTGAGGCGATTGGTGGGCAGATTGAAACCCCCAAACGCTACCGCAACGAATATGGGCAGCTGATGGAGCATTCGCCCTACTGCGAGCGCGACATTCGAGTGCCTGAGGAGCTGGAGACGCGCACCGATGTCGGCGATTTCGAGGTGCGTATCCACCGGCGTGGGCGCGTGTACGCCTACCACTATGAGCATCACCCCTTCGATGTGGTCGGCTGGGACGGTTATGTCTACCCCTGGGCGTTCAATATCCACGACTTTGAACCCATCACAGGGCGCATTCACCAGCCACCGCCTGTACATCAGACCTTTGAAGGACCGGGCTTCGTGGTCTGCTCCTTCTGCCCGCGCATGCTGGACTATCACCCGCAGGCGATTCCCGTGCCGTACAACCATAGCAACCTCGATAGCGACGAGGTGCTATATTATGTGAACAAGAAGTTCGGAAGTCGGCGCGGAATCGAGGTTGGATCGATTACGCTGCATCCGTCGGGCATTCCCCACGGACCGCAGCCGGGTGCGGTGGAGGCGAGCCTTGGGGCGACCCACACGGAAGAGATGGCGGTAATGATGGACACCTTCCGCCCGCTACACGTGGCAAAATCCGCGCTGGAGTTCGAAGACCCCAGCTATCCCTTCTCATGGCTCGGCGCGCCCATTCAGCCCGACCAGTCGGGTAAGACTGATACTTGGTGAAATGCTGAGATTCCTCGCCGCGCTTGGCATGACAACCTTTGTCATGCCAAGCCGAAGGCGAGGAATCTCTATGCGTCGAAAGTATCTTTGATAGCAGCGATTGCGACTTCGGGGTTGTAAGCCGCTCCTAAAAAACCTGAACACTCAGGTATCCTCATGCTATGCTCGAGAGACTCATGCTGAAGGAGTTGTACGAGCAGTACCCCGAGCTGCGGGACAAGCGTGTTCGTCTGGATAAAGAAAGGCTACCTGTCGGCTTGCCAAAGTTGGTGTTTCGCACTGCGGAACGGATTCATGCACAGTTACGCGCGGCGGAACATAATCCGCCTATACGTGAAGAAGTAGATGCGCGATTGAGGAAGAGCGATGTTCTTGGGAGGTTTAGCGACTGTTGACAGTCTCGGAAGTGAACCAGAACGACAATGACCCCCCTCAAACCTCGTCAGGAAGCATTTTATCGGCGTGTGGTGGATTTGTATCGTGAGGCGGGGATGACGCCCCCGTCGGTACGGTGGGCGTCGCACTTGATTGGTGCACCTCCGGATGCAGTACGCGCCATGCTTCAAGTCGGTGTGGCGCGTGGCGAGATTGCGGAGGCAGGCGAGGGAATTTTCTTTGCAACAGAGGTTCTCCAACGTCTTGCGGAGCAACTGAACACCTTGCCCGCGCCAGTGAAGGTGGCTCAGGTGCGCGATTTATCAGGCAGTTCGCGTCGGTATGCGGCGGCGGCGCTGCGTTGGCTGCGGCAGCAGGGGCTTGTTCGGGTATCCTAAACTTTATGGAAACCTTCGTGGCGGCTTTGACGGTGTTTGTGCTGGCAATCTTTGTGGGGTTCGAGGTAATTACCAAAGTGCCTCCCACGCTGCATACGCCCCTGATGTCGGGTTCGAACGCGATTTCGGGCATCACGATTATCGGCGCGATATTGTCGGCGGGAGCGCAGCACACCACGCTAAGCGCAGTGCTGGGCACACTTGCCGTGATTTTCGCCACGACTAATGTGGTGGGTGGGTTTTTAGTGACCCACCGCATGCTACAGATGTTCAAGCCCAGCGGACGCGAGTTGCCCCCGCGTCAGGTAAAATAATATCGGAGGCGTAGTGATGCGAATCGAGCTGTTGTATTATCCCGAGTGCCCCTCGCACGAGCGAGCGCTGGAGCTGATCCACGAAGCGCTCGCGCACGAGGGTGCAACGGCGAAGGTGGAAGTGATTCGCATCGACACGCAGGAACAGGCAGAGCAGTACCGCTTCATCGGCTCGCCCACTATCCGCGTCAACGGGCGTGAGCTGCAACCACAGCCCCACTTGCCCTATCGCCTGACCTGCCGCGCGTTCCAACACGAAGACGGACGTCTCTCGCCCCTCCCCTCGCTGAGCACGCTGCGCGAGGCGATCCGCACAACTGAAGGAGGTTGAGACGTATGGAAATCGGTCAATCGGCGTATGATTTTGAACTGCTCGGCGTGGACGGTAAAACCTACTCGCTGAAGGACTTCGCGGATAAGCCTGTGCTGGTGCTGTTTTTCTGGTGCAACCACTGCCCATATGTGAAGGCGTACGAGGAGCGCGTGATTAAGCTCGCCCAAGAGCTGGGCGACCGCGCTGCCTTTGTTGCCATCAACTCGAACGACCCGAGCCAGTACCCTGAAGACAGCTTCGAGAACATGCAAAAGGTCGCCCGAGAGAAGAGCTACCCGTTCCCGTACCTGTTTGATGCGACTCAGGCGGTGGCGCGTGCCTACAAAGCCTCGCGCACGCCAGAGTTCTTCGTGTTCGACGAGGAGCGCGACCTGAAGTATCATGGTCGCTTCGACGACAATTGGGAACATGCCAACCAGGTGCGCCACGAGTATGTGCGCGACGCGATTATGAGCCTGCTGCGGAACGACATCCCGCATGTCTCGCATGTGCCGCCTGTGGGGTGTACGATTAAGTGGAAGCACTGAGTTCGGCGCGGCTGCATCTCAGTCCCTCTCTCACGGCATGGGAGAGGGGGGCTTGATAAGGATCTACCCCAACTTGGTGGAGTGGATGCTCCATTCCCCTGCCTGTTTTCACCTCACCCCCAGCCTCCTCTCCGTTTACTGAGAGGGGGCGAGGGGGTTGAGGCAGAAAAAGTCGAGTGCGGACGCTGCGCTTCGGAAGCGTTGGTGGGATGTCGTATTACTGCACTGGCTCACCACGACTGGTGTCTTATGAAGAGCCAGCCGCTGACCTGCTCCGGATAGCGTTCGCACAATGTGTGATGGAGCTATCGAAGGCTTCCTATTCTCATCCGTCGTTTTCGTTTCGCGAAAAGACACAGCCTAACTTGGAACTGTACGATTACAACGCCCTTTGTTGCGAACGCGAGCTATACGAGTATGAAATCACAGGCACTTACGCAGACGCGTAGTCCACGCTGGCGGTATGAAGGATTTCTGTTAACCTCTGCCCTCCTGAGCGGGCTGGCGCATCCGCCGTTGGGCGTGTGGTGGCTGATTCTCATCGCCCCTGCGCCGCTGTTCGCGCTGACACTTAGCACGCGCGCCCGCGTAGGCTTCGCCTACGGCTGGCTGTGGAGTTTCGTGTACTACCTCACGCTGGGGCATCCACTGATTTACCTAATCCACCTGCAGACCGAGAGCCTGTTTCTAAGCGTGTTGGGACTGGTTCTGGTCGCGGGGTTGGGCGGGCTGTTTGGGGGGCTGTTCGGCTTGCTGGCGTCGCAGATGCCGCGCAACCTGTTGGGCGTGCTGGGCGCAGCAGGCGCATGGGCGTTTGCACAATATCTGCGCGGGCTGGGACCGTTTGCGTTCGTATGGGGGCACTGGAGTGTCGCGCTGTATAATATGCCCCTCCTGTTGCAGCCTGCTGAACTGGTGGGCGCGTGGGGAATGGAGTTCCTAATTGCGTTGTGGAATGGGTTGCTGGTGTACGCCGTGTGGCTGGTACAGGGGGATAGGCGCAGCGCACTGACGGCCTTGGGGATAGGCATGCTGCTGGGCGTGGGCGTGTGGCTTGCCTACGGCTATACTAGGATAGGCGAGTGGCGCTTAGCAGACGAACGGGTTGGGCAGTCCACACGCCTGATTGTCCTTGTGCAGCCGAATGTGAACCTTGCGGCGCGCTACACACCTGAATCATGGGCTTCCATCCGCACGGGCATCGCTGAACAGGTGCGTCAAGCGGGCGCAATCACACGCGAGTGGCGTCTCCGCTTCAACCAGCCACCGAATCCCGACCTGATTGTGCTACCCGAAGTAATAGAGCCGTTCGCCATGCCCGATAACGAGCCTGCTTTTTTGTTTTGGAGGTCCCTTGCGCTGGAGGTACAGACGCCGCTGCTGGTAGGGGGCTACCGAGTGGCTGTGCGTGAGCCGCGCCAGATTGCCAACACCATGCACCTCTTTCTACCCGATGGCAGGTGGGAATATCATGACAAACTGCAACTCGTGCCGATGGGCGAGCACGTACCCTATCGCCAGCTCCTACCGTTCCTGAGCGTCTTCGGCGTTGTGGAAGAGGATATGTACGCGGGCAGCGACCTGAAGCCATTGCAGGCAAGCGATTTGAAGATTGGCGCGGTGATTTGTATGGAGTCCACCTACCCGTGGATTGCTCGAGGCATGGCGAACGCAGGAGCGAATTTGATTGTGATTGGCTCCAACGAGTCGTGGTTTGGGCGCACAGCGGCGTTGGAGCAACACTTGGCGTTTAGCGTACTGCGGGCGATTGAGACGCGCCGCTGGGTGGTACGCTGCGCCCCTGAAGGGATCAGTGCGTTCATCAGCCCAACTGGAGACATCGTGAAGCGTGCCCCCGCGTTCCAGCCTGCCATCGAGTCGATTTCAATCAATCCTGCCGTGCCTGAAACACTGTATCTGCATTGGGGAGATTGGATGGTATGGGTGGGAATAGGGTTTACAGTTCTGGCAGTTGGGCTAAAGATTTCCCTACATCCTGCCGATAATTTCCCGAGAACACGCGCCCTTGTGGTGTGGAACAAGGCACTTGACTCCAAGAACCTTAATCGGGTATTATTGAGACGGAGGAGAAAATAGGGAACCCCTACACACCGCAGGCAAGGATGCCAGCAGCGTAGCGACTTTTGAATTGCCCAATCGAAGGCGATCGTCTTGAATACCTGCTGGTTATGCGCAGTTGCATCCACATTTTGGCGCAGTTTTTGACGCGCTACCCACGCTAACGCTTTCTTGCAGAAGGCGCATGTTCCACCTTGGGAGGTGATTTGATGACACAGCGAAATGGATTGAAGCGGAATCGACCGCAGGTAGCATTTGTGAGTACGTATCCGCCCACGGAGTGCGGATTGGCTACCTTTACGCAGGATGTTCTGAACGCCGTCGAGTGGCACGGCTGGGAGGGTGTAGTAGTCTCAGCCGACCACGAGAAGCGCACTGAGCATTCTGACCCCCGCGTGATTTACCAGATTCGGCGTGAGGACGAACGAGATTATATTGAAGCCGCGCAGCTGCTGAACCGTTCTGATGTGCGGGCGGTTAGTCTGCAGCACGAGTATGGCATTTTCGGTGGTGAGATGGGCAACAAGGTGCTGACGTTACTGGAGCATCTGCGCACGCCTGTAGTAACCACGCTGCACACGGTCGTGCCTAAGCCCACGCCGATTATGCGTGAGATTTTGCGTGATGTGGTACGCGCCTCCGACGCAGTGGTGGTAATGGCAGGCACTGCCGTGCGCCTACTGGATAGTGTATACGACGCGCCAACGCATCATGTGTATGTGGTTCCACACGGCGCGCCTGAGCCGTTGCCGCTTAGCCCCCAGGATGCCAAAGCCCGTATCGGTATGAGCGGACGGATTGTGCTGAGTACCTTCGGCTTGGTGAGCCGCGGCAAGGGCATCGAGGATGTGATTCGCGCCCTGCCCGCCGTGGTGGAGCAGTTCCCGAACGTGGTGTATCTGGTGCTGGGCGAGACGCACCCGAAAGTGCGCGCGCAGGAGGGCGAGTCGTACCGTGAGTTCCTGATGAGCGAAGTGGAGCGACTCGGCTTGCAGAACCATGTGGTATTCGTGAACCGCTACCTGTCGCTGGAGGACATTCGCCTGTATCTGCGCGCGACGGACATCTACATCACGCCGTATCTGAACCCCGACCAGATTACGAGCGGCACGCTGGCATACGCGATTGCGGCGGGCTGCGTGGCGCTCTCCACGCCGTACCTGTACGCCCGCGAGGTGCTGGCAGATGGTGGCGGCCTGCTGGTGCAGTTCAATAATCCCGCCTCGATTGCCGATGCGCTGCTGCAGCTACTGTCCGACCCCGTACTAATGCGCTATCACAAGCTGGTCGCACAGCGCAAGGCAGCGGGTCTCAGCTGGCACAAAGTGGGGCAAGCATACGCACGTCTGTTCGACCGTGTGGGGCGCGATGTGTCCCTGCCACTGGGCGTGGTGCAGCCCGTCACGGCAAGCTATCTGGAGAGCCAACGGGCAGGATAAACTGATCAGGCGCGGCAGGATGAACCCACTGCCGCGCCTGTTGACTGATAGGTGATAACCCCCGTTGCTCTCTATGCCGAGATTCCTCGCCTTCGGCTCGGAATGACAAGTTCATTCGCGCAAAGACGGCTTTGTCATTCCGAGCGGAGCGAGGAGTCCCAGCGTCTCCTGCTGCGTTTCGGAAGCATTTTTCGCGGGAAGCACTTGCCGACTTGGGTTGCAAGGCATAACAGGTCTGACCCGCCTTCCTTAATCAGCTCATACACCTGTCGCATACCGCTCACTCCCGCGCCAAAGGCGTCGGTGAGGGGGATACTCGACGAGGAGGCGTGGATTTCTGCCAAGTCGCCGCGCAGGTTCCAGTGCAGGTAGTCGTTTTCCAACGGTTGTTCCTAGTCAGTGTCAGAGTGTTAGTCATGCGCCCAACTATCCCTGCCTATCATGTCCATATCGATAGGAATACAATGCGTTACAAAGCGTACGCCTTCAGCAGGAAAAGCGGGGCGCGTAAGACAGAAATCGAGATAGTCACGCACCTGTATTGACTCACTGCTCTTTACATCGCGCACCCGACGCTCCAACCATTCAGGGTTCAATTCCTGTGCCTTCACCTGCTTGCCTATCCACTCCTCTATCCCTGAACGCAACGGCTTGAGATACACTTCTAACACATCCAAGAACGCCTTTCGGTTTTGTTCTCGCATATAGGCAACCGTATGTTCGTATACACGCTCCCGCAACTGTTCCAAACGATTGAGGCTCACTGGCTCCGAAAGCAACTCTACTCCACGCTCCGAGCGGCGCACGACTTGCGACACCTGAGGACGCAAACCGTGCGCTCGCCACTGCAAAGCGTCCACAGGAATCTTCACAGAGCGCTGGTTCGGCGGATCGTATAAAGCAACAGGATTCTGGTCTTTATCCATCAAAGTAATCCTATAGTTCAGAGAAATCTCTACATCATCTAAATGACTATACACCCATTGGCGTTGCTCCGTGTTGTAGGGCATCTGCGTCTCTAACAACAGCAACACCGCCTGTTGCGCACCTTCTGAAAGGTCGCTCCAACGCACCGATTCCTGGAAAGGATACTGCGCTAGCGCCAATAGAGCATTCAGCAGCACAAGCGAGTGGTCGGCATAGACAATGGAGGGAGGAATCAAGCACACCACCAAAGTATCGCCATAAGGCACTTCCGCCACCACATAGCCTGCCTCTGCCAGCTGTTTGAGTGTTTCTTGTCTTTTGTCAGGATGTGGCAAGTCACGCATCGCCTGTTGCAGTAGCTGTTCCTCTGCAGGGGTATAGGCGGTACCATAGTAAAGCGGCTTAGGTTCCGCGGATTTTTCCACGGGTAGAGTTTGCGAATAAGCAACGACGGCGAGTGTCAGCGTCCCAACAATGCCATAGTAGCAGAGCATTCGGTTTCGCATAGTCGTGTCACCTCTTGTTGTATAGATTTCTGCGGCGCCGCCCCGTTTCCTGTTCGCCGCAGCGAAATGGCTTAGGCTGGTTGCAACTTGGGTTCGAGTCGCTGCAATTGGAGACAAGAACTGGCTGGGTTCCGTCTGTACAGGTCGGCCCTTGCAACTCCCAATTGCTTTCGCACTGGTCGCAATCTTCAGTAGACGATCTCGGTAGTAGGTACGTTAGGACAACAAAACTATCGGATATGCTCCGCGGTAGAAAGTTTTCGAACGAGTTCGACACCGAGAAGTTGGCAGTGGCAAACAGCAGGCTTACACCAACACTGCTACAGGTATTTACCCCCCCCGTATATGAGCGGGTTCGGCGGCGACGCCGAGTTGGGGCGGGATCAGCAACGACAGGGTCAACAGACCGACAGCAAGTCGCATTGCGCGACTATGCGCCAGAGACTGGTGAATGCCTCGTAAAGTGCGTCCTCTCATCATACAGACCTCCTCCAGCGATTTTCCGATACCCTCGTAGGGGTACTTACATTATAGCAAATTTTTCAGGGTTTGTCAAGGGGTGTGGGGGGAAAATTGCCGAATTTCCTGAGACTACTCCCTCCCAACCGGTTGCAATACGGGTTGTACTTTCAGGAACGCTTGCACCACGCGCTCGTCGAACAGGGTTCCTGCGCCTTGCCGGATGGCTTCTATGGCTGCCTGTTCGGAGAGGGCGGGGCGGTAGGGCATGTCGGTGCGCATGCCGTCGAACGCTTCAGCGAGGGCTAACACGCGCGCGGGCAGAGGTATCTGCTCGCCCCGCCAGCCATAGGGATAACCGCTACCGTCCCAGCGTTCGTGATGGCATTCAATCCACAGTGCGAGTTCCCGAAACCGATGGATACGGCTCACCAGCTGCACGCTCAGGCGCGGATGCTCCTGAATCTGCAGGCGTTGCTCAGTGGCGAGGGGGGCGACGGTTAGCAGGTCGTTGGGCAGTCCCAGCATGCCGATGTCGTGCAGGGCAGCAGCGAGTCGCAGCCCGCGCAAGGTTGCCTTGCTCAGCCCCAGTTCAAAGCCGATGGCGACAGCGTAGGAGGCGACGCGCTCGCTGTGTCCTGCAAGATGCGGATGCGCAATCTCCAGCGCTCGCACTAACGCCCGCGCCACATCGTTCTCCATCCGTGTTAACTGGTCGCGCGTCAAGTGAACCTCCCTGTAAAATGAAGTATACCTTATCTCCCCGCACCGACGCCGCGCGGCATGGGGGCGTATTGCGTCTCGTGGCACAGCTCGCGCCAAGTCTCACCGTTCAGCGTGCAGACACGCCACAGGCGCACACGCGCGCCCGCACGCCCTGTCTGCGCACGGAAACCCACCGCCACAGGCGCAGGCGAAAGCGCATTCAATTCAGCGTTCAGCACACATTCAGGTACATAGCGTCGCACTTGCTCTGTAGAGGCTTGGGCGGAAATCTTGCACACGAGGCGCGCGCCTTGCACCGTAAACTCGATTCGGCACGGAAACGGATACGGATTGCGTATCTTGAGGTCGGCGATGCCCTGCGCGACGGCGGCATCGCGCCCTGCGTCGATGTAGCTGGGCGCAATCGTGTGGGCATGGCGTTCGGTCACCTCCAGCCCTGCCAGGAGCGCAGCGTTATAGAGTGTGGTAGAGGTCTGACACACGCCGCCGCCCCACGACGGCACAAGGATTCCGCCATAACTAACGGGGGCGCGCACATAGCCCTCTGACCGCACCCACTGCCCAACGGCTTCGTTGAATGACCACTCGGCGTTGGGGACGAGAATTGCGCCGTTCACGCGCCTTGCTGACAGTGTGGCGTTATGCCGTTGCCCCTGTGTACGCCCCTCCAGCGAGGTGGCGAACTCCACCAGCGGCATCCACTGCTTGGTAGACCTCGCCTCCTGACACCCTGAGAGGCACCACGCAATTAGCCCCAAAATCAGCCCACTCCAGCGCACAGTATCTACTTAGACGCGCGGGCGGGCATTCCTGCTACGCTGCTTCGGGCTGGTAGACGCACACGCGGTTGCGCCCGTCGCGCTTGGCGCGATACAGGGCGGCATCGGCTTCGTACAGCAGCGTGGCGGGTGCAGTGCCGAACCGATAAACCGCTACGCCGAGGCTGGCGGAGATGGCGCGATTTGGATTCCTAATGGCTTGGATGGCAAGATGTAGGCGTTCGGCGACCTGCACTGCTTGCTCCAGCGTGGTGTTGGGCAGTAGTAGGGCAAACTCTTCGCCGCCGTAGCGCGCTGCCACATCATACGCCCGCGCCGAGTCGCGCAACACCTGCGCCACTTGGTGCAGCAACTCGTCGCCGGCCGGATGCCCGAAACTGTCATTGAACTGCTTGAAGTAATCGATATCCAGCATAATCAGCGACAGAGGCTGCCGCAGGCGTTCCGCCATCTGTACAAGGCTGTGGAGCGACTCTTGGAAAGCGCGGTGGTTCTTTAATCCCGTTAGCCCATCGGTCACGGCGGCTTGGGCGAGGGCGCGGTTCGCTTCGGTTAGCTCTATGTTGAGTTGTGCCAGCTCGGTGTTGGCGGCTTGCAGTTGTTGATACAGCGCGTGCAGTTCTTCGTTTTGTGCCTGTATCTGCTCGCGCTGACGTTCCTGTTCTTCAAAAGCTTGCTGGAGTTGATGTGCCATCGTGTTGAATGCCCGCGCGAGGTAGCCGAACTCGTCCCGCGCCGCGTAGGGCACGCGCGTGTTCCAGTTGCCCGTTGCTAACCGATTCAACGCCGAAAGGAAGCTTGCCAAGTGCCGCCGTAGGAAAAATATCATCGTCACGCTGGAAGTCAGTGCGACAATCACTGCAATCCCAACAAGGTACTTCTTCAAGTTATAGAGTATAAGCCTCGCTCCACGCGCTTCCGAGTTGGAAGCCATCAACTCCATCGTCGCAATCGGCGTTCCTGCCGAGTCGTAGAGGGTGGTGTAGTATGCAGAGGCGTCTGCAAACACTCCAGTTGCACTCACCGGATGTATAGAAAGCGCAGCCTGACCACCTAACTGCTCACCGACAAGGCTCAGATATACCTTATCGAGCCGCTTTGCCATTACCAGCACGCCCACATGCGGTTGTTGCCACTCTTCATCACAGATTGGCGATGCACTTACCAGATAGAGGTCGTTGCCATACCGCTCGAGTGCTGCGCCACCCACGCCCCGTTGCGCCTGCTGTACGACCAATGTTTCGCATAGCCAGCGCGACTCGTGGGAGTTGGACACCAGCACGCGATTCTGGGGGTCAAGCACAGATGCATAATCGTAGTAGAAATGTTGGACAAGCCAATCGACTAAGTAAGTGCGTAGCCACTGACCATCTCGTTCAAGTATTGCTGTTCGCGCATCGTTCCACACGCTGTAGTCTTCCGTTTGGCGCAAATGTCTTAGTAGCTCGCGCTCGATGATCAGCTCCGCTTTCTTCGACAGACGCGCTTGACTGATGCGATTTTGTTCCTGTATCATTTGCTGAAGTGAATAGACACTTAGGAACGTTAGGGGTGTAAAGACCATCATAACGACGACAATCAGCGTGAGGGCGAAACGGATCCCGATAGGCGTGCGCTCCCAGCGATGACCGAGTTGCCATGCCAGCGCGCGCCTGTGGAGTGCCAACCAAGCTCGCCAACGCCGTTGCATCTGCCCATAGGGCTATTCCATAAACGCGCCTTATCTTCACGCGCGAAAGGTATAATTTGTGCGCATGTTCCGACTGAGCAGCGAGTTCGTGCCGCGCGGCGACCAGCCTCAAGCAATTGCGAAGCTGATAGAGGGTCTGAACCGTGGGTATGAGTTCCAGACGCTTCTGGGGGCTACGGGCACAGGTAAGACCTTCACGATGGCGTCGGTGATAGCTCAGGTGCAACGCCCTGCCCTTGTGATTGCTCACAACAAGACGCTGGCAGCACAGCTGTGTCAGGAGTTCCGTGCCTTCTTTCCCGAAAACGCTGTACATTTTTTTATCAGCTACTATGATTACTATCAGCCCGAAGCCTATGTGCCTCAATCAGACACTTATATCGAAAAAACGGCTTCCATCAACGATGAGATTGACCGCCTGCGCCACGCCGCCACTCAAGCAGTGCTGGAGCGGCGCGATGTAGTGATTGTCGCCAGTGTATCGAGTATTTACGGCTTAGGTTCGCCGCAGGAGTATCTGCGCAGCATCGTAACCGTGAAGCGTGGCGACCACGTTGACCCGCGCGATTTGGCGATGCGCCTGGTGGAGTTGCAGTACACGCGCTCGGATATGGTGCTCGGGCGCGGTACCTTTCGCATTCGCGGCGATGTGATCGATGTGCAACCCGCCGACGAAGAGTATGTAACGCGCATCGAACTGTTCGGCGATGAGGTAGAGCGGATTTATGAGTACGATCCCCTCAAAGGCGAGACCATCGCCGAGTTGGAACGGGCGACTTTCTTTCCTGCGACCCACTACGTAACGCCGTGGGATCGTATGGACTCTATCATCGCGCAGATACGCGAGGAGTTAGAAGCCCAGGTGGCATATTTTGAATCGCAGGGGCGGCTGCTTGAGGCGCAGCGTATCCGTCAGCGCACCGAGATGGACTTAGAGATGATGCGCGAGATGGGCTACTGCAACGGTATCGAGAACTACTCGCGATACTTTGATGGGCGAAAACCGGGCGAGACGCCCTACACGCTGCTGGATTACTTCCCCGAGGATTATATACTGTTTATTGACGAATCGCATCAGACCATCCCCCAAATCCGCGCGATGTACAACGGCGACCTGCAGCGCAAGCGCACGCTGGTTGAGTATGGATTCCGCCTTCCATCCGCACTGGACAACCGCCCGCTGCGTTTTGAGGAGTTCCTGCAGCGTGTTGGGCAAGTAATCTTCGTATCTGCAACCCCTGGACCGTTTGAACGCGAGGTGAGCCAGCAGATAGTGGAGCAAATCATCCGCCCTACGGGCTTGCTGGATCCCGAGATTATCATCCGCCCGACTTCAGGACAGGTGGATGATTTGGTGAGCGAGATTCGCGTGCGCATCGAGCGCGAGGAGCGCGTGCTGGTAACCACGCTGACCAAGAAGATGGCGGAGGATTTGACGAGCTATCTGCAGGAGTTGGGCATCAAGGTGCAGTATCTGCACTCCGACGTGCAATCGTTAGAGCGGGCGGAGATTCTCCGCGATTTGAGGCTTGGAACCTACAATGTGGTGATTGGTGTGAACCTGTTGCGTGAGGGGCTGGACTTGCCTGAAGTGTCTCTGGTGGCGATTCTGGACGCGGACAAGGAAGGTTTCCTGCGCTCGGAGACTTCTCTGATTCAGACCATCGGGCGCGCAGCGCGCAACAAGTTTGGTCAGGTAATCCTCTATGCCGACCGTATCACAGGATCGATGCAGCGCGCCATCGATGAGACCAATCGCCGTCGGCAGATTCAGATGGAGTATAATCAGCAACATGGCATCACGCCCGAAACCGTGCGCAAAGAGGTGCGCGAGACGGTACGCGCCTACAAAGTTGCTGAGGAGCGCGCCGCTTATCAGATTGTGGATATCGATCGGGTGGCGTTTGAAGACTTGCCGCTTGTGATTGACCGTCTGGAGCAGGAGATGCGTGCGGCGGCGAAATCGCTGGAGTTCGAGCGGGCGGCGATTCTGCGCGACGAGATTCAGCGATTGCGCAGGATTCTGGAGCAAAGCGTGGTATAGGGGCTAAAGAAATCGGCGCGCTCCGCCGATAATAGGTTTTGTAGTAAGCCGTGGGCAGAAAATGGCAAACCTGTAGTGATGCAGGGGCGCAAAGCCACGGGTCTGCCGTATCGGATACGACAGATAGCCGGGTTGCCTGTCTCCGGTTTGCTGAAAACTCAGCAGAACAGGAGGCGGAATAATGCAAATCTCGTTAGAAGAGCTACAGAAGGTGGCGCGTGCGCACTGTGCACAACAAACTGGGACTGCGCCATTGGAGCCGGTGCCTGCACCCTTCGTTGCTTGTGAAGACTCTGATAAGCAACTGGCGCGTGAGTTGGCTCACTCACTGACTCAAATACCGGATATACGCGAAGCGCGTGTTCAGGAAGTCTCAACAGAGCCAGTCCGTGCGCAGGAAATCGCGGTCGCAATCATGCGACGAGTTATCGCAGACCGGCTCTCGCAATAGTAGAATCAGGCGGGGAACCTTTCCCCGCCTCTCTCATTGGCAGGAATTGGAGCGCAGGTGTAGAATTCTTCCTGTGTGCAACCACACAGCTGGACGCTTGCTGTTGTCAACCAGAAAGGCGGCGTAGGCAAGACCACGACGGCGGTCAATCTGGCGGCTGGACTGGCGCTTTCGGGCGAGCCGACGCTACTGGTAGACGCCGATCCCCAAGCCAATGCGACCAGTGGATTGGGTATCGATTCACGGAGGCAGCTGCACAACTTGTTTAATCTAATCCAAAATCGCCTTGCAAATCCACAGTTCCATGTCGCACCCGATAACCTAATAAATACAGGTCGCGAAAATCTCTGGCTATTACCTGCAAGTATTGATTTAGCAGGTGCGGATGTGCTGCTGGCGTCGCAGATTGCTCGGGAGACCATCCTGCGCAGTTTACTTGCTCCGCTGTGCGAGCAGTTTCGCTGGATTATTATCGATACGCCCCCGTCTTTAGGCACTCTTACCATCAACGCCCTTACCGTTGCTGATGGGCTAATCGTGCCTGTGCAGTGCGAGTACTACGCGCTGGAGGGACTTTCGCAACTGTTGCAGACAGTGGATTTGGTACGACAACATTTGAATCCTCGATTGGAGATCTGGAAGGTTGTCCTAACGATGCACGATTCGCGCACTCGCCTCGCGGAGCAGGTGGAACACGAGGTGCGCAAGTTTTTCGGAGCGAGGGTGGCTCAGGCAATCATTCCGCGTAATATTCGTGTAAGCGAGTCGCCCAGTTTCGGACAGCCCGTGATAGAGTACGATTCTCGTTCACGCGGCGCACAGGCGTATCTGGAGTTGGTGGAGGAGGTGAAACGGTATGCGGCGTCCTGCGCTCGGTAGAGGTTTAGGTGCGCTGATTGGTCAGAATGAACTGGCAGAGACACTTATTCGTGAAGTGCCGATAGACCAGATTCGTCCCAACCCTTATCAGCCTCGCCAGCAATTTAGTGAAGAGTCACTGATGGAACTGGCAGACTCGATTAGAGAACTCGGCGTTATTCAGCCGATTATTGTGCGTCAGGAAGGCGCAAGCGACTATGTGCTAATTGCAGGCGAACGTCGCCTGCGTGCAGCTACCATGGCGGGCTTGACCACCATTCCTGCAATTGTGCGCTCTCCAACAGAACAGCAGATGCTGGAGATGGCGCTGGTCGAAAACGTGCAGCGAGAGGATATTAATCCCATCGACGCCGCGCTCGCTTACAAACGCCTGATGGATGAGTTTGGTCTCACTCAGGAACAAGTTGCGCAGCGTGTGGGTAAAAGTGTGCCCGCGATTTCGAACACGATGCGCTTGCTGCAGCTACCTGAATATATCATTAAAAGCCTTCAAGAAGGTGTGATTAGCGAGGGGCACGGACGCGCTCTGCTGATGGTGAAAGACCCTATGCTGCAACGTCAGCTCTGGAGTGATATTACTACGGAAGGGCTCAGTGTGCGTGCTGCGGAGTTGCGCGCCCGCGAATTGCGCCCGATGAACCCTACGCCTCGCAACGCGCCCGAGCCTGCGCCCCAGCCATCTCCTGCCTCTCCAGAGCTCAACGCGCTGCAGCAGAATCTCAGCGCGTATTTGGGCACGCGCGTGCAGGTGGTGCAGTGGGGCGGCGGCGGTGGCAGGATAGTGATTGAGTTTTACTCGGAAGAGGAACTGGGGCGGATACTGGAAATTATTGCCCCGAACGGGCTGTAGGTTTTCATGTGAAAACCTCACACGGAGACGCCTATGGATCGCAGACGACACCAAGCACGTGACAACTTCCGAAAAATGCGCTTCGGAATGTTCATTCACTGGGGGATCTACTCGCTGCTGGAGCGCGGCGAATGGGTGATGTTCCAAGAGAAGATACCCGTTGAAGAGTACAAGCTGCTTATGCATCGTTTCAACCCTCATCTCTTCGATGCAAATGAATGGGTGTCGCTGGCTCAAAGGGCAGGTATGCGCTACATCACAATCACTGCCAAACATCACGATGGATTCTGTATGTACGACAGCGATTTGACAGATTATAAAATCACCAACACGCCATTCAGGCGTGACGTGATGCGCGAACTGGCAGAAGCCTGCCGCAAGGCGCGATTGTCCCTATTTTTTTATTACTCGCCGTTAGATTGGCAACACCCTGCTTACAAGTCAGATTGGGACGCCTACACGCGCTACTGGCACGGACAGGTCATCGAGTTAGTGAAAAAGTATCGTCCCTACGGTATATGGCTGGACGGCTGCTGGGACAAGCCCGAAAAACTCGACGAGACTTGGAAGCTCAGTGAACTCTATAAAGCGGTTCGCAACGTCCAACCCGCACTGCTTATAGCCAACAACCACCATCAAAAACCGCTGCCAGCGGAGGATATCCAAAATTACGAGCAAGACCTACCCGGAGAGAATAAAGCTGGATTCAATCCTGTACAACCTGACGGAGAAGCACTCGTAGAAACCTGCATGACAATCAACAGAAGTTGGGGCTACAACGCATCCGATAGCCACCACAAACCGGCTTCAGAGTTGGTGCGCATCCTCGCGGAATGTGCAGGACGGGATGCGAATCTTCTGTTGAATGTAGGTCCAAAGCCCAACGGTACGATTCAGAGCGAACATCGAGAGCGACTGCTGGAGATAGGACAATGGCTGCAAATTAACGGTAGCGCAGTATATGCCACACGAGGCAAAGTCGTTGAGGCTACTCCGTGGGGTACAGCAACACGCTCGGGGAGGCGAGTCTACCTGCATATCTGGAATCCACCGCAAGGCGAACCTCTGAATGTCCCCGCGCCCATAAGAACTAAGTCTGCATATCTACTTGCAGATAGCGAACCGATTCGCATTGAACGTGGAGCAAATAATATCCTTGTGTATTTACCGGAACCGCTGCCTGATGCCAAGAACACCGTTGTCGTGCTGGAGGGATAGCCATGGAACACTCTGAGAAACTGCTGAATCGAGAACAATCGGTGCTGGTAGTCGTCGACCTGCAAGACACACTACTCAAAACCATCAAGGTCGGGCGGCAAATCGCTGAAAATATTCGCCTGTTAATACAGACCGCCCAGTCGCTCGGAATTCCTATCCTCTTCACCACCCAGAATGCCGAGAAGTTGGGCGGCCTCATCCCTGAACTGAGTGCACATCTCGAGAGTGCGATCGTAATAGACAAACTCAGTTTTAGTTGTGTCGGATCTGAAGAGTTCGTGAAGCAGATGCAATCTACTGGGCGCACCCGAGTTGTGTTGACGGGCATTGAAGCGCATATCTGCATTATGCAAACCGCACTTGACTTGGTAAAGGCGGGCTATAGTGTGCATGTACCCTACGACGCCGTAGCCAGCCGCCAGAAGCGGGACTGGAAATATGCCCTCTTGCGTTTTGCACACAGCGGCGTAGTAGTCACCTCGCTTGAGTCAGTCATCTACGAGTGGCTTCAAGAGGCAGGCACGGACCAGTTCCGCGCGGTGCTGCCGGCTCTGAAAGAGCGTGAGCAGCAGCGCCTTCGTGCAGAAGAGGAGGATGAGGACGAGGAGGAGTCGCAAGAAGAGGAAGAAGCCTCTGAAGTGGAGAGTAATAGCGAAGAAGAGGAACCGACTGAGACAGAGAATGATGATGCGGAAGACGAGGAAGAGGAAGCCGAGCACGAGGAGAATAAAAACACCGAGACAGCTCCTACTTCCGAAACAGACTCCTGAGAATGAAGTAGAGGTTCGCAGGACGCTCCGCTAAGCGGCGCGAGAAATACGGATACCACTGCTCGCCGTAGGGCACGTAGATTAGCGTGCGATGCCCTTCGGCGACCAGTTGTTTTTGGAGCTCCCTGCTTATACCATACAGCAGCTGAAACTCATACTGTGATTTCTCCAAACCTAACTCAGTGGCGTAGCGCTTGGCGTGATTAATCAAACGCACGTCGTGGGTTGCAATTGCAGGTTCCTTGCCCTTCTCCAGCAACAATTCCATCTGCACCTTGAACTGGTGGTCAACGGATTTCTTGTCGGGATACGCTACTTCTTTCGGCTCGGCGTATGCGCCTTTTACAAGGCGCACGCGCGCACCAAGATTAATCAACCGCTCCAAATCCTGCGGAGTTCGGTATAGGTAGCTCTGAAGTACAGTGCCCGAATTAGGGTATCGAGGGTAAAGCTCGCAGAACAAATCCAAAATAGGTTGTGTGTGTTTACTGCTTTCCATATCTACCCAGACAAAGTTATTGAGTGATTGGGCAGCTGCCAACACCTTCTCGAGGTTCCTGCGGGCAACATCGTAGCTAAGGTCTAAGCCCAGTTGTGTAAGCTTGATTGAGATGCAGGAATTCACCCCGCACTGATTAATACGTTCCAGCAGAGTGATATACTGGCAGGCGGCTTGCTCGGCGTCTTCCACGCGGCGGGTATCCTCGCCCAAGTAGTCCAGTGCGACGAGAAAACCTTCTTTATTCAGCTGATGAGTAATCTGGATGGCGGTTTCTAAATCTTCACCTGCGATAAAACGCTTGATTAGCCCCTGAGTCAGTCGACTGTGTTTAATCCAGTGCTTGAACGCAGGTAGTTCTGCAACCCTCAACACCAGTGTGCGAGAAAGCATCGTTGCCTCTCCTTATCGATCACTGCTTGGTCTTGGGCGGTGCTTTTTCCCACCAGTACTCCATTACATCGCGTTTGGGGTCGGGCTGGGGGACTTGAGGTTGCGCCTGAGGCTTCGGTTCAGGTTTCGGTGCGGGTTCAGGCTTGGCGGTCATCGCGGCTCGGTTGCGCTCCAACTGTGCCTTGATTTCCTCTTCCGAGGGGGCAGGTGCAGGCTGCTGAGCTTGTTGCTGTTGTTGCTGAGCACGCTGCTCCGCCAGATAAGGCGCAACATTCGTCTGCCAACCATACCAGACCACGAAAGCAACTAAAACGACGATTAGACCAATCCAGGCGATAGGTAGTCCTCTGCGACGCATAATTCAACCTCCAATTCATTATACCTCGTGGACGCTGGAAGCGTTCCCCCTGTTCCAACGGTATAATTTGTAATATGCAGCGGCTCACGGCGCGAGTTTTTGGTATCGTACAGGGGGTGGGCTACCGCGCTTTCGCTCAGCAGGTGGCGAGGCAACTGAGATTGACTGGCTATGCCCGCAACTGCGCTGATGGCACGGTGGAAGTGGTTGCTGAGGGCAATCAGGAGCAACTACTCCAGTTTTTGGAGCGACTACAGCGCGGTCCCTATGGCGCACGCGTGAGCCACGTTGAGACTACCTACACCAGTGCCACAGCGGAATACGCCGACTTTGAGATCCGATACTAATGCGCACGTTTCTGTGTTGGATGTGGTTGGTGCTGGTTGCCAGTGCCGCGGCGCAGCCTAAGTTGTTGCTGATCCTGGTGCATGAGTCGTTCACACCACAGGAGCTGATGGGCGAGGTACCTGCACAGGCTGCTTGGATGGTATGGGAGCGCGGTGATTGGGAATCATTCGCTCTCGCAACGGGGCGCGTGTGGCAAACTAACCTGCCGAAGCCACAGCTGGAGCTTATCTCTCCTGCACACACTGCAAAAAGCAACCACCGAGTCGCGCCGAAAGCAGGCGCACGCCTTCCAGAAAGCCTCATCATGACCACACTTGGCTCACAACTCAGGCGGTTTGGACGTCAAGCTGTTTATCTTTCCACGCCCCAATCGCCACAGCCTAGCCCCTATGCCTTGATTGCTTTATCAGAACAACATCGCATACCCGCGCGAGTCTACCCTGACTTAGACGCCCTGCGATTAGACTTTTTCGCGCTTCAGGTAGATTGGGCAGTACTGGAACTCAAACGCTGGGACTACCGCGCGCTGGAGTTGTTACTCGCTGAGGGCGTGGAGGTGTGGGTGGTGTGCATACCCTCGCCTGAAGGCTTGAGTGTCAGACAGGCGCGTCTCAGCGCAGTAGTACGCTACGCTGCGCGGGAACCAAGGGGGCTGCTCACCTCGCCTCGCACGCGCTGGAACGGCGTTATGCGGGAACGCGACCTTGCGCCCACGATTTACCGTGCGCTCACGGGGAAAGATTCAAAATCTTTTGACGGTGCGCCTGCTTTTGAAACGCGCCAATCGGATTGGCATCGATTCTGGAACGGCTGGTTGGCGCGTCTCGCTTTACGGGAGACCACATCGACGATGGGCGTCACCGATTGGAAAGGCGACGCCCTTCAACGCAGTGCGGAGTGGTTTCAGGCACAACGGGATGTTTTACCGATGCTGCGTATTAGTTTGCTGATGTTGCTTGTCACGTGGCTTGGAGTGGGAGTTGCCTTATGGCGTGTGCATCGCCTTAGTGGACTGGGCAGGTCAGTGTTCATTGCAGGCTTGGCGATATCCTGCCTGACTCCTGCTGTGGCGGTTTTGTATAGCTATTATCCGTATGAGTTGTGGACGGGCGATGTGGCGTGGGATGTTGCATCAACGGCGGGCTGGCTCACACTCTGGTGGATGATTCTTAGCCTGCTATCAGCGGGCGTAGCGCGTTGGGGGCAAATGCCACTGCTCAGTGCGTTTGTGATAACAGGCTTAGCAGTGGTCGGGGCGGATTTGCTGACTGCGGGCGGCTACGGGGTGAACCGCTCGCTGCTCAGTGGCGGAATCATAGGTGACAAGTCATTCGGTGCAAACGAGTGGTTCTGGGCGTATGCGCTTGCGGCGGGGCTGTTAGTACCTGCCAGTTGGCTGGAGAGTCGCGGCAGAGTGCAGCTGGGTGCGCGAGGTCAGAACGTGTTGGGCATGGTATTCGGGCTGGTGCTGTGTCTGTTTGGCTTACCCCTGATAGGAAGCGCACTGGACGCAATACTGCCGATGACGCTTGCGTTCGGGCTGGGGCTTGGGCTATATACGGGACTCTTTCGCTTTCCCGCTACACTTCGCCACACGGCATGGCTATGTGCAGGGCTTGTGGGGCTTGGGCTTGCGCTGACTCTGGGCGCAGTTGTCTTGGACGCGGTGCAGCCGTGGCAACGTCAGGCAGGCTGGGCGCGGGAATGGTGGGTTGCGCTCGGTTGGCGATTTGCGCCCATGCAGATAATCCTGCTCATGGGCGCAACGGCGACAGTTGCATTCGCCCTGCAGAAACCGCTGTCCAGGTTCTGGCAGCGCGCCTACATACTCAGCCACGCGCTCACGACTTGCCTGATTACAGCGGTGCTTGCGCTATTGCTGGGGAAAGTTGTCGCGGCAAGCGTTATCTTGCTGATGTGCCTGCTGTTCGTGCTGGAGTATCTGATTGGCGGCAAGGATTGGGGCTACCCCTACAGTGGGAACGGTGTCGCTCACTGAACAGGTATACTTTTCGTTTGGAGGTTCGTCTTTATGAACGCGATTGTCCTGAATCGCCTAATTATTCTGTTTGCGTCGATTGGCACGGTCATCTCTGCACTGTTATGGATCTCGCATTCGGCGGAGTTTGCGTTGCCTTGCACGGGCGGTGGCTGCGATGAGGTAGCACGCTCGCCCTATTCGCGCATCGCGGGGTTGCCCGTTGCAGCGTTGGGCTTCGGATTCTTCGGACTGCTATTGGTGCTTGCACTCTCGCGTCTGCAGTATCCCGAGCAGTGGCGCAGCTACAGCCTGATGCTCACAGGGCTAAGCACCTTGGGCATGCTGGCGTTCGCTTATTTCACCTATATTCAACTTTTTGTGCTAAACCTATACGCAAAGGGCACACCCTGCTGGTGGTGTTTGGGCGCAGCGGGTTCGAACCTGATGGTTTGGCTGTTGTCGCTGGTGGGACTGCGCGGCGCGCCGTCGCTGACGGGTGTGCAGACGCGCGAGCTGGTGCAATCGGTCGCGGTCTCGCTTGCGCTAATCGTGGCAGGCTTAGCCTACGGTGGCTGGCAGTGGAATCAGACGACCACCGCGCAGGTAATCCAGACCGACAACGAGAAACTCACGCTGCTTTATCTGGACGGTCAGGGTTGGCGCAAGGGCAACGAAAACGCCCCACTGGTGATTGTGGAGTTCTCCGACTTCCAGTGCCCTGCCTGCAAGCAAGCTTACGAGGTGTTAGAAAAACAAATCCTGCCTCAACTCGGAGACAAAGCGATGTTCGTTTTCCGCCACTACCCGTTGATTCAAATCCATCCGATGGCGTGGATGGCGGCGTCCGCATCTGAAGAAGCAGGTGCACAGAACAAGTTCTGGGAGATGTACGCTGCGCTGTTTGAAAGCCAGCAAGACCTGACCCCCACGCGCATCGAGAAAATCGCCCAACAGCTGGGGCTTGACAGCAAAAAGGTGCGCGCGGCAGTCGATAACCAGGATATCTATTTCAAGAAAATCTACCGTGACTTCGAGGAAGGTAGTAAGCTGGGTGTGAATTCCACACCAACTTTCATCATCGTGTATGATGGCGAGATGCACGTCGCACGAGGTATGGCAGCGTTGCTCTCCACGCTCAACGCAAACCCGAAAATTCAGGAATATCTCGGTAAACAGATTAACGTTTCAGTGCAATAGGTATGGAACTCAAATATCGCGCGTTAGAAGGCATGCACGATATACTGCCCGAGCAGAGTCATCTCTGGCAGTATGTGGAGGCGCGTTGGCACGTTCACTGCCATCGGTACGGCTACCGCGAGATTCGCACGCCGATTCTGGAAGCCGCCGAGCTATTTGAGCGCAGTGTTGGCGAGACCAGCGATATTGTCTCCAAAGAGATGTATGTATTCCAGCGTGGCGAGGAGCGGTACGCGATGAAACCTGAGGGCACTGCGCCTGTCGTGCGTGCCTATTTAGAGCATGGGCTGTACGGTGCGGGTGGGATGCACAAGCTGTACTACATCACGCCGTTTTTTCGGGGCGAGCGTCCGCAGCGGGGGCGGTATCGGCAGGCGCATCAGTTCGGCGCAGAGATTTTCGGCGCAGCGCACCCGCTTGCCGACGCCGAGCTGCTGGCGATGGTGATGGACTTTTTCCTGTCGCTGGGACTGCCCGCCGACGCGCTGGAGCTGCGACTGAACACCATCGGCTGCCCTGAGTGTCGCCCTGCCTACCGCGAAGCCGTGCGTAACTTTGGGCGCGAGCACTATGCGCTGCTCTGCAAGAACTGTCAGGCGCGGTTGGAGCGAAATCCGCTGCGGATTTTGGACTGCAAAGAGTGCGTGCAAATCACCGCCGCCGCACCGCCGATTGACCCATACCTGTGCGACGCCTGTCGCACGCACTTTGAGAGCCTGCAAACCCTCCTGAAGTCGTTGGGAGTGGCGTATGTGCGTGATGTGCGCCTCGTGCGCGGGTTGGACTACTACACCCGCACCACTTTTGAGGTGGTGGCGGAGCAGGGCTTAGGTTCACAAAACGCGTTGTGCGGTGGCGGACGCTACGACGGTTTGGTGACAGAACTCGGCGGACCGCCCACCCCTGCGCTGGGCGTGGGCATCGGCGTCGAGCGTACACTACTGATTCTGCAGGCGTTGAACGCACCGTTGCCTGAACCGTCTACCATCGACGCTTATGTAGTCGCTTTTGGCGACGCAGCGCGCTCTGTCGCCCTGCAACTCGCGCAGCGACTCCGCGCGGCGCACATCGCGACCGAGTTAGACCTGGAAGGGCGCAGTCCCAAAGCGCAGATGCGCCTTGCCAACCGCAGCGGGGCGCGATTCGCCGTGCTGATTGGTGATACGGAACTGCAACAGCACACAGCGACCGTCAAAGACCTGCAGAGCCACGAACAGACTACGGTTAGCCAAGCGGAACTTGCCGAATGGATAAAAACCCACCTATAGCCGAACTGGCGCCGCATGATGTGGAGTACTTTGGGCGCGGCGCATGGGAGAACCCGCGCTTCTGGAACCGCCTCGGTGGACAGCCCGACTTACGAGGCAAAAAAGTGCTCGACTTGGGTTGCGGGCACGGCAGTCTCTGCATCGATATGGCGAAAGCGGGGGCAGCACGAGTGGTGGGCGTCGACCTCAACGAAAGACTCATCCAATTCGCTCAGCGCAACCTGCAACTCAACTATCCTGAACTCGCTGAGCGCGTGGAATTTCTCTATATCGACATCGCTAATCTGAACGAGGGCGACTTCGACCTAATGACCAGCAAGGACACGTTTGAGCACGTGATGGACTTGCCCAAAGTGCTTGCAGATATGCGGGCACGCCTCAAATCAGGTGGGCGTTTGTACGCGGCAATCGGTCCCCTCTGGAACAGCCCATTCGGCGACCACGATACCATCAAGCGTCTCATCGGTGTCAACCTACCGTGGGCGCATATCTTGCTACCCGACCGTCTCGTGCTGAACGCCACTGCGAAGCGCGTGGGACGCCTTCTACAGTCCTATCGTGATTTGGGCATGAACATGCTGGCGTTCCGCGATTACAAGCGGATTATTTACGAATCGGGCTTTGAGGTGGAGCTTTTCCAGCCGAACTGCAGTCGGCATCCTGTGGTGCGCGTGTTTAGCCTATTGCGCCACCTGCCTCTGGTGGGAGACTATTTTGTGAATAATTTGTATTGTATCCTGCGGAAGCCCTAAGCGATGCGAAGCGACGGGGGTGCGGCAGCAGTAGATTCAGGTTCAAACGCTGGGGTTTTCGCCGAGACCACACCTCCCGATACAGAACTGCAGGTTGATTATTCGGGGCGTTGCGGCGTTGCGCGGATGGCTTGGGGCGAGTGAAAAGGTGCGACGGCTTCCCGCCGTCGCACCCTATGAGCTTAGTCCAGATTCTCGGGCGTGAATCCGTCGTAGATGGGCAGGAAGTCGCGCCATGCCTCGCGCGAGATTGCCTTCGCGTACTGCGTAAGGCTGAGGTAGGGCACGAAGGTCGGGCGGCGTGGCTTACGTGCGAGCTTCATCCCTGCCAGGTGTGGCGTGCGATCGCCCTTCACCAAGTTGCACCGGCGGCAGCACGCCACCAGATTCTCCCAAGTGTCGCCCCCGCCCATGCTGCGAGGCAACACATGGTCAACCGTCAGGTCGCGCGAGACATGCCCACAGTATTGGCAGGTATAGTTGTCGCGGGCAAGAATCGCGCGACGACTCACACGCACCTGTGGCAGTGGACGCTTCACCATATAGCGTAAGCGCACCACCGACGGCGCTTCGAAGCCCCCCGACACAGTCCGCACATAGTGTCCGTTCGTCAGCACCACTTCCGCCTTCCCCGTGAGAATCATATTCACGGCGCGGCGCATCGTGCAGATATTCAACGGCTCGAAGTTCTGGTTCAGAACAAGCACCTCAGCCATAGCGGCGCAGCCTCCTTGAACCCCCGTAATAAAAGAGGGGAGCCATACGCACAGACCCGCGCAGGCTCCCCAGCATAACACGCGCCGATAGGGCGCGGCAGCGGAAACGCCCTCGCGTGCCGAACCAGGAGCCTGTGCTCCACCGTTCACTATCGAACCCGATGAGTCCGTGCGTTAGCATCGTGTATATTATAACCCATTTTACGCCCTGAATGCAAGCGCCATACAGGTATACTTCGCGTCGGAGGGAATAGTTCCGATGTATGTCTTTGGAGTGACGGGCTACACGGCGCACTTAGGCGGAATGATACGCCACCCTGAGATCCGAGACGCAACCGCCACCCCCGCGCCGAACGCCGAACCTGCCCACCGCGAGGAAGAGCATGAGTGAGTGCCCCTCGTGGGAGCGATACCCAAGCCGCAGCCGAAGCGTCTAACAGATAGAGATTCCTCGCTTCGCTCGGAATGACTGTTGGGCTTGTCAAAAAACTTTGTCATTCCGAGCGAAGCGAGGAATCGGCAGTCTGAAAGCGAAGTGTTTTCTGGCG
>CAYVKB010000030.1:0-27677 GCA_964451985.1 uncultured Fimbriimonadales bacterium | reverse complement strand
GTGGGCGATTAGGGTCAGGGGCGTCGCGTCTTGCAAGTAGGGGGAACTGTTTGGATTGTATTCCTTCTCCCTAAGCAATACGGGACACCTACCGCCGAAATAGGAACCACTTAGGGCTGGGTTTCCCCACTGTAGGGTGAATCCAAAGGGGGCAAAAACGAGTAGAGGGTATACTGTTCACCATGAACCACTGGAGCGAGATTGCCGAGCAGCTACGCCAGCAGATTGAGCAACGCCATCAGGCGCGCGAGGCGGGGCTGCAAGCTTGCCGAAAAGCGACGCAACTGTGCGCCCGCGCCATCCGTAGCCTGCACCGCCATGAGTTCGAAACCTGCCGTGATTTGCTGACCGAAGCACATCGCGAAATCATCAGTGCCCGTGAGCAGCTGCGCCCGTTCCCCAGTATCTACTATGCAGGCTTCCTGCACGACGCCGAAAAAGAGTATGTGGAGGGCGAGACGCTGTACGCGATTGTGTTGGGCGACGCACTGCCCGAACCTGACGAACTCGGTGTGGAAATCCCAGCCTACCTGAACGGCATCGCCGAAGCCGCCTCCGAGTGCCGACGCTATGTGCTGGATCTGCTCCGCTCCGGCGAGCTAACTCACGCCGAAACTCTGCTGGGCGTGATGGACGAAATTTACGATGAGCTGGTAACCTTCGACTACCCAGACGCCGTGACAGGCGGACTGCGCCGTACCTGCGATTCGCTCCGCGCCGTGTTGGAGCGCACCCGCGCCGACCTGACCCTCACCGCTACCCAAAAAGAACTGGAGAACACACTCGCCAGTGTGTATCAGGCACTGCAGGAGAAAGCGTAATTAATGGCGTAATTAATCGATACTTCCTCACGAAAGGAGCCATGCTATGCAACCCAACTATGCAGCACCCGGTTTGTACCGCGCAGGGCGACGGCGCGTGACGGTGCGCCGCCCCAACAACACTACTTTTACTGCACAACTTTACTACCCCGCAACGGCGACGGGCGACAACACGCCCTATGACGGAAGTGGTGCGCCCTATCCCACTGTTTCTTTCGGACATGGGTTCCTGCAGCCCCCCGAACGCTACCGCTCAATCCTGGAACACCTTGCCACATGGGGCTACCTCGTGATTGCCACCGAGTCGGGGCAGGAACTGTTCCCGAACCACCGCACCTACTCGGAAGATATGCGCCACTGCCTGACCTACTTGGAGCAACAGAACGCTGACCCCGCTTCCTCGCTGTTTGGACAGGTCGCTACCGCGCAGTTCGGTATATCGGGGCATTCGATGGGCGGGGGCGCGAGCATTTTGGCAGCGGCGGCTGACCCGCGCATCAAAGCCGTCGCGAACCTCGCCGCGGCGGAGAC
Source organism: uncultured Fimbriimonadales bacterium (assembly GCA_964451985.1). GTDB lineage: Bacteria > Armatimonadota > Fimbriimonadia > Fimbriimonadales > GBS-DC > GBS-DC. Next base: position 26,325 of record CAYVKB010000030.1, on the reverse strand, counting down.
GAATCCGTCCGCAATTCAAGCGTCGCCGAATGTGACCGTACCACACAGCCTGATTTCGGGTAGCGCGGACACGATTACGCCGCTCAGTAGCAACGGCTTGCGCATGTATAACGCGGGTTTCGCGCCGAAACTGCTGCCCGTGATTCAGGGCGGTTGGCACTGTGGCTTTCAGGATACCTCGATTATCGGCTGTGATAGCGGACCTATGCCCCGCGCCACGCAACTGCAAATCACCCGCCGCTTGCTGACCGCCTTCTTTGAGCTGTATCTTCGCAACGACCTGACGGCGTGGGCGGATGTGTGGGGCGATGGCGTGCTGAAAGACCCGCAGATTCAACTCACCGCCGAGACTGGCATCCAGATTGAACCCGACTACACCACACGCTACACCACCACCCCGCGCGTGATAGAGCATCGACTGTTCGTGCGCAATCGCAGTCGCTACTCGCAGCAGTACGCGATACTGATTGACGGCAACGCTTGGCGTACGGAGGCGCGCCCCGCCACGACGCCCATGATTCCGCCCAACGAAAGCGCGCTGGTCTCGGTCGCCGTGGCTGTGCCGCGTGTGCGTCGCCCTGCACAGGATGTGGCGCGCGTGCGCGCCCTCTCACTACGCGATGGAGGCACGCTCGCAATAGCGTTCGTGCGCACTTTGTATCACTAAGCCATGCGAAAACCCGTGTTCTGGCTGTTGGCAATCGGCGTGCTGGGCGTGGCAATCGGCGTGCGCTTGCTGTACAAGCCGCAGGACGCGCACGAACGGATGCACGAGGAGGAGGCGCGTGCCCAGCAAGCGATTGACGCACTTGCCAGCCAGCCCCCTGAGCAGCAGTTGACCCAGCTACGTCAGTATCTGAATCAGAACTCGTCGATAGCGGTGCGCGTGGCGGCGGTAGAGGGTATCGCCCGCATCGATGCCCCTGAAGCGCGTGCACTGCTGCGCGAAGCGATGCGCGACTTCGCCTCGCCCGTGCGTCTGCGCGTTGCGGAGATGGCGAACCGCCAACCCCGCGAAGAAGCCCTCCAGTTACTCATCGACTGCCTTGCCGACCATGATACGCTACTGCGTCAGACAGCGATAGCGCATCTGCAGAACCTGCGCGATCCGCGCGCGGTTGCTGCGCTTATCGATGTGCTGCGCGATGACCCGAACGATCAGACCCAGCATATGGCGATGGGTGCGCTGCGGGCAATCACAGGGCAACCGTTCTTCGCCCGCTACACCGACCCGCCCGAAAAACGCGCCCAAGCCCGCCAGCAGTGGCTGAAGTGGTGGAACAAAGCACGTAAGCAGTACCTCTCCCTGCGCCCACAGCCCATCCACCCCAAGCATACTGAGACCGCTCCCAACCTCACCTTGCGCACACTGGACGGCGAAACGATTAACCTACGACGCCCGAACAAGACTCTGCTGATTAACTTCTGGGGCACTTGGTGCGGCGAGTGCCAACTGGAGCTGCCTGATTTTAGCCGCTTCTACGAAAAATACAGCGAGCACGTGCTGATGATAGGCGTCGCGTTCGACGAGCCTGAAGGCGAGAAGGGATTGCGCCAGTTCTGCGCCGAGAAGGGGGTCTGCTATCCTCAGGCGATGGGCACAGATGCAATCGTTCGCGCTTTCGATATCCATGGCGTGCCTCAAACCATACTGATTGACACTCAAGGCAAAATCCGCTTCTGGTGGGCGGGCGCACGCGATTTTGGTACGCTGGAGCGGGCAGTCAAATTACTTCACAGCGCAAGATAGCTTACCGAAAACTTCTGTCGTTCCGAGCGGAGCGGGAGACCCACCCTCGCGTTCCTTTCACTTGAACAGCACACTCCCCTCAATAAACACGAACCGTGTCTCCGTGTGGTCGAAGCCGAAGCCGATGCGCAGTCGTTGCAGCAGACGATTGCGGAACGGCAGCCGATAGAATAGGCGCACTTGGTACTCGTTGTTCGTGACGCCGATGCCCCGCCGATAGGCAACGCCTACACCGTTGAAAAGATTCTTCACGAGGTAGAGACTGGCTGGACGTAGCCCCGTGTAGTCCAGCGAGAACTGCTCCAAGTCGAACGCTTCGGCGATTTCGGCTTCGATGGGCGCGAACAGTCCGGGCAGCACCTGTGCGCCGAGAATGTCGCCGAGCTGCTCACGGAATACTTCGCTCGGGTTCGCGCCGCGGGCGATAGCCGCCAGCACTTGTCCACGCCCAAGCAGGCTCAGAATCCGCTGTTCCGATAAGCCGGGCGGGTCGGAACGCGCGGTGAGCTGGAGCCGTTCAGGGTCGTCTAACGGTCCGCGCACATCGACTTCCACGCGGTAGCGGATGGGATCGCCCGTAAAATCAGGTGCGACGACGCTCGTGCTGGCGCGTACATCGAGGTCGATGCGAGCGATGGTCTCGCCCGTTGTGCTGGTGAAGGGGTAGTTCAGGCGAGCGACACTGTCGGGTTCGATGCGCAGGCGTGCGGTAGGTAGGCTCAACGCACCTCCCAGCAGGCTGAACTCGCCCGCGAGTGTAGGGGCTTGCAACGAGCCACCGACCTGCACCGCGCCCTCTAGCTTCGTGTCCAGGTTGGGGTTGCGCAAGGTAAACCCTTCCGCTACATCGATACGCAGGTCGAAGCGCGGGTCAATCGGCAGTGGCTCGCCGCCTTCACGCGGCGTAATTTCAGGAGGCAGGTACAGGAAACCGCGCCTCACCTGCAACACACCCTGCACCTGCGGCTTCGCCAACTCGCCCTGTATCTGCACGGTTCCCGACATCACGGCTTGCGCACTGCCCTCCAACACGGGCAGTTTCGGCTCGGTGGCAGTGAACGAATCGGCGACGATGCGGACGTCAGCAACGGGGTTGTTCTCGGTTAAGCGCACAACACCCTCCGCCTGCAACGCGCCACCTTCTGACGAGCGCGCTCGCGCCTGCACAATCCGCGCCTCGCGCCCGTCGAACTCAACCACTAAGCCAATCTCTTGCAACGCTGTGCGCAGGTTCTCGATCCCCAATTCACCATCGGCGATTTGCAATCGTCCACGCGGCTGCCAATCGGCGAGCGTGCCCGTTATCTCCAGCGAGGCGTCGACCGTGCCCTGTGTGCGCTCGGTGTCAATCGGCGCGAACAGGCTCAGGATCGTAAGCGGCTGCTCGCGCAGGCGCGCTTGTATCTGAATTGGCTCATCGTTGGGCACGCCAAGCGGCGACCAGTGGAACGGCAGGCGTCCCGACAGGCGGGCTTGATAGTCGCGTATCCGAATCAGTGCGTCGTCGGTCTGTATCGCGCCCTCGCGCACATCGATCTGGCTGAACAGAATCTGATCGACCGTATAGTCGCCGTAGGTGAGGTTATTCACGGTTGCGCTGAGGGTCAGTTCGGGCGATTCGGGTTCACCTACGGCGATGAGACTGAGGTCGAGTGCGCCGTCGAGTTCGGGCAGGGTGGGGTCCCACAGGCGTGCCCAGCTAAGGGGTAGCTGGGCGATTTCAAAGTCCGCGCTGAGGGCGTCGGGGGTGTACGCACCGCGCCCTTCCAGGCGGGTATTTTCGGCTTGCCAGCGCAGCTGGGCGAGTTCAGCGCGTTGGGTGCGCAGTCGACGGAGCGATTCGGCAGCGCGTTCGGCGGGCGTCGCCTCCGCAAGGTCGCTGATGTCCGACACACCCTGCCAGATTGCCCGTAGGTTCAGGCTGCCCAGCGACTGCTGGCGCAACTCCACTGTTTCGGCGTCGAGGGTCAGTGTTGCAGTGGGCTGACTCAGCGCCCCTTGAAGGCTTAGCTCCGCCTGCACAGTGCCTTGCAGGGTGGCGATGCGCTCGGCGACGTCGGGCGGCAGCGCGTCGGGAATGACGTTCGCCACACGGCGTAGCCAATCAATCGCAATCGCGTTCGCGCGGGCGTTCAGGGCAAGGGTGTTCTCCTCTGGGTTGTAGGTCAGTTCCGATACACGCACTTCGCCGTTGGGCGTGCGGAGGGTGAGTTGAGCGTGGATGAGTTTCGTTGCACCCTCGAACGGCGAGGGGTAGACGGGTGCAGGCGAAGCGGGCACGCTCCCCTCTCCGCGTGCGGGGAGGGGAGATGAGGGGGGGAGGTTGGAAATATCCCGCGCCCCTATATATCCAATCTGTGCCTCCACATCGCCCAACAACGCGCCGTTCAGTGCCAGCTCTTTGCCTTCCAGCTGAACCTGCACGGTGGGTTGCTCCAGCGTGCCCGATGCCTCGCCCGACAGCGAGACTTGCCCCGACAGGCGATATTCCACAGGCAAATAAGGTGCAAGGGCGTTGAGCGAGGCGTTTTGCAGTCGCCACTGCACCTGAAACGCGCCATCGGATTGCCACTGCCCGCTGGCAAGTAGCGCACCGCCCTCCAGTTGCGACTCCAGCGTCTCCAGCTCTGCCTGTATTGCGCCGTCTTGGACGCGCACGGTCAGCAAGGCGCGGTTCTCGCGCAGCACAGTCTGGTCAATTTGCATGCTCTCAGCATTCAGCTGCGCGCTGACGGTGAACGACTCGGGGTTGCCCTGCGCGGTGAACGCACCAGATGCGACGCCTCCAATCGGCAGCTCGCGCCGCAGCCAGTCGGGGATGGTCGCGATATCGAACTCGTATAGGTCGCCCTGCAACCGGAACTGTGGGGGCTGGTTGGGCGTTTCAGGCAGGTTCAAAACGCCTGAGGCGATGAGCTGGGCGGCACGGCGCAGGATTTGCATCTCGGCGATGCGCAGCTCGCGCCCCAGAAGGTTCAAATTTGCGACGGTGATTTCTGCGCCCACATCGCCCAGCCTGCCGTCGAAAATCACGGCTTCGGCGACGGCTTCAGGCGATTGGAGACTGCCCCGCACTTGCGCCGTGAGATAGCCGACGCCCTCCACGCGCTGCGCCTCACGCTCGTCGTAGCCCAGCAGCCCTACAAGCAGGTTCAGGTCCAACTCTGTGGCGTCCAGCGACAGGTCAAGGCGCGGGTCGTCGGAAAGCGCATTGCGGATTTCGCCAGAGATTTGCGCCAAGCCCGCCGCGCCCTGCAGCACCGCCAGCGGAATCTGTAGATTGCCGTTGGCGTAGCGCACACGCGCCCGCGCGCCGCCCAGTCGCCGTCCGTTGTAGTTCAGTGCATCGCTGAACAGGTTCGCCTCCACCGTCGGGTTCGTCCAGTCGCCGTAGGCGATGATGGAAGCATCCACCGTGCCGCGCAAATCGTGCTCGCGCAGAGCGGGAATGCGGCTCAGCGACAGCTGGCTTGCGGAGGCGTACAGGCGTATCTGCGGCGTTTTCGGGCGGGTATCCAGCGCGAGTTTGCCTCGTATCGGACGCCCCGCGTAGTCGGCGGTCAGCGACGGCAGCACCAATTGTCCCTGCGCGAAGTAGATGGGGCTGCGCAGGTCGGTCAAATCGCCTTGTGGGGTGCGGATTCGCTGCAGGCGCGCCTCACCAATAACTGTCGGGTTCTCCACATCGCCCTCGATGCGCATTCGCGCCTGATACCCACCGCGCACGAGGGGTGGTTCATCGCTCAATAGGCGTTGCCAAACCGCTGCGTCGTCGCCCGAAGCCTCCACCTGCACGGCGAACTGGACAGGAGACTGCTTCCAGTCCACCATTCCCTGCGCCTGCAGTCCGCCGTCGCGCGTGCGCACAGTGCCTCCCAGGTTCGATTCTGTGAACGCCAGTAGGAACTCCGCCTCACGATGGGGCAGCGGTTTGCCCTGATACGTAGGATTTTGCGCCACACCCTGCGCCGTGCCCTGCACACGCAACGGTTGGTCGGGTTCGTACACAAGCTGCGCCGAGAGTTGGGCTGTGGCGCGCTCTAGGTCGAGCTCGGTTTTCGGCAGGTAGGGCTTGAAGCGTTCCAGTCGGGCGTTTTCGGCGTTCAGCTCAACCAGCCAGCGCGTGCCGTCGGAGAAGGCGCGCACCTCGACGTCGCCCAGCGGGTCGCTTGCGCCTTGCAAGATGATATGCGTACCGATTAGTGGCTGGCTATAGGTGAACTCGCTTGCCCACAGCGTGGCGCGCACGGGCGCGTCGGGGAAGAAGTCGTCAAAATAGACCGCGCCCTGACGGGCAATCACGCGCAAGGTGATGGGCGTCGGCTCTGGCGGACGCGGCTGCTGCAAAAGCGGGTCGATGTTCCACCGACCTCGACGGTCGCGTTGCAGCCACACTTCGGGGCGGTCGACTTCAATCGTAAGGGGTTCGCCGTTGCGAGGTAATCGCGCCTCTAAATATCGCGCGTGGAGCAGCCTTTCGCCCGACAGCGTGCGTACATCGACATTCACCAGCAGCGCGCCGCGCAGGCTCAGCGACACGCGCTCCAGCCGCACATCCAGATTGGCTTGGCGACGCGCATACTCGCGTATGGCAGCGGGCAAACTGTCCTCGACGGCGAGTTTGACCTGCCACAGGTGCATTAGCCCCGCCAACGCCATGATGCCCACAGGCAGCAGCGTCAGCAGCAGCCCCCCGAGCCGCCACAATAGGCTACGCGCTCTCCACCGCACCGACTTTGGCGAGCCTCTCTGCCATCACGCGCTGCGAGAACGCGATCGCATTGTACGAACTGCGAATGAATGGTCCCGACGCGACGAACAGGAAGCCCATTTCCTCCCCCAATACGCGATACTCCTCAAACTGATCTGGGTGGATATACTCTTGCACAGGCAGGTGGCGCTGGGTAGGGCGCAGGTACTGCCCGATGGTCAGAGCATCTACGCCCACGCTGCGCAAATCATGCATGGTCTGCAGCACCTCCTCACGCGTCTCGCCCAGCCCCAGCATAATACCCGACTTCGTGTAAATCGCGGGATTCATCTGCTTCACAATCTCCAGCACCTTCAGCGAGCGATCGTAGCGGGCTTGCGGGCGCACGATGGTCTGCAGGCGTTCCACCGTCTCGATGTTGTGGTTGAAAATCTCCGGTTCGGCGTCCACCACGCGGCGGATACACCAGCTTTTCGCTTTGAAGTCGGGCGTCAGCACTTCCACGATGGCGTTCGGAATGGTCTGGTGTAGGGCGCGAATCGTGGCAGCGAACTGTCCTGCGCCCTCGTCGGGTAGGTCGTCCCGCGCTACCGAGGTCACCACGATGTGTTTCAGCCCCATGCGTTGGGCGGCTTCCGCGAGGCGTTGCGGCTCTTGGGGGTCTAACGCGAGCGGCTTGCCTGTTTTGATGGCGCAGAATCCGCAGTGGCGCGTGCAGATGTCGCCCAAAATCATAAAAGTCGCGGAGCCTTTCGACCAGCACTCGGGCAGGTTGGGGCAGCGTGCGCTCTCGCAAACGGTATGCAGGCGCGCCTCGCGCATCATTTGCTCTACTTGCTGTACCTTCTCAGGCTTGGGCAGGCGCACCTTCAGCCATTCCGGAAACTTGCGGTTCACCAGTTCGATTGTCGCCATCAGGGGTATTATACCTGCTGCAATCTAACAGGTATCCTATAAACGCTATGCCTCGCTGGTGGATGATGAGTTGCGCGATTGGGTTGGCGTTGGGGTTGTATGCCTGCCAAACGGTGGGCAACGGCGCGCCGTCGCCGTCCGAAGCGCCTCAACGGGAGACCACCACACCGCTCCCCAATACCGAACCCGATACCGAAATCCCCGTATTCCGTTATCGAATTGTGAATACTTTCCCGCATGACAAAAACGCCTTCACACAGGGGCTGGAGTTCCACAATGGGCAACTCTACGAAAGCACGGGGTTGAAAGGACAATCATCGCTGCGCCGTGTGGAATTGCGTACGGGGCGCGTACTGCAAATCTATCGCCTGCCTCTTGAATACTTTGCAGAGGGCATCACCATCTTTAGGGATAAAATTTACCAACTCACCTGGCAAAACGGCGTGTGTTTTGTGTACGACCTGAAAACTTTCAACCAAATCACCCAGTTCCGCTACGCTGGCGAAGGCTGGGGATTAACCAACGATGGCAAATACCTGATTATGAGCGATGGTAGCGAGACGATTACCTTTCGCGACCCCGACACCTTTGTGGAGGTGCGCAAAATCACTGTGCGGGCGAACGGTAAACCCGTCACAAATCTCAACGAGCTGGAGTACATTGAGGGCGAAATCTGGGCGAACATCTGGTACAGTGATATGATTGCCCGCATCGATCCCCAAACAGGCGTTGTGAAGGCGTGGATTGATATGGAGGGGCTGCCTGTATCGAATCGCACCTACGAGGCTGTATTGAACGGCATCGCTTACGATCGCCGGAACAAGCGTATCTTCGTGACGGGCAAAAACTGGAGCAAGCTATTCGAGATAGAACTTGTCCCCCCTCAGGGTAGTTCCGAGAACTGATAACCATGCGCCCCGCCGAGTCGAAGATTCTCACACGCGAGCAGTTAGCTGAGCTTGCCCCTCAATGGCGTGCGGCGGGCAAACAGGTTGTGTTGACCAACGGCTGTTTCGACCTGCTGCATGTGGGGCACTTGCGTTATCTGCAAGAGGCGCGGCGGCTGGGCGACCTTCTAATAGTGGGCGTGAACAGCGACGAATCAGTGCGCACGTTGAAGGGCGAGTCGCGCCCGATTGTGCCCGAAGCCGAACGCGCCGAACTAATTTCAGGCTTGGAGTGTGTGGACTATGTGACGATTTTCTCGGAGCCGACAGCAATCGACCTGGTGAACCTGATTCAGCCCGCCTACTACGCCAAAGGCGGCGACTACACCGAGCAGGATTTGCCTGAATCGGAGGCGGTGATTGCACACGGCGGCTTTGTGGTGATTCTGCCGTTGCACCCAGAGCGTTCCACCAGCGCACTGATAGAACAGATACGGGGCGGGCAGGTCTAATACCTGTAGCATGGAGGAGGCTATGAAGAAACTTACAGGATGGCTACTGACGTTTGGGCTACTGATGGGCGCGCACGCCGATCTGATGAGCTATGTGAATGCACCCTCGCCGTTTGAATGGACGAAATCGCTCGAATCGAGAATCGGGGAGAGCCAGTTCGTGGAGCTGACGGTGGTCTCGCAGAAATGGCGCGAGTTCACTTGGCGGCATCGCGTGCGCGTCGTGAAGCCGAGAAACCTGAAGCACACCGACACAGCGATTATCTACATTACGGGCAGTGGCGATGGACGAAGCGAGCTGCAAATCATCGCCCGCGCAGTGGAGCGAGTCGGCGCGATTGGCGTCGTGCTGCACGATGTGCCCAATCAACCACTCATTCGCCCCGATTTGGTGGAAGACAACCTGATTGCGCATACCTACGTGCAGTTCTGGGAGACGGGCGACGCCACGTGGCCTCTGCTGTTCCCGATGGTTAAATCCGCCGTGCGCGCGATGGACGCGGTGCAACAGTTCGCCCAGAAAGAGTGGCAGATTAATATCAAGGACTTCTTGATTACGGGCGCATCGAAGCGTGGCTGGACAACCTGGCTGACGGCGGCGGTGGATGCGCGCGCCCGCGCAATCGCGCCGATGGTGTTTGATAACCTGAACTTCTTTGCGCAGATGCCCCACCAGCTGGAGCAGTGGGGGCGCTACAGCGAGCAGATTGCGGAATACTATACGCGCGGGCTGATGGAGAAGATGCTCACCGAGCGCGGCAGGCAACTGGTGAGCTGGGTGGATCCCTACTCCTATCGCCCTCGCTATACGATGCCGATCCTGATTATCAACGGCGCGAACGACCCGTACTGGACGGTGGACGCCGCGCGGTTCTACTTTGACGATCTGCCCAGCAAGCGCAAGTACACGCTGTATGTACCGAATGGCGGACATGGCTTGGGCGACTTCGACCGCGTGGTGAACAGCCTTTGCGCGTTCTACCTAATGAGTATCGGCAAGATGGAGTTCCCCAGCCAGCTGAGCGCAACACACAGTGTGGCAGGCGACGAGGTGATTTACCGCGTGCGAATGGACATGGAGCCTGAGATTGTGCAGGTGTGGGTCGCTCGCCGCGCGAACGATACTGACTTTCGCCCCGCGCGCTGGGAGCCTGTGCGCGCTCGCAGGGAGGGCAACCAGTGGGTCGCTCGCATCCCGCGCAACGGCGACAACCTCGCGCTATTTGCAGAGGTCACCTATCGCGCTGAGACAGGCAACTTCTCGTTGTGTACCGTGCCTGCAGTGGCGAAGAAGTAGAAAAAACCGCTGGGGGCGGGATTGCTCCCGCCCCAGCGGGGAGGTGGAAGGAAGGTCGCGTTCAGTTGCGCGTTTCCAGAGGGAAGTTGTGTTCCTGCCACGCCAGAATGCCGCCCGTTAGGTTGTACAGGTTGCGGTAGCCTTTCGCCATCAGCGCGCTAATGGCAGTGCTGGAGCGGTCGCCACCGAGGCACTGGACAATCACTGGACGGTCGTTGGGCACTTCGTGCAGGCGTTGCAGTACGCGCCCTGCATGGATATGGAGTGCGTTCGGGATGTGCGCTTCGTTGTATTCCGACAGCCCGCGCACATCCACAATCACCGCTTCGCCTGACTGCCAGAGTTTGTGCGCCTGCTCCGCTGTGATTTGCGGCACGGTCTCCAGCTCGCTGGGCGCGTAACCCTCCAACGATGGGATGTAGCCAATCACGTTGTCCAGCCCAATGCGAATCAGCTGGCGCACGAGCGTCTCAACCTGCGACTCGCTCGCGAGCAGAATGAGCGGTTTATCGTACGGCAGCAGCCAGCCTGCCCAAGTGGAGAACATTCTGCCGGCGGGGATGTTGATTGCACCCTTGATATGCCCGCCTGCGAAGGCGAACTTGTCGCGCGTGTCCACCAGTACTGCGCCCTCGTCCATCGCCTTCTTGAACGCTTCGGGCGTAAGCAAGGGCGGTTCGGGCAGCTTGCCCAGAATTGGCATGCCGTCGCGGTTGAGGCGCTTCATCACGGCGAAGTAGCTGGGCGCTTCAGGCTGGTCGGCGAGCAGATCTTTCACGAAGGTCTCCTCGTCATAGTTGGCGATGGATTTCCCCCACCATGCGTGGCGTCGCTCATAGCCCAGTGTGGAAGCGGGCAGCGCGCCCAACGCCTTGCCGCACGCCGAACCTGCGCCATGTCCAGGCCAGATTTGCAGGTACTCGGGGTTCTCGATGAACTTCACAAGGCTCTGGTAGAGGCGTCGTGCGCCAGGCTCTGCGGTGCCCATAATGCCCGCTGCCTCCTCCAGCAGGTCGGAGCGTCCCAGGTCGCCTACGAAGATAAAGTCGCCCGTAATGGCGATAATCGGGTCTTGCTCATCTTTGCCGTCGTATAGCAGGAAGGTGATATGTTCGGGGGTATGTCCAGGCGTGTGCACCGCACGCACGCGGATATTGCCGACGAACCACTCGTCACCGTCTTTGAGTAGGCGGTACTTGAAGCCCTCCAAGCCCTTGTATTTCCAGTTCTCGTCGCCCTCATCGGAGAGGTAGAGTGTTGCGCCTGTAGCGTACGCCAGTTCGCGTGCGCCCGACAGGTAGTCGGCGTGGATGTGCGTCTCGCCGACGGCGACGATGTTCAGTTTCGTCTGCTGCGCCAGTTGTAAATAGACGTCGATATCGCGGCGGGGGTCAATCACCATCGCTTCCCCCGTGGCGGGGCATCCGAAGAAGTAGGACGCTTGCGCCAGACCTTCCTCATAGATTTGCCGAAAGATCATCGTTGCACCTCCGTTGGTTGTGAGTTTATCTTGACAGAAAATGCGCCGCGCAAATCGCCTTGCTGGTAGTTAATGGCTTTATCGTTGGGATAGCGTTCGCGAATCACACGGCGCACTTCGGGTTTGATTTGGGTGCCATGACACTCCAAACAGAGCGGCATAGCGACCATTATCGGACGCATATAGCGGTAGACGCGCTGTCCGCGCTCGGTGCGCCACTCGGCGACTTCTTTGAGTTCCTTGCCTGCCTTGTGGTCACGTTCCCACTGTTGAAGGACACGGCGTTCCCAAGCGTCGGGGGCGTTGCGCGGGTTGCGGTTCTTGAGCGACACGCGCCGAATATTCACGCCCTGCTCACGCCCGATTTGCTGCGTGAGCGACTGGGCAACCTGCGCACATACTTGCACACCGCGCTCCGCGCCGCCCTGCTGGTACTCTTGGTTCAGCCGCGCCAGCAGCTGGGTCAGAACAGCGTCGGAAGCGGCGCGGGCGCGTTGCAGCAGCGCCTCATCTTGCGTCTGTTGCCCGATACTCAGGCTTAGCAGCAGCCCTAACAGCCCGATAAACAGTCCAAGTCGTTTCATAGCCTTCCTGTGGCTTGGACAGTCCTGTCCAAGCAGGTACTCGCTCGGCACGGACAAGAATGTCCATGCTACGGGTGTGGTTTAAACAATCCTGTCCAAGCAGGTACTCGCACAGCTTGGACAGGACTGTCTGTGCGACTTATGCTAAGCCTCTCAGCATCAGGTTCCAGTACATCCACGGCAGCCCGTACTTCTTGAGCAGCCACATGTCGAACCGCTCTTTCTGCGTGTTAATCAGCGGTACGGTAGGCGTGGGCTTGTTTTCGTAGTCGAACTCTGCCAGCACCATGCGCCCGTAGGCGGTGACGAGCGGGCAGGAGGTGTAGCCGTTATAGCGCTTGTTGGGTTCCTTGCCGTTCATCACCTGCAACAGGTTGTTGACCACCACCGGCGCCTGCTTGCGCACCGCCGCACCCGTGCGCGAGACGGGCAGCCCCGCCCCATCGCCCAGGCTGAACACATTACAATACAGCGGGCTTTGCAGCGTGTGGATGTTCACATTCACGAAGCCGACCATCGCCCCATCGGGGTGTGCCAGTGGCGACTTGCGCACAAACTCCGGCGCATGCTGCGGCGGACCGATATGCAGCATATCGAACTGGATGTCGCGCGTCTCGCCTGGTTTGTCTTTCAGCGCGAACGTAGCGACTTTGCGCGTGGGGTCAACGGCAATCAGCTCATGCTTAGTCAGCACCTCGATACCGTAGCGTTCGCACACGCCCTCCAGCACCTTGCAGAACTCTGGCACGCCGAACAGCACGCCACCCGCCGTCGCGTAAATCACCTTTACGGGGCGTCTGTTAATGCGGAAGTAGTCAGCTGCCATATAGGCAATCTTCTGGGGGGCACCGCCGCACTTAATCGTGTAGCCCGGCTCAGCGGTGTTGGGCATGGTAAACAGCGCGACGCCTTCCTTCGTCTGTTGGATGAATTCCCAGGTCTTCGGCGCAAGGTCGTAACTGTAGTTGGTGGAAACGCCGTTGCGCCCCAGCGTCTCCTCCGCGCCCTGAATCTTGTCCCAATCCGACACCACGCCCGGCGCGACCACTAAGAAGTCGTAATGAACGCGCGTGCCGTTGCGCGTGCAGACCAGCTTCTGTTCGGGGTCGATCTCGACCGCATAGTCTTGAATCCAGCGCACGCCTTTGGGGATGAATCGCCCCTCCTCGCGCACGCTTTGCTCAACCTTAGCAGCGCCTGCGCCCACGAGTGTCCACAACGGCTGATAATAATGCTTTGTGGACGGCTCAATAATCGCCACATCGTGAACGCCCTTACGAACGAGTTGCGCGGCGACGGTAATTCCTGCGGTGCCGCCGCCAATGATAACGACACGGTGACGAACAGTCTCACGCGCCTTAACTGGCGCACTGCCTACCTCTGTGTAGGTTTGCATGATAGAGCACCTCCATGAGGTTAGAGGCACTTGGAGGGCAAAAGGATTCATGGAAATTCGCCCCAAATGCCCGAATTTCCCTCAAACTCCCTTTCATCTCCGTCATTCAAGCAATGTTAGGTGGACAAGAAACCACGAGACTCGAGTCTGAAACAGTAAAGCGTTCCGGAACGCCACGCATTTGCGCGTTCAGCTCGTGTGTGGCTGTTGTCGCTGTTGCGGCTTGGTGCGGATTTGCTCTGATGCCCGCCGTGCTGCCTCACGCACGGGGTAGCGTACAGTGCACCAGCCCTTTTAATTGTTTGATAGTAGTTTCTCGAGCGCAGGCACGGCTCGCACGTCGCAAATGCTACCCAACGCCTCCGCTGCCGCATGACGCACAGCCCAATCCCCCAACGCCTTTATCAGCGCGGGCACTGCAGGCACACCCGCCTGCGCCAACCCGCTGCACAACCTCCTGCTTTAGCTCATTTCGGTTCTCACGCACATAGTGGTTGCAAGGCGCCATCAAGCCAAACGCCCGCCCCAACAACGCTTCGCAGGGGTTATACGCCACCTCCCACCGCTCCCAACTCACCATGCATGGGCGAATGGGGGGTCGTTGCCTCTCCATGCAGGGCACAGTCACTTCGACCTCTACCGCCGGTACGGTATACTCCCACTTTGTGGACATCCAGAACCTGCTGATGGCGCTGGGCGTTGCAATCCTTGCCTTCTTTTCGGGCATGCTGGGGTTCGGTGTGGCGTTAGCGGCGGTGCCGTTCCTGAGCCTGTTTCTGGACGATTTGGTGCATCAGGTGCAGCCGATGAGCATCGCGTTAGGCGGGGCAACGGCACTGTTCGCCGCGCTGGGGTTCGGGCGGTCGGGCTATGTGGAGTGGCGACTGGGCGTGCAGCTGGCACTTGGGGCGGGGATAGTTTCGCCTGTCGGGGCGTGGCTGGCGCAACGCGCGAATCCGACGCTGCTGTGGACGCTTTATTTGATTAGTGTAAGCTACTTGCTGTATCGGATAGTGCATCCGCGTTATGTGCAGCCCAGTGTTCAGGCGGTAGCCCCTGCGAAGGCGTTGCTGCTGGTGATTCCTATAGCTATTTACAGCACGATGTTAGGCGTGGGGGTGGGTTTTTTGCTGGTGCCGACTCTGATTGCGCTGGGGCAGGAGCCGAAACGCGCGGCAGGCACGAACGCGCTGGTAGTCGTGGCGCAATCGCTTACGGCGTTTGTCTATCACGCCCCAACCGCGCAAATTGACGGGGGCGCGCTGGCAATCACGGCGATGGGCGGGGTGGTCGGCTCCTATTTCGGGGCGCGGTTCACCAGCACGCGGCTTAGCGGGGCGCAGGTGCGCTGGGTGTTCGCGCTGATGATGGGCACGATGATGCTCCATCGGGCAATTATGTTGTTCCGTTAGTCCACAGGCGTGCTCGCAGCCACGCGGCGCGCTCTTGGGCAGCGTGTTCGGGTTCGGGCGGCGGATAGACAGCAGCTTCGAACAGCAACATATCGGCGTAGTCGCGCTGCGTGTCGTGGTAGTCCAGCATCCCGCGCAAGCGGTACACGGCTAAGGCGCGCAGCGTTGTGCCCAGCGAGAGGCTCTCGGAGTGGCGCAAGGTGGCTTGCAGCTCCTGCCATTCTTCCTCAAGGGCGTCGCGTTGTAGTTTCGCTCGTGCCTCGCGCTCGGCTTCAATCAGGGTGCGCAGCGTGCCGCGCAGGCGCGCCAGCAGCTCATCCAGCGGCGCGTCCTTGCCCAGCAGCGAGATTTGCACGTAGCCCTCGAACGCGAGGCTGCCCTCGCCATACAGCCCGCGCGTGTGGCAGCCCAGCGCTTGCAACGCCTCCAGCCAACGCGTGATTTGCCGTGCTCGCTGCAAGCCCATCAGGTGCACTAGCAGCCCCAGCCGTATGCCCGAACCGAGATTAATCGGCGACGCTGTGAGATAGCCCAGCTTCGGCGAGCGCGCCCACACCAGTGACATGTGGTTCAACATCCGCTCCCACTCCAGTAGGCTCTCGGAAAGCAGTTGCGGCTGCCAGCCCGCGCAAGTGATTTGCAGGCGCAGGTGATCCTCTTCATTAACCACAGCGACCACGCCGCCCGTGTCGTCCAGCAGCGCCCAGCGGTGGGGCAGTTCGGGCAGCAGCGCGGGACTAATCACACGCGCACCTACTAGACGCGCTCGCTCCGGCAGGCTCAGGCAGTTCAACTCCATCGCCCGTGTCAGTCCTGCCTCCTGCAGCGCGCTCGTAAGAACTTGAGCTACTGCCTGCAGCTGCGCCGTGCTTGCCCGATGAGGAAACGGATAGTGAACTAAGTTCCGCGCCAGCCGCACGCGCCCCGAAATCACCACATCGCGGTCGGGCGCAGGCTGCATAAGCCAGTGGGCGGTTGGCGGAGGAGTCATCACTCAAGTATACCTCCCGCATGGTATAATACCTCCCGCATGGGCTGGTGGAAGAAGACGGACTTCTGGATTGCGCTGATTCTGTTCATTATCAGCATGATAGGCTTCGCGCGGGGCAACGCAGCAATCGCCGACCCAGGTCAGGATATCGACCCGCGCCTCGCGTGGCTGTATCTAATAGCGGCAGTGATTATGCTGATTAACGGCATCTTGTCGCACAAGCAGCACCTGCGCGATCTGGAAGAGCATAAAGCCAAGCAAACTGCCAAAGCCAGCCGACAGGAGGCGACCACGCGATGATTAAGTGCGCCGAGTGCGACAAACCACTGGATAAAGTGCCCCTCTGGTATAGTAGCATTAACATACGCTTTGTATGCGACGAGTGTCGCAAGGTGAACCCGCATCACTGGCTGCCCCCCAGCTTGGATGAGGACGAAGAGGATAAGGTGCTGACTCGCGATGACGACGCGTCGTTCGTGGAAGGCGAGGTGAGTATCGAGGAACTGGAGCAACGCGACCGCAAGCGTCTCGTTGGCGAGGTAGACGACCTGTTCGACGCTGACCTCGAAGAAGAACTGGAAGAGGAATGACCCCTGTATTTCGCGACCTGCGCCCCGATGAGCAAGCAGCATGCTTAGACCTGTGGGCGCAGGTCTTTTCGCCCAGCCACGACTATTTTGAGCGGTACTTTCGCGACCCACTGTGGCAGCCGCGCTACACCCGCGTGTGCGAGGTGGATGGCAAGCTCGTGGCGGCGATGCAATTGGTGCGCCGCCCCGTGCGCCTTGCCGATGGACAAACGCTGTGGATGGCAGGCATCGCGAATGTCGCCACGCTGCCCGAATATCGCGGGCGCGGCTACGCCTCGCAGCTGCTACTGGACTTGCACAGCGTGATGGACTCGGAAGATTTCGCATTTGGGCTGCTGTTCACGGGCATCCACGACTTCTACGGGCGACACGGCTGGGAACGGCTGCCACTGTCATTGTATCAGGCGACGCCCCTGCCCTTGGATTTATCAGGCTGGCGGTTCCGCACAGCTGAAATGGAGGATTTGCCCGCCCTGCAACGCTGGTACGAAGCGTTCTACGCCGACCACCCCCTCACCGTGCAACGCGATGACGCCTACTGGCGTGTGTGGACGCGCTGGGACGACCCCAAGTGGCGCAGTAAGTTCTATGTAGCGGAAGATTCCAGCAGCATGCCGCGCGGCTACATCGCACTGGAAACTCATCACGGTAAGGAAGGGCAGGGCACCCGCACCGTGAGCGAGGTTAGCATCGCCGAGCTGGGCTGCGACCCTACGGATACCGAAGCATCGCGCGTGCTGATTGGCTTCGCGAGCCAGATGGCGCACATGGCGGGGGCGCAGCTGGAAATCTTTCTACCACAGTCAGACATCGAGTGTTTCGTGCGCCCACTGCTGCCCGATGTGCGCTGGGTCGGCGACGGCAGTGCGATGGTGCGCATGTGTGATTCGCAACCCGCCGAACTGCGCGAACGCTACCCCATGCGCCCCGCGTGCTACTCGCCCGTCGATTCGTTCTGAACAGTCTGACGCGCCATCCGCTTTACCTTGCTGTAGCGCGTACGGTAATACACATAGCTTCCCAGCGCAACCACAAACAACGCCGTGCCCACCAACAACGCGCGGTCGAACTGCTTAATCACCGCGTCGCCGAACCAGTGCACCAGATACGCCACCGCAAAAAAGCGTGCTCCACGCCCCACGATGCTGACCCCCATCATCGTCCAGATGTTGTAGCGGAACACGCCGCTGGCAATCGTGAACACCTTGTACGGTATGGGCGTGAACGCCGCTACAAAAATCGTGTACACACCGTAGCGATTATAGAGGCGTTCCACTGCCTGCACCTTTTCCTCCTTAAACATGCGATGCAGCAGCGGATAGCCCCCATACGCGCCCACAATCCAGCCGAACCCCGCGCCCAGCACGCTGCCGATCGTGCAAACCGCCGCCACCCAGAACGGCGCAGGCGCATCGGGCGCAAGCAACAGCGCAATCAGCAACACATCGGGCGGCACAGGAAAAAACGACGACTCAATAAACGCGACGCCGAACAGCCCCGCCAAGCCGTACTGATTAATCACGCCGAGCGCCCAGTCTTTTAACGCTTGCATAGGTTTGAATTATGGCGTTTAGGACAACAAACCGCCCGCCAGCACCTGCCACTCGGAGTCGAGAAGTGGCGTGATGGTCTCGTCGGTCGTGTGGCGGCGCAAGGAGCGATACTCGTCGTCCCGGGACTCGCGATATGCCTCCACTACGCGCTCGTGCAGGTACACTATCCAGTATTCAGGAGTCAGGTGACGGGCGTACAGAGTGAGCTTAATCGCGTGGTCATGTTCCAACGAGGTATCTGCCACTTCGATAATCAGTTCATAGCGTCGCTCAGCGTCAGGCACCTCCATCGCGGTTAGCCGATGGAACTGTTCGGGGGTCCGACGCGGGTGTTGAGTCTCAGCCATCTATCCGATTATACCCCCAATTTGCACCGCATCCCTTGACATTTGTGCAAAACCTGTGCTATAATAGAGTTGCTTGGAAACGCTTTTATGCCAGCGAGGGCAATCTCAAGCACAAAACAGGGAGGTTTTTTAGAAGCGTTTCTATAGCGACGGAGTTGGAAACGATGCGAGGCAAAGCGACGCTACGCGATGTGGCAGAGCGCGCAGGATGCTCGATAACTACCACCTCGAATATCCTGCAAGGGCGCAGTCATCTATACAAGGAAGACATGGTGCAGCGTGTGCTGAGCGCAGCGCACGAGTTGGGCTATCGACCGAACTCAGTCGCTCGGAGCTTGGCAAGGCGACGCACCGCAACCGTCGGAGTCGTGCTGGATCCCCAACACACGCGCCTAACCCACAATGTGTATGCCCACGATGTGCTGGATGGCATCCTGGCGTACTTGGAGCCGCGCGACTATGACATCCGCCTGATTACCCCGCGCACGAACGACCCTGCCAGTGTGTGGCGGCGCATCGACAACGGTTCCATCGACGGGGTGATTCTGATTGCGCCGGTGATGGGGTCGCCCCTGTTGGAGTGGCAGCACTACTCGCGCCTGGCTGCCGTCGCCGTCGGTAGTACCCTGCCGGAAGAATATAACCTCTCGCAGGTCGATATCGATAACGACGTGGCGATGGCGGGCCTCACCGAATGGGTCATTCAGCAAGGGCATCGCGCGATTGGATTCGTCAAAGGGCATCCGCTGCACTGGAGCGCGCACCAGCGCGAGCGAGCGTTCCGCCGCGTGATGATGCTCAGTGGCGTCCCCCTACGCGAGGAGTGGATTCTGCAGGGCGACTACGGCGCGGAGTCGGGCGCGCACGCGGCGATGCAACTGCTGCGCCAAACTGAGCGCCCCACTGCTGTCATCTGCGCCAACGACGAAATGGCGGTCGGATTCTTGCAAACCTGCCGTGACCTCGAAATCCCTGTGCCCGACTCCATCTCCATCGCGGGCTTCGACGACGTCTACTGGGCGCAACGGATGGGACTGCAACTGACCACCATCCTACACGACCGCTTCCAAGTCGGCTACCTTGCGGCGCAACTGCTGCTACACCAACTCGAAACGGGTGACTCTCGTCCCCAGCGTATCCTGATTCCTGGCACGCTGGTCGTGCGACGCACCGTGTCGACCTCTCAAGCCCTCGCCTCAATCCCGACTTACACAACTCTAACAACCGAAGGAGGTTCAAGACCATGAAACGAACACTCGTTTCCCTCATCGCAACGATTGCGCTGGTTAGCACAGCGTATGTGCAAGTTTACCGTGACGACTTCAACAGTGGCTTCGGCTTAGGCTGGAGCTGGAAACTGCCCAGCAACGATCCTTTCTGCACCTTGTTCGATAACGCTGTTTCGTTCGGTAGCAACTCGATGACCATCAGCACGCGTGACGGCGGTATGTTCGAGGCTTTCAACAGCCACAAGAATGTGCCCACGCTGCGTGTCGCGGGACCTGTGCCTGACGATTGGTATATCGAAGTCGTGTTCCGCACGGATTGGAGCCAAGTTCCTGGTGATTACTTTACGCAGGCAGGTCTCGTGATTGCAACTGACGCTACGCGTTACTTCCAGCTACTGATTACTCGTACGCCGCCATTTATTGGCGATCCGACCACCGTGTATGGCTCCACCAACGCCGAGGGCCCCACTGCGACAGGTTCCGACCAGTTCCGTTGGGGTGAGCGTGTTACGAATGCTTGGACGCCCGACAACAATTGGCTGGGCGTGCGAATTCAACATGTGAGTAGTGAAGCGAACTTTATTCGATTGCAGTTCCGCCATTCGGGCACGAACGGTTGGGTCGATTACGATGGCTTCAACGGTGCCATCTACGAGGCAAATGGCTGGGGTAGTGATTTCTATCAGCATATCGTGAATCTGCTGAACACCAGCGGGGTGCGCATCGGCGTTTACACCGACAATGCCTGCGGCTGCGGGTTGCAGGTTCCATTTGAGTTCGACTACTTTGAGACCAACATCCCTGTTGCATTGCAAGGCGATGTGAACGCCGATGGCTGTGTGGACGACGCCGACCTGTTGGCGGTGCTGTTCGCCTTCGGCAACACGGGCGATTGCCAAGATGAGGATATCAACAGCGACGGGGTTGTGGATGATGCCGACCTGCTGAGTGTGCTGTTCGCGTTTGGCAACGGGTGTTGACCTTCACTCCTTCGCTCCTCTCCCACTCTATGGGAGAGGAGCGCGTCGCACCGACATTCTTGCCCTACGACGTGGCTCGGGGCTTGAACAGAAATACGAAACCGATGGAGGTGTAGCATGAAACGCAACGCTGGCTTTACACTGATAGAGCTGTTGGTTGTTATCGCGATTATCGCCATCTTAGCGGCGATACTGTTCCCTGTGTTTGCGCAGGCGCGCGAGAAGGCTCGCCAGACGCAGTGCGCGTCCAACGCGCGTCAAGTCGGGCTGGCGACGAATATGTACATCCAAGACTACGATGAGGTCTTCCCGATTGGCTATCTGAACGCCTTTAGCACCTTGGGGCGTGAGATTATCTGGCACTTTCTGATTTCGCCGTACATGGGCGAGGGCAGGTTCGAGACCTACGCCGATGGTGCGAACGGGCAACGCCCCGCGCCGCAAGTGCGCAGCTGCCCTTCGGCAACCTATCGGAATGCGCTTGCCTACAGTATGAGCGAGCGTGTGGGCGGCAGTGGCGTGATGCAAAACGCCAACACCACCGTGTGGCGCTGCTCGAACAACCTCAGCCCTTGCACGCCCGCCAGCCTCGCGATGATGACGCATCCCGCCGAAACGATTGTGTACGCTGACGGCACGCAGAACCAGGAATGGGCAGGCAACTGTGGCGCGCTACTATGGTGGACCCCCGGTCTGCTCAACGGCTGGGGCGGTAACCCCGCGCGTACCGACGCCGAGTGGGATCTCATCGACCGCGACTTCAACGGGCTGGGCGCGAACCTTGCTGCCGCCTTCCAAGTGCGTTACCGACACGGCGGGAAAGTCGCAGTGCTGGTCTGGGCGGATGGTCACGTGAAAGCGCTGCGCCGTGGTGCAGTCCGTATCCCGTGGAACTGGCAGCTGGGTGGTGATGACCCCAACGCCAACGACCCGAGTATCCGATGAGCCGATGCAATACACACGCACCATTCAGTTCTCTGGCTATACTTGGCGCGTGAAACGCCACGCGACGCCCGTCGGTCCAGGTCCGAACCTGTTCTCGGACTCGGACTGCAATGTGTGGCTAGATGCGCGCGGTAGGCTGCACATGAAAATCACGCGCAACGGCAACCGTTGGGAATGCGCGGAAGTCATCTGCACGCGCTCGCTTGGCTATGGAACCTATCGGTTCTACTTGGAGAGCGAAGTGCATAACCTTGACCCGAATATCGTGCTGGGGCTGTTCACCTGGAGTGACACGCCCCAGCACGGCTTCCGCGAGATCGACATCGAGTTTGCGCGATTTCAGGGGCCTGCAGGACCCAACGGCTACTATACAATCCGCCCGCACGACCCAGGACACCCGCAGCACACCTTCCAGTGGCCCGCCAACATTCGTCAGTCAGTTCACTTCTTCCGCTGGGAGCCTGGACGACTCTACTTCAGAAGCGTGCGCGGACATCGACCCGCCCCATCCAGCTCCAGCGCAATCGTCGCCGAGTGGACCTACACAGGTAGCTTCGTGCCCCCGCCCGGCGACGAGAACCCGCGCATCAACCTCTGGCTGCTGAACGGACAACCGCCCACCGACGGACGCGAGGTGGAGGTTATCATCAGCCGATTCGAGTATTTGGGACTGTGAAATGAGTATCAGATGGATTATTGTGGGAACACTGCTGCTGTATAGCATAGCGCATGCCCAGCCTCGATTTGACGACTTTCTGGGCAGCCTCGACTCGCAATTGGGTTGGAGCTGGCAAGTGCCGCGCAATAGCCCTGTCAACTCGCTGGACGCCTCGCGTATCAGCTTCACGGGCGACGCGCTGGTCATCACAGCGCAGGCAGGCACGCTTTATCAGAACTTGAATAATACTCGCAACTTGCCCAGCCTAAGTGTGCCTGCGCTGCGCGGGGCATGGAGCATCGAGACGCGCGTGCGCTTGCAACGGAACGCTCTTTCCAGCGCGTACCTGCAGGCGGGCATCGTGCTACTGCGTGATGCCGATAGCTATTTCAATCTCCATCTCGTATATATTCCCGAAAGCAACAACTGGCTCTCGGTCAGCGGTGGGCACGAGCAAAACGGTGTGTACCAGTGGGCAGGACTGAGCGGAATCGTATGGAATCCCAGCACGGGCGACACAGCGCGTTTACTCATCCGCTACGAACCTGAGACGGGGCTTGTGCGGTTCTTTTATGACCGCGAAGATGGGATTCACTGGCGCGAAATGAGTGGCTCGCCCCGACCGCTTAGCGATTTCCCTTCGCTGCAATCAGTCGCACAAAACGGTGGACAAATCGGGCTCTATGTGGACACCGCAGGCGGTACAGGTACACCTGCGCCTGTCGCTACCTTCGATTATCTGCATATCATCAGTGACTACCACCCCGCCGATGTGAATCAGGACGGGATTGTGGACGACGCGGACTTGCTGCAAGTGCTGTTCAGCTTCGGAACCCGACGCTGCAACCAGCCCGCCGATGTGAATCAGGACGGGATTGTGGACGACGCGGACTTGCTGCAGGTGCTGTTCGCGTTTGGGGCGCGATAAGCGAAGCGGGGAACTTCACCGCTTCGCAATACTACTGCTTAGGAATTACCGTAGGAAGCCGTTTTGCCTGCACCTGACGCACCGCCCTGAACTGCAGGGCGAGGCTCCTGCCGAGCCGTACCTTATTTGGAGGGCGAGGCTCCTGCCGAGCCGTACCTTATTTGGAGGGCGAGGCTCCCGTCGAGCCGTACCCTATTTGGAGGGCGAGGCTCTTGCCGAGCCGTCCTCCCCTATAGCAGATGCGCGTGAACCTGCGGCGGCTTGCGATGGAGCGGATGTGAGATTTCGAGCCGTCGTCCAACTCAGGTTGAAGGCTCGGCGGGAGCCTCGCCCTTCAGAGAGGGAGTGCCGTAGGCTCGGCGGGAGCCTCGCCCTCCAGAGAGGGAGTGTCGTAGGCTCGGCGGAGCCTCGCCCTCCAGAGAGGGAGTGCTGTAGGCTCGGCGGGAGCCTCCCCTGCCGGGGTTTTTCACCTGCTAAGATTCTCAGCGCCAACCACGCCTTGTAAAACAGGCTCCTAATCGCGGTGTGATTACGAGCGCAGCAGAAATCTAAACCAACCTACTGCAGGAGAAATAATCCTTCCAGCGAATCGCTTGGGCAGATAAGCTCGCTATGATTATCTTAGGCGTTGACCCCGGCACAGCCACGATGGGCTACGGCGTGTTGGAGAAGATAGGCAACCGTTATCGTGCGTTAGCCTACGGGGTACTGGAAACGCCCAAAACACTCCCCCCTCACGAACGTCTGCTCACGCTCTATCGCGGGCTACAAGAACTGGTCGAGCAACACCAACCCGATGCACTGGCGACCGAGCAACTGTTGTTCAGCACGAACCGCCGCACGGCGATTCAGGTCGCGCGGGCGGCGGGCGTCGTGCTGCTGGTCGCGGCGGAAGCGGGCATCGAATGGCGCGAGTACACCCCACTGCAGGTGAAACAAGCCGTAACAGGTTATGGCGTGGCGGATAAAAGGCAAGTGCAAACGATGGTGCAACGCCTGCTAAGCCTGGAAGCCCCGCCTAAACCTGACGACGCCGCCGACGCGCTGGCAATCGCTATCTGCCACGCCCACCACACTGGTATACTGAACGCAACGCAACGATGAATATTCCGTTCGTGCTGGTATGCCTAGGAATCATCGCCCTGCTGGTCTACTCAGCGGTGCGGTGGACACAGCGCATCAATCAGCGAATCACCGAGCTGGACGAAGAGCGCGAGCGCAACCCGTTAGACCCATTTTCGGCGATGATGGAGCTGTACCGCCTGCAGGAGGAGCGCAAGCGTGGCAAGCGACAATAAGCGACGTGGCTGGATTTGGGCAGGCGCACTGCTGGGATTAATCGCACGCACGCTCGGCGCAGGCGCGCTGTTCTGGGCTATCTTCCCCTTGTGGCTGAGCGCGTTTTGGAGTGTTCAGGGCTATACACCCACACTGAGCGATTTGCCGCGCTGGTACGCGCTGGGTGCGTTCAACATCGCGCCGATTGCAGGGATGGTACTGGTCAGTCCGCTGGTGGTAGGATTGCTATCTTGGTTCAGAACGAAGTCTACGCGAGAGGCTTCCAAAACGATGATGTTCGGCTACCTCCTTTACGCCCTACTCGTTCCTCCCATCGCCTATGCCTTGCTGCTGATGTACGCCGACATGTGGCAGTACCGCGCGTGGGACGCGATGACGCCTACGTTATTCAGGGCGTACCTGATGCTTGCGCCCGCGTGTGGAGCAGTGGGAATGTTGGTGGGCTGGACGCTACGCAGGTGATGGAGCGGGAGACGGGATTCGAACCCGCGACCCTCGGCATGGGAGGCCGATGCTCTACCCCTGAGCTACTCCCGCAGTACCCCAATTATACCCGAAACGCGCCGTTTTCAAGCAACGGGGTGGGCGTTTGGCACTGTACAACCTCGCTCAGCACTTTACACGCCAACGCCTGCGCATCCGCGTGGCAGATGTCTTCAGGCACGCGCTGCCCTGTGGTGAAGTAGGACAGCGGCTGCCCCACCTTGAGCACGAGGTTCACACAATTGCCTAACCGCGCTGCCTCATCCAGCTTGGTGAGGATAATCGCGTCAGGCTCAAAAATGGTGAAGCGCTGTGCAGCGTCCAGTAGAGTCACTGCGTCAGCGGTGGCGCTGAGCGTAAGATAAACAATACCTTTCACAGGTTGTAGCGCCTGACGCATCTCCAGTAGGTGCGCCTCGTCGCGTTGTCCACGTCCGATAGTATCAATCAGGACCAAGTCGTAGTCGGTGAATAGTTCTAAGCCCTCCTGCACCTCGTCGGCGGTGGTCGCCACATGCAGGGGCAGCTTCATCAGGTCGGCGTAGGTGCGCAGTTGCTGAATCGCGCCGATTCGGTAGGTATCCAGCGACAGCAAGGCGACCTTGCGCCCATAATCCAGCGCGTGGACAGCGGCGAGCTTGGCAATCGTGGTGGTCTTGCCGACGCCTGTGGGACCAATGAGCACGGCGACCTGGCGGTGTCGGCTCTCGCGGGGCAGCGCGCCACCCACAGGTATCCTTGCCACGAGCGTGCGCTTAAGCGTGTCGATAGCAGCGTTCGAGGGAATGCGCGGCACGCGGCGCAGGAGTTCTTGCGCGATTTCCCGCTCCACGCCCGCTTGCAGCAGGGGACTCAACAGCGGATGTTCATCCACGACTGCCGCAATCATCGGCGTTTCGGGCGTCGCTCCGTCGTCCGTGGGGTATGCTGCGCCGTTCATAAGATAGGTGTGCATCGTCTGCACCAGCGCACGGATTTCCTGCACCTCGCGTTCCAGCTTGCGCAGGCGCACCTGGTTGGGGTCATAATCCTCGATGCCTTTTGGCTCGACTTTGGTCGTGGGGCGTGGCTCTGCCTTGGGTTCGGGGGAGCCGTCTTTGATGCCCACCACAATCTCCACCATCGGCTTCTTGCCCAGCAGTTTGCCCTTCTGAACCGTGCGCTCGCTGAGAATCACGGCGTCTGCGCCATGCTCCTCGCGAATTTTCAGCAGTGCCTCTAACTTCGTCGGCGCAACATAGGTCTTCGTCTGCATACCTAATCTCCCCGTAAGATTGTCGGCAGGAAGAACCGATTTCTTAAGAGCAGGTATACTTCACTTATAAACCTATGCACCCCCAAAACGACGCGCTGGAGCGCTGGCGGCTGATACTGGGCA
>CAYVKB010000029.1:0-27698 GCA_964451985.1 uncultured Fimbriimonadales bacterium | reverse complement strand
CCCCGCCGACGAAACCCCCCACCCCCCCCCGTAGCATCGGCGTCCCGCCGACGAAACGCACCCCATCCGTAGCATCGGCGTCCCGCCGACGAAACACACCCCATCCGTAGCATCGGCGTCCCCGCCGACGAACACACCCCGCGCAGCGTCGGCGTCCCGCCGACGAACACACCCGCGTAGCGTCGGCATCTCGCCGACGTCTCATACACCTATTTATGCGGTATAATTCGTCCATCATCCAACATAGGTGAGACTATGGACGGAGACTACAACCAGCGATACGACTGTGTCGTGCTTGGGGCTGGTCTGGCTGGCTTGTATGCCGCTTACCTCCTTCGTGATGCTTCCTACTCCGTGTGCCTTGTGGAGGCGCGTGCGCGCGTGGGTGGGCGCGTCTGCACATGGCGCGACGGGCAGGTGGGGCAACACGCGGAACTCGGTCCCGAGTTTATCGACTCGAATCATCTGCGTGTATTAGGCTTAGCGAAGCATTTCGACCTGCATGTTTCAACTCGACCGAACTTCTGGGGCGCATCGACCACGCCGCCGTCGCCACGCGTGGCGCACAAGGCTTGGCGACGCTTTTGGCGTGATGTGTACGATTACGCGGAAACCATCCCCGAACCGAACTGTCCGTGGCGAATTCCCGATGCCTTGAAGCCGCTCGACCGCGTCAGCATGCGCGAGTGGGCAGAGCAACACGGCATCTGGCAAGCGGGTGAGCCGTTGTTCCGACGCTACACGCGCAACATGGAGGCGACGGAGCCGGAGAACCTCTCCTTCCTAAGTATCGCGGCGCAGGAGGCATTCTACGGTGACGACGTGGACGCAGGCATGTACCGCCTGCGCGACGGCACGGAGATGCTGCCCAGAGCCTTAGCCAGCGCGTTCATTGCGCACGGGGGCGACCTGTGGCTGGATGCACCCGCCCATGCGATTGAGCAAGATGAAGAGGGTGTGCGCGTTCACGGCGTGCGTGCGGGTAAGCCCTACACGCTGCATACACGCATAGTGATTGCTGCGTTGCCGTTCCCCATCCTGGCGCAGCTGGAGTGGACGCCTCTTCTCTCAGCAGAGCGGTGCGACGCACTCACGATGGCAGGCACGGGCAAAGTCATCCGCACGCTGATTCAATTCCGCACGCGGTTCTGGCGCAAGCAGCCCCCGCGCACTCAGCCGAATCAGCCTGATGTCAATGCCCTATGGGAAGAGACCGACCTGCAAAGTGGCGAGCCGGGGATTCTTTCGTTCTGGACGGCGGGTGATGCAGCTGTGCGCTGGGGCGGCCTAACCGAGTCGCAGCGCGTAGAGCTTTGCCTGCAGATGCTGGAGGTGATGTACCCAGGCTGCCGTGCGGAGGTCATCGCCGCGTGCAGCTACGACTGGCAAGCCGACCCGTTCGCCCAGCACGCTTATATCCATCACAGGCCCGGCTACCTCACGGAAGCGTTGCCCATCTTGCGCCAACCAGAAGGGCGCGTCCATTTCGCTGGCGACTATCTGAGCATGTTCGTGGGCTACATGGAAGGCGCGCTGGAGTCGGGCGAAGCGGCGGCGCAGGCTGTCGCGGGCGCGTTGCGATAGGTCGGACTTGCACAGGCATACGGCTCGGCGGGCGCCTCGCCCTCCAGATTGGGTATGGCTCGGTGGGCGCCTCGCCCTCCAGATCGGGATGGCTCGGTGGGCGCCTTGCCCTCCATAGTGGGGGCTGCAGCAGGCTCGGCGGGCGCCTCGCCCTCCAGGTTGGGGATGGCTTGGCGCGCCGCCGCCCCCCAAGCGTGGGGTTTCGCCTAAGGAGTCTGTGAATAACGCTCGCCCGTCTACTCAGGTACAATTCTCTGTTCGCTATGGCAGAGACCCACGGTTCCCACTTGGCGGAGAGCATCCTGCTGGTGATTGGCGTCAGCATCGTGATTGTGGCGCTGTTTGCGCGCCTGCGTCTGCCGTCAGTGGTGGGCTTCATTCTCACAGGAGCAGTGATTGGTCCCTACGGCTTGGGCTGGGCGAGCGAAGCGGAAGCGATTAAGCTTCTGGCGGAGTTCGGCGTCGCGCTACTGCTATTCTCGCTGGGCGTGGAGTTCTCGATAGACAAACTCATTCAGCTGCGCCATTATGTGTTGCGGGCGGGGGCGGCGCAGGTAGCGCTGACGGCAGTCGTCAGTGCGGTGGGCGCAGGGCTGCTCGGCTTCAACCTTGCACAGGCGGTTGCGCTGGGCATGATTATCAGCCTCAGCAGCACCGCTGTCGGCGTGAAACTCCTCAAGCAACGCGAGGAGTTGGACAGCACCCATGGACGGTTCGCGGTCGGTGTATTGCTGTTCCAGGATATTATGGCGCCGATTTTCATGGCTATCCTGCCGTTTCTTACCCAGATACAGGAGCGCGGGCTGCCGCTGGTGGGTGCGAAGCTGGTGTTCACGGTGGTAGGCGTAGTGGGTGTCTACTTTCTGGCGCGGCTGATTGTGCCCGCCCTGCTGCGCTGGATGACCGCCTCCGACTTACGCGAGATTCCCGTGTTAGGCTCAATTTTCATCGCGCTGCTGATGAGCTACATCACGCAGTCGCTGGGGCTGTCGTCTGCGTTGGGGGCGTTCGTAGCGGGCGTGATTATTTCCGAGACGCCCTACAGCCACCAGATTACCGCCAACATCACGCCGTTTCGCGATAGTTTCCTCGCGCTATTCTTTATCTCGGTGGGCATGCTGGTGGACTTGCCCTACCTGCAGACCACGTGGGCGCAGACGCTGATCTGGACGGTGGGGCTAATGGCGTTCAAGTGTTTGCTGGTGCTGGGCGTGGCGCTGGCGATTCGGCGTCCGTTGCGCGTGGGCTTGCTGGCGGGGATGACGCTGGCGAACATCGGCGAGTTCTCGTTCGTGCTGATGGAGCAGGCGCGCGCGTCGCGGCTACTGCCGCCCGACTTGCTGAACGGTATCGTGGCGGGCACCTCGCTGAGCATCCTGCTGACACCGATTCTGCTGGCGGGAACCTACCAACTATTGGCGCGGGCGACGAAGCGCGCTCACTGGCTTGCTCAAATGCGCGCCAAGCACGATAAACATCCTGAGCTGAGCGATCACATCATCATCGTGGGCTTCGGCTTGAACGGACGCAACTTGGCGAGCATGTTGCGCGAGCTGAACGAGCCGTTCGTGGTGGTGGAGATGAACGGCGCGCTGGTACGAGAGGTGCAGAAGCAGGGCATCCCCGTCATCTACGGCGATGCAGCACACCCCGAGATTATGCACGCCGCAGGCGTGGAACGCGCCCGCGCCGTCGTGATTGCCGTCTCCGACCCCATCAGCGCGCGCTACACCGTGCGCACCATCCGCGAGCTGAACCCCGATGTGTATGTCATCGTACGCACGCGCTACATGTCGGAAATTGAGCCTCTCTACGCTGCGGGTGCAACCGATGTTGTTCCCGAAGAATTTGAAACTTTTATCGAGATTGCAGGTAGGATAATGCGCATGCTGGGCGTGGAAAATGAGACACGCTTACAACTGATGAACCAGTGCCGCGCGCGGCACTATCAGATGTTGCAGGACACCAAAGAGGGCGTATTCGCTAACTAAGGAGGCTAATGTGTAAAGATGGAAACTGTGGCTTGCGCTGGTGCGTTAGGTGTCGTGATTACCTATTTAAATGTGAGTACCGCGACGGGGTCGGCGAGCTTTGCACGTGGGTTTTTGCCTACCCATTTGCCGCCAGTTGAAACGTTGCTGTTCGAGCTGATATTTCGTGTAAGCTATCTCAACTCTTTCTAAGGAGTTCTCACACTCACTGACGCTCGCCCTCTTAAAATATTCACCGTTATACCGATAATTCCGCTGGAGGTCAGAAAACAATGGCTTCACTACAGCGATTTATGGGCTTAGGAAAACACCCTGCCTACGACGGGGCAATCGCTTACTTCGACGCCGAGCAGTACAGCGATGCAATCCCCCTGTTTGAGATGACTCTTCAGGAGTGCAACGACCCCACCGTGCAGAAACTGGCGCGAGCTTACCTTGCAGAGTCGTATGCCAAGGTAGGCTACAAGCGAGCTGTGCAGGGCAATTGGGCGAGTGCGTATAACTATTTCACGATGGCAACTGACTATGCGCCCCAGTACGCGGACTGGTGGTTTCAGGCGGGCTTCGCGGCGTACAAGCAAGGTGATTACGCAAGCGCTCAGAGCGCATTTCAGCAAGCAACACAGGTGAACCCGACCTTCGCGCGGGCGTGGTTTGGGCTGGGCTTGGCGCAATATGCTTCGGGACAGCATGAAACAGCTCTTGAGACGTTACAACGGTGGTTAGTGTCTATGAGACTTACCAACGACCAGTTCCAGAATGCGCTGGAATTGCATCAGGCAGGGCGTTTCGCCGAGGCGCAACAGGCGTTTGAACAATTCCTTCAATCCGCAGAAGACAATTTCGCTGAGTATATCCGCTGGGGCGATGAGGCGTACCAGCAAGGTGACCTGACAGCGGCGGAGGCGTGCTTCCGCCACGTGCTAAACGCGCGTCCGAACTATGCCGATGTGCGCAACCGACTGGGCGTAGTGCTGACTGCGTTGGGGCGTAGTGAGGAGGCTGTGGAGCAGTTCATCGCCGCGCTGCGCATCAACCCACGCTATGTGGAAGCGCACATAAACCTCGCGATTACTTACTACGAGCTGGGCTTCGCCGACCAGGCAAAGGCGCATTATCATCAGGTGCTGCAAATAGACCCTGAGAACCGTGTGGCGCAAGAGGCGTTGCGCCAACTGGCGGCGTAACGACACACACGGTACGACGGCGTTCTCGCCGTCGTACCGTTAGCTCACCCGTTCCTTCAACGCTGCCACAAGGTCAATCTGCGTAATCATTCGCAGGGCGGGCAGCTGTGCCAGCAAGCCCACCAGCCAGCTCAACACCGCAGTGAAAGCGTAGGTCTGCCAGGTGATGTAGGGGCGGAACGCAATCAGCTCCGCCTGTTCGGACGGCACAATCACCTGTATCGAGACGGAGACCATAATCCGCCCCAGCGCCAGCCCAAGCAGCACGCCCAGCGTGACGAGCAGCATATTCTCACTCAGCAGCAGCCCGTAAACCTGCCTGCGCCGAAAGCCAATCGTGAGCAGCGTCGCTGCCTCATTGCGTCGCTCCAGCACCCCGACCGTAACCACGCTGAAAATGACGCCCAGCGCAATCACCATCCCGAAGCCCATCATGAAGTAGAAAAACTGGCGCGCGATAGCGTCCAGTCGCGCAAATCGCTGAATAACTTCCTCACTAACAATCACTGCGCCCGCGTTGGGCAGCTGCTTAAGGCGTTGCATCACCTCGCGCTGGTACGCCGGCTGTACCCACACCCGCAGGCTGCTGATGGCGTTGGGTGGGGCTTGGACTTGACGGCGCAACCACATCTGCGCCTGGTCGTGGGGCATATAGACCACTGTGCCGATGGTTTCCCACACCAGCCCGTGCACGCGCACAGGCATCTCGCGGGGCGACTCGTCCAGCAGTTCGGCAGGCAGCGACAGGTACACCATATCGCCGCGCTCTAAACCTAATCTATCTTGCACCACCTGCCCACACACCAGCCCTGTGAGCGCGACAGGCTCGCCCGCTTCGGTGAACAGGCGCAGTTGGGGGCTACTGGGGTCAACAGCGCGTAGTAGGGCGTCGTAGGTGCGCTCGCCCCGCCGCAGTTTGACGGGCAGCTCCAGCGAGCCTTCCACGCGCTCCACGCCACGCCAGTTGCGTACCTGACTCACGACGCTCGCCTCGCGTAGCTGCGTGAAACCTACTCGCAGGTCTTCGCTTAGCACCTGCTCAAAATAGAGCGCCAACACCACATCGCGTGAGTCCATAATCCCGCGAGCGAGCATTGCCATCATCACGCCCAGCCCGACGCCGAGCACGCCGACCACCGTGCGTCTCGGTGAGCGCGACAGGTTGCGCACGGGCACCCGATAGAGTAATCGCGCGCGGTTCAGCAAAGGGATGAACCTATCCAGTGACGCCACACGCCCGACCGTGGGTGATTCAGGACGTAACGCCTGCGCAGGTGGTATCTGCGCCGCTTGCCACGCGGGAACCGTGCCGCTGAGCAAAGTCGCACCTAACGCCAGAAGCATACTCACGCCCGTCTGCGTCCAGGGTGGAACATTTACTACCACAGGCAAGCCCAGAAAGCTCAGATAGGCTTCCGAAAAGAAGTAGGACACGATAAACGCTGTTGGCACGCCTAACAGCCCGCCGATGAATCCTGTGAGCAGCGCCCCACCCAGATAGTGCAGCAGTACCTGCGCCCGCGTGTAGCCCAGCGCACGCAGCAGCCCAATCGTGTGCCGTTGCTGCGCCACCAAGCGCATTAGCAGCGCGTACAGTGTGAGAATGCTCACACTCAGGAATAAAGCAGGAAAGAACACCGCGTAGGAACGCAGCTCGCTCACTCCCGACTCCAACAGATAGTAGCTCGGCTGGTCTTTGCGCATTACGGGCGGCTCGGGGTCGTAGGCAGCGAGCAGGCGTTTCACCTCGCGGGCGATCAGTTCGGGGTTGTAGCCTTCCGCGACCAGCACGCGCACTTCGTTAATCCGTCCGCTTTGCCCGATGAGCTGCCCCACCAACTCGCGTGGGGCGAATAACACACCGAACACATCTTCCGAAGGCAGCAGCTCCTGTTTGCTCTGCACCACATACACATACTCTGGCGAGCGCACGACGCCTGCGATGGCGAGTTTCGTCTTCTCCTCGCGCCAGCGGATGGTCAGCTCCTCGCGGGGTCGCAGTCCGTGATACTCAGCGAATTTACTTTCCAGCAGCGTCTCACGGCTCAGCTCGCCCCGCAGCGGGCGTCCGTGCATCAGGCGTAGCTGGTTCACCTGCAGCGGACGGCGCGTCTCGATACCAATCAGCCTGCCCATCAGCCGACGTGGGTGCTCCGTGCCCAGCTCAATCGTCACAGGTTCCACCAGCCTGCCCTCTGCGCCTGCGACACCCTCAATACGGCGGATGCGCTCCACCACACCCACTGGCGCGCTCCGCATAGTGATTCCGAAATGCTCCAGCCGATACTGCGTATACGAAGCGTCCAGCGACAGCATGAGGCTCTGGTACAGCCCGCTGATGCCTGCGTAGAACGCCACGCCGAAATGCACCATCAGCGCGACGGATCCATATTGCCAGCGCGCCCGCCACAACTCGCGCCAGAGCTTATGCCACAGTACACCTCTTACCACTGCAACGCCTCCACAGGGGTCTTCTTAGTGGGGTAGGTCTCCAATTCCACGTGCCCGTCACGCATGCGAATCACGTGGTCGGCGATTTCGGCAATCACTGCGTTGTGTGTAACCAGCACCACTGTCTGCATCTCCTCGCGGTTGATTCGCTGCAGTAGGCTCAAAATCCGTTTGCCCGTAGCGGAATCCAGCTCGCCCGTTGGCTCGTCGCAAAGCAGGATGGCGGGACGCGTGGCGAGCGCGCGGGCAATCGCAATCCGCTGCTGCTCGCCTCCGCTCAGTTCACCCGGAAAATGGTTCGCGCGTTCGTACAGCCCTACCTCACGCAACAACTGATCGATGTCGCGTGGGTTCTCCACAAGGTCAGCCGCAAGTTGAACATTCTCGCGGGCAGTGAGTGACGGCACAAGATTAAAAAACTGGAAGATGAATCCAATCGTATGGCGTCGGTACGCGCTCATCTGCGACTCGTTGTAGTGGCTGATGTCTGTGCCGTTCACGCTTACCGCGCCTTCCGTGGGGGTATCCAACCCGCCGATAAGGTTGAGCAGCGTGCTTTTTCCGCAGCCGCTGGGTCCCAGCACCACTGCGAACTCACCGCGCTGAATACTAAGGTTCACGTTCCGCAGCGCGTGCACCTCCACTGCATCGCGCCGATAGATTTTGCTCACCGCGCGGAGTTCGATGAGTGGGCTGTTCTTTGGGGTGAGTTCCAGACTTCTCATGGTGCACCTTACTCAGTCTTCACCCGCACCTGCATCTCGTTTTTCAGATTCTCTTTGCCGCGTAGGACAATCCACTCGCCCTCGTGTAAACCGTCGGTAATTTCGGTGTACTGGTAAGTGAAATAGCCGATTTTGACGGTGCGCTTGTGAACTACGCCGTTTTGGAAAATCCATACGTAGGCGTGATTTGGCTCTTCGAGCACGGCGTCGCTGGGCACAATCAGGGTAGGCTTGCCGAGTCTGCCCTCGCCATCGACGCTGACTTCCATGCCGGGGCGCAGTTCGGGCGGCGGCTGGTTCAGCTTCACGATAGCGCGCAGGATACGTACGCTGAGGGCCGAGTCGGGTTTGCGCTCCATCGCGGGCAGGATGGACTCGATGACACCTGCCCAGCGTCGTCCGGGCAGGGCAGGCGCGCCGACTTGCACCGTGTCGCCCGCCTTCGCTTTGGCGGCATCTTCCTGCGCGAGTTCCGCCTCAATCCATAGCGATTGGGGGTCTATTAGCTCAATCACGGGCATACTGGGTGCGACGCTTTCGCCTGGCTCGGCATAGATGCGCACCACGACGCAGTCGCGCGGGGCAGTGAGTGTGCGCAGTTCACGGGCGCGGCGTGCACCTTGCAGTGCGGCGTCGGCTTCCTTCAGGGCGGCGCGGGCGATTTGCACACGCTCCTGCAATGCTTTCAGGCTCTCTTGCTGGGCGCGAGCGAGTTGCAGTTCAGCGCGGGCGGTTTCCACGCGAGCGCGGGCGGCTTCAAGTTCTTCAGGGCGTGCGCCGCGTTGCAGCTGTGTCAGGCGGGCTTGGGCGGCGCGCAGACGGGCGTGGGCAGCGCGTTGGGCTTGCTGTGTACGCTCCAACTCCGCGCGAGGCAGCGCGCCCTGCTGATAGAGTCGCTCGGCGCGTTCGGCGTCGCGCTGTGCGAGTTCGTATGCGGACTGTGCTACCTCCACCTCCTGCCTCGCCTGCTCAATCTCCTCGCTGCGCGTCCCGCTTTGCACTAGGCGCAGCTGCGCTTCCGCCTCTTTCACCAACATCTCAGTGCGTTTTATCTGTGCGTCTATCTGGGCGCGCGTCTGCTGATAGGTGCGTTGCGCCTCGCGGAAGGTGCTCAGGGCGGCTTGATGGCGTGCAGCAGCGGCTTGAATGTTGCTGAGCAAATCCTGTTCCCAAAACCGTATCAGCGGCTGCCCCGCACGCACGGAATCGCCTTCTCGAACCAACACCTCTGCCACCTGCGCGGGCACAGGAGGCGAAAGCGTCGCCTGCCAGCCCTTCACGATGCCCTCCGCGCTGTAAGGGGTCGTAAGCGTTCCTCGCTTCACCTGCGCCACAGCAACCTCAGGCAGCTGACTGCTGCTGCGCAACCACCAGAACGCGCCTAATAGCAGCGCGAACAGTCCCAGCACAAGCCCCCATTTCCGCCGCATAAGGCAAAGTGTACCTACTGCACGACTATCGTTATCCCCAACAGTGTTTCCAGGATATACAAAATCGCCATTAGCCCCCACGCGCCAATCAGAATCTGTAGAATCCCACTATTAAGCAGTCGCAGCCCGAAGGAGGGCATCGCACCGCTAAGCGGGCGGGCTTTGCGGAGCAGCTCCTCGCCCACACGAATTGCGCCCTGCAGTTGCCGGTCGGTCGGGGGCTTGGTCGTGGCTGCCCACTGCAGGAACCCGCCAAAGGCACGCCAGAACAAGATCGTAAACAGCAGTGCCATCAGCAAGCCGAAATCGCGCGAGTCGCTGTCGGGCATGCCGAAGGTGAACATTTTGGACAGCCCCAGAAAGAGCGCAATCCCCGCCACAAGGTTCGTACCGCAGCGCGGATGCACGCGGGGCATACGGCGCACTACTTCCAACGCCAATGGCTCGCCCCGCTCGATGGCATGCACCACCATGTGTTCGGCGGCGTGCGTGCCTGCAATCGGCAGCAGACGCATTAGCATCAGGAACACGATGAAAATCGAACTGCGCAGTACCAGCCCCAATACATCCGAAAGCAGGAACCACTGTCCTGCGAACGGTGAGTTGTAATAGCTATACAGGGGCACACCGAATCGTTCTTGCGCCCACCACATCCCGCCAATTACCAGCCAGTTCGCCAGCAAGAACAGCGAAAACAGCAGCGCGCCTGTAAGCATCAGCCCCAGCGAACCCGCGCCCGCATTGACGACGCCGTTGGTCAGGTACACGCCCAGTGGGGTCGCCATCCCGCCCACCATGCCCACTTGGGGTAGGCTAATGGGGCGCGCCGCCAGCCCTGCCAGCGTAATCACGCCCACGTAACGTCCCCACGGGTCGACGGCGACGGCGGGCTGTTCGCTGAACGCCAACGCCTGCGCGGCTTCCTCAGCAGGGGTATCGAGGGGCAGGCGCATAAACGCTTCATCCATCCACTGCGCCACAGGTTCCAGCCAGTCCGCGCCGCTCTGAATCGCCTCGCGCAGGCGCGATTCGGTCAGGATGCCCACAGGCGCGCCGTACTCAATAATCGGTAGCACACCCGCGCCACCCTGAACCATCAGTTCCGAAGCGCGTAGCAGGCTATCATCGGGGTACGCGGGTGGCACACGCTGCAGCTTATCCGCCACGAAGATTTTCTCGCTCATTCCTGCGTCAGTTCTCGGTCGTATTGCAAGTAGCGGTCGTACTCCAGTAGTTCGTACAGCTCCGAGCGGGTCTGCATTGCGTCGAGCATCGGTGTCTGCGTACCGTGTAGCTTGAGGCACAGCAGGGTCTGCTCGGCGGCTTTCATCATCGCACGGAAGCAACTCATCGGAAAAATCACCATCTTGTAGCCCATCTGGGCGAACTCGTTTACGGTCAGGTAGGGCGTCTTACCGAACTCGGTCATGTTGGCGAGCAACGGCGCAGGGATGGCGCGGGCGAACTGTTCGAGCTCCTCGGCGGACTGCAGCGCTTCGGGGAAGATGGCGTCTGCGCCCGCCTGCAGGTAGCGTTTCGCACGCTCAATTGCGCCCTCCAGCCCCTCGATGGCGCGGGCGTCTGTGCGGGCGATAATCACGAAGTTTGGGTTGCTACGTGCGCCCGCCGCCGCCTTGATTTTGGCAACCATCTCGGCAGTGGAGATTACCTCTTTGCCTTCCAAATGTCCGCAGCGCTTGGGGCTAATTTGGTCTTCCAGATGGACCCCCGCCAGTCCTGCGCGTTCCAACATCTGTACTGCGCGGGCGGTTTGTAGCGCGCTCCCGTAGCCTGTATCGGCATCGGCAATCGCGGGAATGTCCACTACAGAGGTGATGTAGTTGCACACCTGCGCCATTTCGGGCAGGCTGATGAAAGCGTGGTCGGGCAGCCCCAGCAGGCTGTTGGTCACGCCCGCGCCTGAAATATACAGCGCCTCGAAGCCGTGAAACTGCACTAGTCGGGAGAGTGCGGCGTTGAACACGCCGGGCATCACCACCACCCTGCGCTGTTCCCAAAGCAGGCGTAGCCGTGCGCCCGGGTCGGTCAATCGCCCCTCGCCCCGCAGTGGAAATTTCATTCGCCTCGTTTCCCCAGCATCAGGATGTCCGCACGGGTGATCGTAATCACCTTACGCACGCGATTGTATTGCACCTCGCGCGTGGGGTTCTCCACTGCGCGGCGGATTTCATCAGAGACCTGCGCGTACGGGGGTACTTCAATCGGTGCAGGTTTCTCACGCACCGTCTCCAGATAGCGGGCGTCCCACATGCCCACGCCGTCCGAGCCGATACGGTCTAGCACTTTCGGTGGGGCGTAGCGCGGCTCGAAGATGAACTCCACCTCGTACTCCTCTGCACGGAACGGATACATCTTCGGGTCTTTGCTCATGTCGATCTCGCGGCGGAACTTCTCCTCCCGCACCGCCAGCGAGTCTTGCATGTAGGTCAGCTTCGAGTCCACCTCGAAGGTGAAGGTCTTGAGCGCTTTGGGGCTGTATTCGAGCGTTCTCCCCTTATCGCGCAGGATGACCGTTATGCGGCAGCCGATTGTGGGGATGCCCAGCTTGCCCTCCACCAGCAGCACGCGCGGGCGCACGACCTTTACAGAGGCATCGAACTGCAAATCCACAGGCGGTTGAGTCTCAGGGTTCGGTCCGTAGCGGCGCATTAGGTCGAGCAGTGTATCCTCCAGGTTGTTCTGTCGTACATCGTAGAGGTTGTTCGACTCCCAATCCTTGCCTCGGTCTTTCTCAGCGTCTAAAAACAGCTTCGCCCAATGGTCGACAGCTTCGTCGAACCGCCCCGATTTGAACAGCGCGTGTGCAAGCATGTGCCGCCGCGCGGGGATCATATCTTTGTATTCGTTAGCGACCTGCATCCACGGTGCAGCGTTCGTGGGATCCTGGATTTTGTGGTAATACATCCAGCCCATCTCGAAGTAGAGATCCCACACGGTGGGGTTGTTCTGGATGCCCTCTTCCAGGAATTTCAGCGACATGGGGATATAACGGCGGTCGGAGCGTTGCGACTCGTCGGTGAAGTTGTAGCCCATGTGCCACGCGCCAGTGGAGTAGACGTCGATATTGTGTGGATCGAGCCATGTCACCAAGCGCAGCATCGGCAGCACGGCGTCGTAGTTGCCCGAGTCGAAGAACCCATCGGCGCGCACCCACAGAATCGCCGCCATGAACTCGCGGAAGCCCGCCACCGCCACTAGCAGCTGTTCGGGGGCGAGTCCAATCGGCGTGGCTTGTTTGGGCGCGTAGTTGCGCACCCACAGCGGGAAGATTCGCGTCTGCAGCACCGCCTGTCCCAGCAGTAACGCGACAATCGCAATCCATAACTTCGTATAGTTGCGTTTCATCGAGACTCACCTCACCCTACATCTCACGCTGGTTGAAAATCAGCATACTCGCGACCAGCAGCAGCGCGATATAGACAATCGCGTAAGCAAGCGTCTGTACCAGGTATGCCGTCTCGTCGGTCAGCACCTGATCGGGGTTGATAATGGGATTCTGGATGTTGAAGTTCGCGAAGTTCGGCAAGATGACCGTGAGGAGTTGTACAGGGATGCGCGTGAACGGGGTCACGTCGGGGTTGCGCTGGATGGTCTCTAGGAAGCTGCTGAGCAGGTTGCCCATCAGGAACACGCCACCGGACAGGAAGTAGTTCACCAGCGGCGAGACGAAGGTAGAGAAGAACAGCACCACCGCCGCCAATAGCGAACTCTGAAAGAAGAACATCAGCAAGCCTCGAATAATCTTCGGGTCGAACGAGCCGAGTGCGAGCCTTGAGGCAATCAGGAACACGATGCCCATCATCAGGTACATAAACGCCAGTGTGCCGACCGCGCCGAAGAACTTGCCCAACACAAACTGATACCGCTGCACGGGCTTGGA
This sequence comes from uncultured Fimbriimonadales bacterium, assembly GCA_964451985.1. Taxonomy (GTDB): domain Bacteria; phylum Armatimonadota; class Fimbriimonadia; order Fimbriimonadales; family GBS-DC; genus GBS-DC. The sequence continues at coordinate 14,429 of CAYVKB010000029.1, read as the reverse complement.
GAGGATGGTGTATATGGTGCGTCGTTCGATCTCCGTCGGTATCATGCCCGTACACATGATAATCGCGATAAAGGTTCCCGCGAGCTGAATCACGCCGAATCCGAAGCTGATAATGAGTGTGCGCGCTCCGCGCCCTGCAGCGAACGGTTCGAAGGCAGGGCTAATGAGAATAATCAACAGCGCGACGAGCAGTATCACCATTAGGATACGCTTGCGCACTGCCTCGCCGAAGGTCGCCCCTGCGATTGCGAATGTTGCGTTCATGCGTTTTTGCCTCCCTGAATCGTCTCCACGAACAGATCTTCCAGTGTGCGTCGGTAGGGCTTGACGCTGATGATATGTCCGCCCGCCGAGCGCACGATGTCAATCACGCGGTCTACCGAGCCGTTGTCGGGCTGCTCCACTATCAGGCGTCCATCGTGCAGGCTTACCTTGCCGCCGAGTTGCTTGATTGGCTCTACGGCGTTATCGGGCACTTTGTCAGCAATGAGTTCCACGTGTCCGCCCGCGAGTAGCTCCTCGATGCGCCCCAGTTGCACCATCACCCCGCGATTCAGAATCGCCACCCGGTCGCACACGCGCTCTACATCCGAGAGCTGGTGCGAGCTGATAAAGAGCGTCTTGCCCTGATTCCGCAGGTCTAAAATCATATCGCGGATGTCGATGTGAGCGATGGGGTCTAAGCCGGCGGTCGGCTCATCCAGGATCAGCAGTTCGGGGTCGTTGATGAGGCACTGCGCCAACCCGATACGCTGTTGCATACCCTTGGAGTAGGTGCGCAGGGGCTGGTCGGCAGCACGGGATAGCCCCACGCGCTCCAGCAGCTCGCTCACGCGCTTGCTGCGCTGCGGCTCGGCGATACCGAACAGCTTCGCGTAGAAGGTCAGAATCTCGCGCCCGGTCATATAGTCATAAAAGTACGGGTTTTCGGGCAAGTAGCTGATTTTATAGTGGTTCTTGGGGTCGCCCGCGGGCTTGCCCAGCACATACGCCTCGCCCTCGGTGGGGTAGATGATGCCGAGCAGTACCTTGATTGTGGTCGTCTTCCCCGCGCCGTTGGGACCCAGGAAGCCGAAAATCTCGCCCCGATGCACTTCTAAGTTCAGATTCTTCACCGCGTCTACAGGCTGCTTACTCCACAGCCCGGAGTAGCGTTTGGTTAAGTTCACTGTTTTAATTGCCAAATCGCTCATTACCGCCTCCTATAACAACGATTACAGCAGGGATTATACCCTACCACTCGCGAAACAGTGTGCAAACGATTGGGTACGTTAGGGACGCTCCCAATTGCAAGGAGCCTTTCAGCGACTATAAAGCGAGCGCCGTTGCGCTGCGTAATACACAGAGCAACGGCGTCGCTTTCGGAGTTTCGGGGAGATTTAGCGGCGGCGCTTGCGCAGCGCGAGACCCGCCAGCCCGACGCCCAGCGCGAGCATGCTCGCAGGCTCCGGCACAGGCAACAATTGCGTGCGAATCTCGCCACGAGGGAAGTTCTGCGTGTGGATGTCTACGTACCACAGCCCGTTCAGGAACTCGTTTTCCCACTCTTGGGACAGCGTGACGGTGTCGAACGACTGATACACGCGCGGCTCGTTGTTCGTGCGGGTCAGGAAGAAGCGGTTGGGACCGTTCTGCCCAATCGCGCCGAAGTGGACGTTGGCGAAGGTCACATCGCTGTCAAAGCCCGAACCGAACAGGCTAATCTGCAGCACTTTCGTCTGCTGGTTGTAGGTCAGGTTGACCGTGCCCGTCGCGGTACTGTCGTTCGGGGGCACGTTCTGGTCGCCCGTCAGGGTTCCAGTAAAGGTCCAGATTTGCGCGTAGGCGCTGAGCGCGCCCGTCGCCAGAAGCATACCAACTGCAGCATAGAAGCGTTTCATAAGCTACAACCCTCCGTTTCGTAAGCTCGTGCATAGCACGGCATAAAAATTGTACCTCGATTCACTGGCAATTTGTATAGGCATAGTCGCATAGAGGGGGCTAAATTAACAGAATCTTAACCTGAGACACTGTACAAAACGCATAAGGAGGCAGACCGTTCCGATATCGGAGGGCGAGGCTTCTGCCGTGCCGTTTCCTGCCTTCCCGTGCACCGTCTGCTACTGGAGGCGAGGCTCCTAGTGAGCCGTTAGCTGCCTTTATTCCGCTTCACCGCTATGTCGATCATTTTTGCCTACTGTTCTTTCTTTTCCCCTCCAACCTCCTCACAAGGGTTCACGCCTCTGGTTCAGTCTTAGGAGCAGAAGCCTCATTGCCCGTGCCTATTCAACCTCACCCCCCTACCATCCTCTCCATATACGGGTAGGCGGAGCGGACGACGTCCTGACGAGTGTCTCAAATGTCGAGAGGTGTTACAAGTGCATCAGTCGGCAGGGACACTTGCGCTACGAACGGTGCGCGTCATGTTGGCGTCCCCGCCACCGACGCTTGCCTTCGAGACCCTGATAGGTACGAGCAGTCCCTTAGTATGAAAAGACAACAATAAAAAGCCACAGAGTTCACAACGTTGTGAACTCTGTGGCGGTTATGGGACTCTGCGTTCTTGAGCGCCTCTAACATCCCGAACCGAAGTTGAACAGCACCAACAGCAGATCGGCGTCGTCCACCACGCCGTCGCCGTTCAGGTCGGTGTTCGGATCGCTGGAGCCGAAGCTAAACAGTACCTGCAGCAAATCGGCGTCATCCACACAGCCGTTGCCATCGATATCGCCTGTAGGGCGTGTGGTGGTCTGCACCGTGATGCGGTAGCGTTGCACATCGTTGGTGGAGCCTGGACCCGAGAAGACGCGTACGGTGAAGGTTCCACCTGCAGGCGGCGCGACGAAGTTCGCAATTTGCTCGGGTTGTCCTAAGCCATTCGAGGTCGCCGAGACTAAGATTGTCGTGCCTGTGCTGTTGCGCAGCTCCATATCCAGGTTCTGGATTTGCAAGGTGTTCACAGTCGACGCTGTGCCACCATCGGGTCCTACCTGATAAGTGCTACCGATAGGCGTGACGGTGACGGTCAGTCGTCGGAACGCAGGGATTTGCAGGCGATACCAGTCTACATCTGCCGTGCGGTCTAAACTGGCGAACTCCAGTGTAGTGTTATTGGTGTTGGTCATGTCAATCAGGGTTGCCTGAGACACGCTGTTGTTCAGCTCGTAGGGGTCGCCGTAGAAACGATGCACGCCGCGAATGTCGTCGTCCTGCGGACCGTCGAAGTTCGTGTTCAGATAAGGCTCCATCAGCTTGGACTGATTCACGGGAATCACGTGTCCAAAGCCCAATCCGTGCCCGTGTTCGTGCATCACGGTGTTGCGCAGGAACCGGTAGGTTCCCCCACTCGATTGCCAGTTCTCGCTGCTATCCAACACCATATCACCTGTGTTGGGGAAGTAATTGAACGCCAGGACGCCGTTTGCGTTGTCTAAGGGGCGCGCACCGATGCGCACATCACCACGAGTGAGCGAGCCACTGCTGTTGGGAAACGCCGCACCGTCATCGTTCACTTCTTCGTATCGCACGCCTGCTACCTGCTGCCAGCGGGCGAAACTGTTGCGGAACTGTGTTTGCCACAGACTCGTATTGCCCCCAAACTTGCTGTTCATGCTGCTGAACAGGTTGCTGGGCTGTGTACCGCCGCTGAGACCAGGCAATTGCACACCATCGGGCACGAAACTCCAGCGCAGACGAATCGGGTTCCCCGTGCTGCCCGTACCACCATAGGAAGTGGACGACCAGCGCGTACCTGCATTGTATGCAGGCAAGAAGTCGCCGAAAATCAGACGTGAGATATACTCCACATACTCGGGTGGCGTACCTGGCGCAAAGCACAGATGCAGCGCGTAGCCGTCGTGCGTCACACCTTCCGCGCAGCACGAGCCGACATCCTCCACGCCGGTCATCGACTCAATCGCGCGGTGCTGAAAGTCCCACGAGCGAGGTTTTTCCCAGTCCCACAGCGGCGCCCACGCGGGGGTGATAGGCTTATTCACTAAAATCGGCTTTCGGAGCGAAGGAGTATCCGTATAGGCAAAACCGGCGACCAGCAATCCTGCAATCCAACCAGCAACTCGATAGCGTTTGTTCATTCTAACCTCCTGCGTGATTGCAAGCAATCACCTTTTGGCGCGACCACACGCACGCCAATGCATATTATAGCACATTTTGTGCCAAATGAGGTATCTTATGGCGGCATGCGTCGGATTCTCGTGCTTGGCTCCACTGGCTCCATCGGCAAGCAGACTCTGGATGTTGTGCGCCGCCTGCCGGAACAGTTGCAGATTGTCGGCTTGGCGACCTATCGCGATTACGAAACCTTGCTGGCGCAGGCGGAAGCGATAGGCGTTCGGGCGGTCGGTCTCATCGAGCCGCTGATAGACGGTGTCGCGCGAGGCTGCTCGCTGTATGTGGGGGTGGAGGGACTGTGCGCGATGGCGCAGCGGACGGATGTGGATATCGTGGTGGTTGCGCTGGGGGGCGCGATTGCCCTCAAACCGACGCTGGCAGCGCTGGAAGCGGGCAAGACCGTCGCGCTCGCCACCAAAGAGGTGCTGGTGGCAGCAGGCGAAGTGGTGATGCGCGCCTCTAAGCAGTTCAACGCGTCCCTGCTGCCCATCGATAGTGAACATTCGGGCGCGTTTCAAGCGATGCTCTCAGGCAGTCCCGAACAGACGGCGCGGCTCATCCTCACGGCTTCGGGTGGTCCGTTTCGCACGCGCCCGCTGGAAACTTTTGACTCCATCACCGTTCAGGAAGCCCTCAAACATCCTAACTGGAACATGGGCGCAAAAATCACTGTGGACTCCGCCACGATGATGAACAAGGGGCTGGAAGTAATTGAGGCACAGTATCTGTTCGGCTTGAAGTTGGAGCAAGTAGAGGTGCTCATCCATCCACAGAGCATCGTGCATGCGCTGGTGGAGTTCGCCGACGGCTCGGTGATTGCGCAGCTCAGTTTGCCCGATATGCGTTTACCGATCCAATACGCGCTACTGTATCCTGAGCGTGTCAACACGGAACTGCCCCGCCTACGCCTGGAGCAAATCGGGCAACTCACTTTCGAACCGCCTGACCCTGCGCGGTATCCGTGCTTAGAGTTGGCGTATGCAGCGGCGCGGATAGGGGGCACGATGCCTACAGTGCTCAACGCTGCGAATGAGGTCGCTGTGCGCGCGTTTCTGGAGGGGCGGATTCGCTTTACGGACATCCCGCGCCTCGTGGAGCAGGCGATGGTGGCGCATACACCTCTGCCCGCCACGCTGGAGAATGCGCTTGCAGCCGATGCGTGGGCGCGAGCAGCATTAACAGTCGGTTAGACTGTCTGCGCAAACGCCTCATTACGGGTTTGGCGTTTCGACGGTAGTGTTTCGCTGGGGATTTGCCTGTTCAGGATGCAGCGATATACCTGCGCATTCACACGAATATGCCATAATATATGTCTGAGTCGCCCCGGGCGTGGCGGCTGACGCTCTAAGGAGTAAAACGATGTGGCTGACGATTCTTTATCTAGTGGGGATATTCACGCTGCTGGTGGCGGCGCATGAGTTCGGGCATATGTGGGTTGCCAAGCGGTTCAAGATGAAAGTCGAGGAGTTCGCGATTGGCATCGGTCCGATTCTGCTTCGCCTTTGGCGCGGGCGCGACGGCACGCTGTATACCATTCGCGCGTTCCCAATTGGCGGTTTTGTGAAGATTCCTGGCATGATGCCCGATGAAGAGCATGTCGAGGGCAGTTTCCAGTCCAAGCCGTTGCACGCGCGGTTCCTAACAGTGCTGGCGGGTCCTGTGGCGAGTATCCTGTTTGGTTTCATCCTGTTTGTGGCGATTGGCATGACGGCGGGGCTGCCCTCACTGGATGCCCCGACGCCGCAGGTGCGCTTGGTGATGCCCGACACACCTGCCCAGCAAGCAGGGTTGCGCACAGGCGATGTGCTGCTAGCCATCAACGGCGAACCCGTCAAGACCACCGAGCAAGCGGGCGAGATTATCCGAGCGAACCCAGAAAAGCCCCTCCAACTGACCATGCGGCGGGGCGAGGAGACCTTCACGCTCACCATCACGCCCCGCGCCGAGCAAGAGACTATTGACGGCGAACGGCGCACCATCGGGCGAATCGGCGTGCAATGGCACGTGATGCGCAAAAAAGAGCCGTTCCATCAGGTGTTGGCACACGCGGGGCTGATGACCGTCGGGATGAGCCTGGCGATTGTGGACGGGCTGCGCCGACTGATTTTCGGGCAGGGCAATATCCACGAAGTGGGCAGCGTAATTTCCATCGCCTCCGCTACGAACGCCACCGCTCAACTGGGACCTGTGGAAGTCGCCGACTTTGCCGCCAAGTTCAGCGTGATGCTGGGCATTATCAACCTGTTGCCGATTCCTGTGCTGGACGGCGGCTATCTACTGATTTTCACGATTGAGGCGCTGCGCCGACGCAAACTCAGCCCCGAAGCGATGGCGCGTGTGCAGATGGCAGGGCTTGTCATCGTGCTAATGATTTTCGTCACTGTATTCTCGCTGGATATTTATAAACTGGTGACGGGGAAACTGATCCGATAGTAGTGCGTTATGACTTGTGGTACCGATTGAGACTTAGCGTGATACTACTGGGTGAGTATGAAAACGGTCTACCTCGACAACGCTGCTACGACGCCCTTAGACCTGCGCGTACGCAAGGCGATGGAGCCGTACCTGAAAACCGAGTACGGCAACCCGTCGAGCCTGCATCGGTGGGGCAGGCGGGCGCGTATGGCGATTGACGCCGCGCGGGAGACGCTTGCCGCCGCGCTGAACGCCGACCCCGCAGAGATTTGCTTCGTGTCGTCGGGTACAGAATCATGCAACCTTGCGATTATCGGCTGTGCACTCGAAGCTCCCGTCAACCGCAGGCATATTCTGGTCTCAGCGGTAGAGCATCACTGCGTGCTGCACGCTGCCGAATGGCTAATCCCGCTGGGTTATGAGGTGGAACACATCCCTGTCGACCGCTACGGGCAGGTAGACCCCGATGCCGTGCGTGAGCGCATTCGGGACGAGACGTGGCTGGTGTCCGTGATGCACGCGAACAACGAAATCGGAACCCTGCAGCCTGTGGAGGCAATCGGACGGATTTGCAGGGAGCGCGGCGTGTGGTTCCATGTGGATGCCGTGCAAACCTTTGGGCTGCTGCCTGTAGATGTGGAGGCGATTGGTTGCGATTTGCTGAGCGTGTCGGCACACAAGATTTACGGTCCCAAAGGTGTGGGCGCGCTCTACGTGCGTGCGCTAACGCCCCTGCAGCCGCTGATGGTGGGGGGTGGGCAGGAGCGCGACCGTCGAGCAGGCACAGAGAATGTGGCAGGTATCGTGGGCTTCGAGGAAGCGACTAAAATCGCCTTAGCCCTGCACAAGCAGGAAGCCAAGCGTCTCGCCCAACTACGCGACCAGTTCATTCAGACGGTGCTGGAGACGGTTCCCGACGTGACGCTCACGGGACACTCGACGGAGCGGTTGCCAGGCAACGCCCACTTTCGCTTCGCGGGCGTCCCGTCTGATAGTTTGCTGATTGCGCTGGACAGAGCGGGCATCGGAGCAAGCAGCGGCGCAGCGTGCAGCGCAGGCTCGCTGGAACCGTCGCACGTGCTGCTTGCACTCGGTTGGGACGAAACCGCCGCGCAGGAAGGCATCCGCTTCACGCTAGGGCGCGAGACCACCTGGGACGACCTGCAATACGTAGTGGAGACGCTCGCCCGCGAGGTACAGCGTATTCGGGGCAAAGCGTTGGCGGCGGTGTGATGGTTACGATAAGCGGACAAACACAGGTATACGAAGAGTAGCTATCTATCGATGACCGCAGATGCTAGCGTTCCTCGCACAGCCTCACAGCGCAATGCGGCACATTAAAGCACTGCCGTCTTTCACGCTACGATGTGGCGCGGCAGGAAAAACCAGCAACCAGCCGTAAATACAAGCTGATGTACGAACCCGATCTAAAGTCCATCCTCCACGCGCTTTTGTTTGTGGCGGACTCACCCTTGAGTGTTCAGACGCTGTGTGAGGTGACGGGCGAACCTGCGGATGCGGTGGAGGCTGCCCTGCAAGCGTTGCAAAGGGAGTTCGCCGAGCGAGGTGCCATACAACTCCTGCAGCTGGCGGGTGGCTACCAACTCGCTACCAAGCAGGAATATGCGTTCTATATTGCGCGCCTACTGAACCCTGCACAAAAACGGCTCTCCAGAGCTGCGCTGGAGACGCTGGCGATAATCGCCTATGAGCAGCCCATCACGCAAGCGCAGATCGACGCCCTGCGCGGCGTAGACAGCAGCCACACCGTGCGCCAACTAATCGCTCGGGGGCTTATCCAGGAACTCGGACACAAAGACGCGCCTGGCAAGCCCATCCTGTATGGCGTCACGCCCAACTTTCTGCACTACTTCGGTATGAACTGCTTAGAAGAGCTACCAGAGAAGCCTGAAGAGGGTACTGATAAATGACAGGTACCTGCTACAGAAACGATACACCCGAACGAGAATCCTTGTAGGCGTGGAAGCTGCTCGGAAAGGAAGTTCGGACGCGCGCTCTTAACTCATTTCAACTGCGCCGCACAAATGTGAAACCTAATCTGAACCGTGGTCGCTTGATCTCCGTTGCGGTATAATTTTGACGATGCCCATCATTGCAGCTGATTTAGCCGACTTGGTGCGCCTGCTGGAGGAAAACCCCGAATGGCAGGAGCCGCTGGCGCGAATTTTGTTCAGCAAGCAAAATGTGCAGCGGATGCTGCTCGCGGATTCAGAGCTGCTGATTATGCTGCGCGGGCTGATTTTGGGCGAAGAGATGGCACAACTGCCCGCATTAGTGCGTGAGACGAGAGAACTTGTACAGCAGGGATTGGAGCGCACTGCGCAGCTAGAAACGCGAGTGGGGAATGTGGAAGCTACTGTCGAGGAACTCAAGACGACGACAGAGGAACTCAAGACGACGACAGAGGAGCTTAAGACGACGACGGAGCGTATTGAGCAGCGTCAGCGCGGCGAGGAGGGACGCCGCCGTGGGGAAGAGTACGAACGGCGCATTTTGCGCCAGGCGTGGCATCTGCTCAACGGCGGCGAGGGCGGAACGCCCGATGAACCGCATGTGCGCGCCCGCTTGAAAGAGTGGATGGCAGGTCGTCTCGACCCCTCGCAACGGTTGAAAGACGAAGCCGACCCCAGCCTGTCCGACATCCTCTGGTGGAAAGGTGAACGCGTTGCGTTGGTGGAGGTCTCGCTGAAGGTGAACGGCGAGGATATACGACGCGCTCGGCTTCGCGCCGACACACTCCGCGAGGTAGGTGTCGATGTGCTACCTATCGTGATAGGTGAGGATTGGGCAACCCCTGAATCCCGCGCCCTCGCTGAGCAAGAGGGCGTGGCATGGAAAGTAGGCGACGAACTTTCGCCCTCGCTGATGGAATTCCGCGCGGTAGCGTAATAGCAGGATTTTCCTCTCAGCGGGCGAATCATCCCTGAGGAGGGTACATCGATGCGAACGATTCTAATCATCGTGGCAATTGCGGTTCTGTGGAGCGGGCTGATTGCCCAGCAGCAGCCTAAACAGACGCCTATCAAGACCACCGTGGCGGCGATCCTGAAAGACCCTAATAAGTTCCATCGCAAACTGGTGCAGGTGGAAGGCGAGGTGGACGACCTCAAGAAGAAAACCTCTCGTGTGGGCAACGCCTACACCACCTTCAAACTGGACAGCGAGGGCAAGCAGATTACTGTTTTCTCTTATGGGCACTTGCCTATCAGTGATGATGATAAGGTGATCGTGATTGGCAAGTTCTATATGGAGAAGCGCGTGGGGCGTTCTACCTTCAAGAACGAGATCGATGCCAGCCCGAAAGAGGGCGGTAGCGTGCGCAAGAAAGAGTAGGTGCGGTACGATGGCGGAGCGCCATCGTACCCAAGTGTAGCCTACACCCCCTCAATCCGCACGCCCAGCACCTGCAGGAACTTCGCCAGCCATTCGGGGTGGGCGGGCCATGCGGGTGCAGTCACGAGGTTGCCGTCCACTACTGCTTTGTCGGGGGGCACTTCCTCGAAATTCGCGCCAGCGAGGGTGAGTTCGGGACCTACTGCGGGATATGCCGTTGCCGTGCGCCCATTCATCACGCCTGCGGCGGTCAGCACCTGCAGCCCGTGACAGATGGCGGCGACGGGCTTGTTGGTCTCGAAAAAGTGACGTGTGAACTCCAGCACCTTCGGCTCGCGGCGGATGTATTCAGGCGCGCGCCCGCCCGACACCACCAGCGCCGCGTAATCGGCAGGGTTCACCTCGTCAAACGAGTAGTTCAGCGTGAAGTTGTGTCCGGGTTTCTCGGAGTAGGTCTGGTCGCCCTCGAAGTCGTGAACCGCCGTGCGCACTTTCTGTCCTGCGCGCTTGCCGGGGCAGACCGCGTGAACTTCAAACCCGACCATCTGCAGCGCTTGGAACGGGACCATCACTTCGTAGTCTTCCACGTAGTCCCCAACCAGCATCAGAATCTTACGCGCCATCGTTGTATCCCTCCTTGCAGAGCGGCTGCGCCCTGCGGAATTAGGATACCCGCTTTGTGTCGGTTTTGATAGGCTTCAACCCCAGTGCAATCATCGCCGCGATAAAGAGCAACCCTGCTGCGGAGGCATATGGCAGTGCGTCGCTATGTTTGAGCGCGCCATTCCCCCAGATAGGTGCAACGACTCGTGCCAGACTCTCCAGTGAGCCGGACACACCTTGAATGCGACCCTGATCGGCGGCGGAGGCAGACTGGCTAATCAGGCTGGTGAGGCTGGGCAGACCCAACGACCCGCCCACGCTCGCGACGCCCACCAGTAGGTAGAATAGCCACAGCGAGTGCGTGAACGCCGCGCCCGTCAGACCGATAATGTTCAGCCAAACGCCCAGCAGCAGCGTCGATTTCTCGCCCAGCGCATGCACAACGCGCCCCACTAAGGCGACTTGTGAAAACGCCCCTACGACGCCTACCACCGCCAACACGTAGCCTATCTCTTTGGGACCCAGCCCGAAGCGCGTCGCGGCGAACAGCGGAAAGGTGGTTTGGTAAATTGAAAAGCCGACCCACAGGATGAAATTGAGCCACAGCAGTCGTGCGGCGGGGCTGCGCGTGAGCGTTGCAGGCATCTCGCGCCACGGAGAGGGACGTTTGGCAGGTAAGGTATGCGCCGTTTCGGGCAAGGCGAAAAGCGCATATCCGGCTGCCAGCAGTGAAATCCCCGCAGCGACCCACGCGGGAACCGCCAGCCCGAAGTGCGCCAAGCCGCCGCCCAACGCGGGACCCAGAATAAATCCCAGTCCGAACGCTGCGCCGATTAGTCCGAAGTTCTTGGCGCGCTTTTCAGGGGGGCTGATGTCGGCGATGTAGGCACGCGCCGTAGTGATATTGCCCCCCGTGAAGCCGTCTAGCAAACGCGAGAGGAATAGCCACACCAGATTGGGCGCGAGCGCAAGCATCACAAAACTGGCAGCGGAACCCAGCAAGCTCAGAATCAGCACGGGGCGACGCCCGAAGCGATCTGACCACTCACCCAATATCGGCGAGGCGAGCAGCTGCGCCGCTGAGAACGAGGCGAACAGCAACCCAATCTGCAACTCGCTTGCCTGAAACTTTTTGGCGTAGAAGGGCAGCAGCGGAATCACAATCCCGAACCCGATAAGGCTCACAAAGATCGTGAGGAACACCGCCAGCAACGCGCGGCGTTTGCTTGCCTCATCGGATTCGGGCGTGATACGGTGCGTATTCATCAGTAACGTCGCTTGCGCTTACCCACGTGCTGCGCGTGATGTTTCTTGCGCGCGGCGTCGCCGCCTGTAGCGGCAGGCTCGCCGTCAGCCGTGGCTGTACCCCTTGTGGGCTGCGCCGCTTTGGGTGTTGTGGCGGTCGCCTTCGCCGCCTCCGCCTGACGCTGATGCAGCTTCTCGCGTGCGTCCTGCCAGCTCACCATAATCTGGCTCGCGATGAAGATCGACGAGTAGGTTCCCGCCACCACACCAATCAGCATCGCTACGTAGAAAAAGCGCAGGTCTTGCGTCACTGCGCCCCAGATAACGAGCGCAACTAGCACAATCAGCAGCGTAAGGCTCGTGTTGATGGAGCGTGCGAGCGTCTGGTTCAGGCTGCGATTCACGATGGTCGCGAAGGTTTCGCCTCGCGCACGGTGGCGTAGGTTCTCACGCACGCGGTCGTACACCACAATCGTATCGTTAATCGAGAAGCCAACCAGTGTGAGCAACGCGGTGATAAACAGCGCATTAATCTCCCAGCCGAGCAGATAGCCCAGCAACGCTGCGCCGCCGACCATAATCAGCACATCGTGGGCAAGTGCGATAGTGGCGGCGATGCCGAACTTGAAGCCACTCCAACCGCCCTCGATGGAGAAGCGCAGCGCGATGTAAAGCAGAATCGCAATCAGCGCGACCACGACGGCGGTGATGGCGCGTTGGACGGTTTCCTCGCGCACGCGCGGACTGACGCTGGAGAAGCTGACCACCTGCAGATCGCCGATGGGCTTGAGCGCGTCGACGATCTTCTGCTGGCTGTCGGCGTCTGCATCGGCGACATGGACTATCAGTTGGCGGTTGCCCTCCGCAAACAGCGCGCCGACCTTTGCAAAGCCCGCCTGACGCAGCAAGTTCAGCACCTGAGCGAGGTTGGCTTCAATCGGGGGTAGCTCGGAGACAGGTATAGATGGAGCAGCAGGCTGTTGCGCCTGTGCAGGCTGTTGAGATTGCTCGTCTGCAGGCTGATTCTGCGGATTCGGTTGATTGCCCTGGGGGGGTGCGGGTTGCTCGGCGGTGTTAGGTGCAGGGGAGGTGGCGGCGACTTCCACACGCTTCTGCAGCACCAGCTCGCTGCCGCCTTCAAAGTCGATGCCCGGCTTCAAGCCGCCCAAGCCCAACCAGAACACCAAACCCACTACGATTGCTGCGCCACTAATCGCATAGTACAGCCCCCGCTTGTTCACGAAGTCGAAACGGTCTTTCGCCGCGCCGAGTTGCTCGCCCACCTCCTGACCAAACTGGCGGCGCAAGCCGAACAGTCGCTCGCTCGGATGCACGCCGATACCGACCAGCGTGTAGAGCAACGTGCGCGTGCAGAAAATCGCTGTGAAGAAGCTTATCGCCACGCCGATGCCCAGCGTCGTCGCGAAGCCCTGCACGGGTCCTGTACCGAAGTAGTACAGAATCAGACAGATGATAATCGTACTGAGATTCGAGTCGAAAATCGCGGGGAAAGCGCGTTTGAAGGCAGCGTCCAGCCCTGCCAGCAGCGTCCTGCCCAGTCGTAGCTCCTCTTTCAAGCGTTCGAAGATGAGGATGTTCGCGTCGATTGCCATGCCGATGGAAAGGATGATGCCGGCAATCGCCGGCAGGGAGAAGGTGACCCCCGTCGCCTTGAAAATCGCTGTGGCGAACAGCACGTACAGTCCCAGCGCCAGTACCGAAATAAAGCCCGGCAGTAGGTAGTAAAATATCATAAACAAGGCGATGACAACGAAGCCAATCACACCTGCCTGGATGATACGATCCCACGCCTGCGCGCCCAGAATCGCCTCCACGCGGTTAATGCTCTCCAGCGACAGGCTCACGGGCAGCGCACCCGCGTTCAGCAGGTCGCGTAATCTTGCAGCCTCCTTCAGCGTGAAGTTGCCCTGAATCACCGGCTCACGTAGGTTTGCCGACTGAATCACCGGTGCGGAGATGATTTTGTTGTCCAGGATAATCGCGATATGCTCTTTGAGGTAGAGCGACGATGCACGCGCGAACTTATCTTGCCCCTCTCGATTGAATATCAGCAACACTTCGGGCGAGAACGCTTGACGGGTGACCTCAGCGCGTTCCAGCTCATCGCCTGTCACAATCAGCGGCGAGGATTCCAAAATCTTCTGATATTCGGGCGTGCCCGGCTCGATGACTTTGGCGTCGGGGCTGGTCAAATCACGGAATTTGACCACCTCGTCGTCACCCTTCTGATCCAGCACGATTTCGTATCGTCCAAGGGGTTGCTTCTCGGTGCGCACATCTTTGAGGTAGCGGAACTCCAATCGTGCGGTGGTTTGCAGTAGGTCGCGTGCCTCCTGCTCATCGGTGAAACCTGGCAGCTCGATAACTATCTCCGTATCGCCTTTTTGATAAATCGTCGGTTCAATCACGCCCAGCGAGTCGATGCGCCGCGTGAGGATATCGATAGTGGTGCGCATCCGCTCAGGCGTCCACAGTTTCTGCTCTTCGGGCGAGAGTTTCTCGATTTCTGCGCGTAGGGTCATGCGCAGCCCGCCCTGTACATCCAAGCCGCGCCGCGCGGGTTGGGTCGCAAACAGATAGCCCGCCAGCGCCGCAATCAAAACCACGATGCCCAGATAGATAAAGTGTTTATTCAAGGCGTCTCTCCTCCTGCATGCTTGGGGGTATTATACCTGTTGACG
>CAYVKB010000028.1:0-28991 GCA_964451985.1 uncultured Fimbriimonadales bacterium | reverse complement strand
TCGCGAGGGCGGTCGCACGGTGGGCGCGGGCGTCGTCACGGAGATGCTGGACTAATACGATACATCAGGTTGGGGCGGTTGGGTATAATTCCCCTCCGCCCCGATTCTGGAGGAGAGGACGATGAAACGCGACAAAATCAGGATACGACTACGAGCCTACGACCATCGCGTGCTGGATCAATCCGTGAAACGGATTGTCGAGCAGGTGCAGCATACGGGTGCGCGTGTGCGCGGTCCCGTGCCACTGCCCACCGACATCCGCAAGTTCTGCGTGATTCGCGGTCCGCACATCGATAAGATTGGCATGGAACACTTTGAAATCCGCACTCACAAACGGCTCATCGATATCCTGGACCCGAACAACCGCACGATTGATGCATTAATGCGATTGGATTTACCCAGCGGCGTGGATATTGAGATTAAGCTATAGGGAGGCAGTAGCGATGCAAGAAGAGAAACAAATAACCGAAGAGACCCCGCAGGCGAACGGTGAGCAGCCAGAGACGACGGCAGAGACGGCGTCGGCTGCGCCGGAAGCGACGGCGGAGCCAACCGCTGAGGCGGCGGAAAGTGCAGACACTGGTGAAGCAGTAGCCGAAGCGACACCTGCGGAGCCTGTCGCCGCCACCCCTACGGAAGGGACGCCCGTCAAGCCCAAGCGCGAGCTGCCCCCGCCGCCCGTGCTGAAAGGACTCATCGGGCGTAAACTCGGCATGACCCACATCTACGACGAGAGCGGACGCATGGTCGCCGTGACTGTTGTGGAGCTGGGACCCTGCCATGTGGTACAGGTGCGCACGCCTGAAAAAGACGGCTACTACGCGGCGCAAATCGGGTTCGAACCCGTGAAAACTCAGCGTGTGAACAAGCCAACGATGGGCGTGTTCAAAAGAGCGGCGCTGGACAAACCCCTGCGCCACCTGAAAGAGTTCGAAATTATCAACGGACAAGCGATGAGTGGGCAGGAGGTGCGTGCCGAGCACGTGTTCACCGAAGGCGAGACGGTGAAAGTCACGGGCACTTCCAAAGGCAAGGGCTTCGCAGGCGTGGTGCGCCGCTACGGATTCGCTGGCGGTCCTATGACGCACGGCTCGATGACCCACCGCCGACCGCTCTCCAGCGGCGCAACAGGTCCGCAGCGCGTGTTCAAAGGTAAACGCAGCCCCGGACGCATGGGCGGCGAGCAGATCACCACGCGCAACCTGACCATCGTGAAGATTTTAGAGGGACAAAACCGCGTGCTGATTAAAGGCGCAATCCCCGGTGGACGCGGCTCCATCGTGTATGTGCAGAAACAGTAGAGGTGATTTCTATGCCGAAAGCGAATTTATATAATAAGCAAGGTCAGGCGATTGGGGAGGTCGAACTCAGCGACCGCCTTTTTGGCGCAAAGGGCAAGGAAGGGACAGTGCATCGCGCTGTGGTTGCGCAACTGGCGCACCTCCGACAGGGCACGCACGACACCAAAGGACGAGCGGAAGTGCGCGGTGGCGGGCGCAAACCCTGGCGCCAGAAGCATACGGGACGCGCCCGTCAAGGCTCTATTCGTGCTCCGCACTGGCGCAAGGGCGGCATCGTGCACGGACCCACCCCGCGCGACTACGCGCCCATCGTGAACCGCAAAGAGCGACGCCTCGCCTTCCGCACCGTGCTTGCCGATAAAGCCGAGAACGGCGCGCTGCTGGTGGTCGACGAGCTGAACTTCCCCGAAATCAAGACCAAGCAGGCGGCGGCGATGCTCAAAGCGCTGGGTATCGAGAACGAGCGAGTCCTCATCCTTCTGCACGAGCCGAGCGAGAATGTCTTCAAGTCGTTCCGTAACATCCCGAATGTGATTGTGCGCATCGCGCCAGCGTTCGCCCTGCACGAAATTATCCCGGCAAGGCGCGTTATTGCCACGCAGCAAGCCCTCGCGAAAATGGAGGAGGTGTGGGCGCAATGAAACATCCCGCTCAAGTGATTATCCGTCCGCTTATTACCGAAAAAGGCACGATGCTGCGGATGCTGAACAACCAGTACCTGTTTGAAGTGGCGAACGACGCCACCAAAATCGATATCAAGCACGCACTGAAGCAGCTCTATAATGTGGACGCGGTGAAGGTGCGCACGATGTGGGTCAAGCCCAAACCCAAGCGCGTGGGCATGCGCAGTCAGGGCTACACGAAGGCATGGAAAAAAGCCATCGTGACGCTTAAGCCCGACCAGACCATCGACGATTTTAGTCTGTAAACGGAGGCAATTATGGGGATCAAGAAATGGAAACCGACCTCACCGGGCAGGCGCTTCATGCAGACCTCGACCTACGAGGAGATTACGAAAAAAGAGCCTGAGAAGAGCCTGACGGTGGGACTGCGCAAGACAGGTGGGCGCAACAATATGGGGCGCGTGACCGCGCGCCATCGCGGCGGGGGCAATAAGCGTCTCTACCGCATCATCGATTTCAAGCGCAACAAGGACGGCGTCGCCGCGAAAGTGGTCGCGATTGAATACGACCCGAACCGCTCCGCGCGGATTGCGCTGTTGGAATACGAGGATGGCGAGAAGCGCTACATCCTCGCACCTGTCGGACTGCAGGTGGGCGCGACCGTGATGAACGGACCCGACGCCGACATTTTGCCCGGCAACGCGCTGCCGCTGCAAAATATTCCTGTCGGTACGCTGGTGCATAACATCGAGCTCAATCCCGGCAAGGGCGGGCAGCTGGTGCGCAGCGCGGGCGCAGCGGCACAGATTCTCGCCAAAGAGGGCAACTACGCCACCCTACGCATGCCCTCCGGCGAAATGCGCCTTGTCCACCTGCGCTGCCGCGCGACTGTCGGGCAAGTGGGCAACCTCGACCACGAAAACGAAGTCTGGGGCAAGGCGGGCAAATCCCGCTGGATGGGACGCCGACCCCACGTGCGCGGCTCGGCGATGACGCCGCGTGACCACCCGCACGGCGGTGGCGAGGGCAAAGCCCCCATCGGTCTCAAACATCCCAAAACCCCGTGGGGCAAACCTGCGCTCGGAGTCAAAACCCGACGCAACAAGCGCACCAGCCGATTCATTCTCAAACGGAGGAAATAGTCTATGGCGCGTTCACTCAAGAAGGGACCTTATGTCGACCCGAAACTGATGAAAAAGGTGCTGACGACGCTGGAGCAGCCCCAAACCCAGCGACGCCCCATCAAAACCTGGTCGCGACGGTCGATGATTGTGCCCGAAATGATTGGGTTGACCTTCGCAGTCCACGACGGACGCAAGCACGTGCCCGTCTACGTGACGGAGCAGATGGTGGGGCACAAACTCGGCGAGTTCGCCCTCACCCGCACCTTCCGCGGGCATAAGGACTCGGAGAAGACCAGTAAGGTCAGGAAGCGATAAGGAGGCAATTATGAAGGCGGTTGCACGACATGTTCGGATACCTCCGCGCAAGGCACGCTTGGCAATAGACCTTGTGCGCGGGAAGCCAGTCGGTGAGGCGATGGTGATACTCCAGCGCCTACCCAATAAATCGGCGCGAGTCGCGAAGAAAGTGCTCGAATCGGCGGTCGCGAACGCGATGCACAACGACGGGCTGTCGCCCAATATGCTCTACATCGAGCGTGCTTATGTGGACGAGGGTCCGCGCTGGAAACGGATTCTGCCCAAAGACCGCGGGCGAGCGTATCGGATTCTTAAGCGCACCAGCCACGTGACCATCGAGCTGGGCGTTGCTACGCCGAAACCGCGCCCGACCGCGCGGAAAGCCGCGTCAACCGCCGCGCAGCAGCAGGAGGAGCAGAACTAATGGGTCAGAAAATCAACCCAATCGGTTTTCGTGTGGGCGTCACGCGCGACTGGGAAAGCCGCTGGTACGCGCCAAAGAAACAATATCGCCACACGCTGTATGAAGACTACCTGATACGGCAGGCGATTAAGAAGCGCTGGTACAGCGCGGGCATCTCGCGCATCGAGATTGAGCGGGCGGCGAACATCGTGCGTGTGATTATCTATGCGGCACGCCCCGGTCAAATCATCGGGCGTGGCGGGCAGGGTATCGAAGAGGTCACACGTGCCATCCACAAAGCGCTGCATCCCAACAAGCCCGAAATCCGCATCGATGTGGAAGATGTGCGCAATCCTGACCAGGACGCGCAGCTCGTAGCGGAGAACATCGCAAACCAGCTGGAGCGCCGTATCTCGCACCGTCGCGCAATTCGTCAGACACTCGCACGCGCTCAGCGCATGAACCTGCGCGGCATCAAAGTGATGGTCGCCGGGCGATTGGGCGGCGCGGAAATCGCCCGCACCGAGTGGGACCGCTGGGGACGCGTGCCGCTGCAAACCCTGCGTGCGGATATCGACTACGGCTTCGCAACCGCTTACACGATTTACGGCACGATTGGTGTGAAAGTATGGATTTACAAAGGCGATATCCCGCTGTCGGAGCGGCGGATTCTGCTCTCGTCGGTCACCACGCCGGACTCGGCGACACCGAGTGAGCGGCGTCGAGGGGCACGCCCGGCCGCGCCCGGACGCGGCGGAGTGGGTGAGCGCCAGCCCGGACGCCGACGCCGTGGACGCGGCGGTGGAGGCGGGGGACGCCCCGGCGGTGGTGGAGGCGGTGGACGCAGCGCGGGCGGACGAGGACCCCGACCGTCAGGACCTGACACGCCGCCTCCCAGCGTACCCTCCGGCGAAACGCCTATTGTTGAAGAGTGAGGTGAATTGCTATGTTGATGCCGAAACGAACTAAGTATCGTAAACAGCAGCGCGGACGGCGTAAGGGCGTCTCGAAAGGCGCACGCGAGCTGCACTTCGGTGATTTCGGGCTGGTCGCGATGGAGCCTGCTTGGCTCACGAACCGCCAGATGGAAGCCGCCCGCGTCGCCATCGTGCGCTACCTGCGCCGAGGCGGCAAAACGTGGTTCCGTATCTTTCCCGATAAGCCCTACACCAAGCGCGCCGCCGAAACGCGCATGGGGTCGGGTAAGGGGAGCGTGGAAGGCTGGGTCGCCGTCGTCAAG
Organism: uncultured Fimbriimonadales bacterium; assembly: GCA_964451985.1. Taxonomy (GTDB): domain Bacteria; phylum Armatimonadota; class Fimbriimonadia; order Fimbriimonadales; family GBS-DC; genus GBS-DC. Next base: position 24,003 of record CAYVKB010000028.1, on the reverse strand, counting down.
CGTGGACGAGTGATTATGGAACTCGGTGGCGTGGATGAAGCCCGCGCTCGTGAAGCGCTCCGACGCGCCAGCCACAAACTCCCCATCAAAACAAAAATCGTCTCGCGTACCGACTTCCAACTCGGCACAGAGACCGAAACGGCAGGAGGTGAAAGCGCATGAAACCGCTCAACCCCGAACAACTGCGCCGTATGACCTTAGCTGAACTGCAAAAAGAACTCGATAACCTGCGTACGGAGCAGTACCGCACGCGAGTCCAGAAAACTGTCGGGCAACTAAAGGACACGGACTCAATGCGCCAGCTCAAGCGCAATATCGCGCGGATTCAGACTGTTATCAACGAGAAACGACGCGAGGGAAGCGTCTGAGGAGTAGTGAGTGATGAATGAAGAAGTGATTCAAGTAGAGGAAACAGCCACTCAGGGCGCAGCGCCGCAAGCGACAGGCGCGGTCGCAGCGTACAAGGGGCGACGCAAAGTGCGCGTTGGTGTCGTGGTCAGCGACAAGATGGATAAAACCGTCGTGGTGGCAGTGATGCGCAGCTATCGCCATCCCGTCTACAAGAAGACCATCCGCCGCACGAAAAAGTACATGGCGCACGACGAGCAGAACGCATGTCGCGTGGGTGACCGCGTGGAGATCGTCGAGACGCGCCCGCTCAGCCGCCACAAACGCTGGCGCGTGCGCCAAATCTTAGAACGCGCCCAGTAAAAACAGGAGGTATTTCGTTATGGTACAGCCATTTACACGCTTGAAAGTCGCCGATAACTCTGGTGCACGCGAGGTGATGTGTATCCGCGTGCTGAAAGGCTCGAACGCGCGCTATGGGCATGTGGGCGATGTGATTGTGGCGTCGGTCAAGGACGCCTCGCCGAATATGCCCATCAAGAAAGGCGATGTGGTGCGCGCTGTGATTGTGCGCACTCGCAAGCCCATCCGCCGACCCGACGGCAGCACGCTGCGCTTCGATGACAACGCCTGCGTGATTGTGAACAATCAGGGCGAGCCACGCGGTACACGCATCTTCGGACCCGTCGCACGCGAGCTGCGCGATAAGCTCTTTATGCGCATCGTTTCGCTCGCGCCCGAAGTGCTGTAGGAGGGGAGACTATGGTACGCAAACTGGAACGACCACTTCGGATGAAAATCCGCTCCGGCGACACGGTCGAGGTTATCTCTGGCAAAGATAAGGGCAAGCGCGGGCGGGTGCAACTCGTGCTGCCGCGCGAGAACCGCGTGGTGGTCGATGGCTTGAACCTCGTGTGGAAACACCAGAAACCGCGCATGATGAACCAGAAGGGCACGAAAATCCAGATGCCTGCGCCCCTGTTCGCGGCTAAGGTGATGCTGGTGTGCCCCCACTGCGATAAGACAACGCGCGTCGGACGCATTCGCGGGCAAGACGGCAAACTCTACCGCGTATGCAAGAAATGCAACGAGATGATCGACGTGACGAAGTGAGGGATGAGCTATGGCAAAGCAAAAACCCGCTGCGCCTCCGCAGCCGCAGGGCAAGAAGGCGAGCAAGGAGCAAAAAACGGAGAAGCTGTTCGACACGGGCGACGGTGCAGTAGCGCGCATCACCCCGCGCCTGCGCACCCACTACGAGCAGGTCGTGCGCCCGCAACTGCAGCAGCAATTCAACTATAAGAATCCGATGCAAATCCCGCGCCTGGAGAAGATTGTTATCAACATGGGCGTGGGCAAGGGCGAACAGGAACCCAAACAGCTCGAGAACGCTGTGCGCGACCTTGCGCTGATTTCGGGGCAAAAGCCCGTGGTCACCGTCGCCAAGCAAGCAATCTCCAACTTCCGCCTGCGACAGGGACATCGCATCGGCTGCAAGGTCACCCTGCGCGGCGACCGCATGTATATCTTTATGGAAAAGCTAATCAATTTGGTGCTGCCCCGTATCCGCGACTTCGCGGGGATTTCACCTCGTTCATTCGATGGGCGCGGGAACTACTCGATGGGACTGCGCGAGCAGATCCTGTTCCCCGAAATCGTCTACGACCAGGTCGACCGCCTGCGCGGCATGGACATCACCTTCTGCACAACCGCCAAAACCGACGAAGAGGCATTCGCCCTGCTGAAGGCGATGGGGATGCCCTTCCGTAAATAACTCAATCTGTGGCACGGACAGGAATGTCCGTGCCCAAGCCTAACCCGTAGCACAGACATTCCTATTGTGCCAAAACCCAACCCGTAGCACGCGCGGGACGCCCACGCCAGGTACCGAGATTGGCTTGCCAATAAGAGCCAATCTGCTTGCGTGCAGCACACCAATCCTGGAGGACGAGGCACCTGCCGAGCCATCCACTTCGAATGTTCACGAGGGAGATTAGACAGGGGATGGCTCGGCAGGCGCCTCGCCCTCCAATAGCAGGTGCATGATGCGCATTCTTTCTTCATAGGAGTAGGTGCGCGATGCGTAGGTGAAATGTTTTTACGTGCTTCCTAAACAGATTCCGGATGGGTATCATGCAGGAGATGCAGAATGAACCAACTCCCGCTTGACCAAATCCTGCAAGGCGACTGCATCGAACTGATGCGTCAGCTGCCCGAGAGGTCAGTGGATTGCATCTTCGCTGACCCGCCCTATAACCTACAACTCCGCCAGGAACTCTATCGCCCGAACCGCACCAAAGTTGACGCCGTAGACGACGAGTGGGATCAATTCGAAAGCTTTGAGGCATATGATGAATTCACTGCCCGGTGGCTCGCGGAAGCGCGGCGCGTATTGAAAGACACGGGCACCATCTGGGTTATCGGTAGCTATCATAACATCTTCCGCATCGGAAAAATTATGCAGGATTTAGGGTTTTGGATCCTAAACGACATCGCTTGGGTAAAGGCGAACCCGATGCCGAACTTCAGAGGTGTACGTTTCACGAACGCCCATGAAACGCTCATCTGGGCGCAAAAGCAGCAGGGCAACCCTTACACCTTTAACTACCATGCGATGAAAGCCTTAAACGACGACCTGCAAATGCGTAGCGACTGGTATATTCCGCTTTGCTTAGGAAGCGAGCGACTGAAAGTGAACGGCGAGAAAGCGCACTCCACCCAGAAACCCGAAGCGTTGCTCTATCGCGTGATACTGGCAAGCACGAAACCCGGCGATGTGGTGTTAGACCCATTTTTCGGCACAGGGACAACGGGCGCAGTTGCCAAGCGACTAAGACGCCGTTGGATTGGTATCGAGAAAGACCCACGCTATGCGGAGGTTGCCCGCAGGCGTATCGAAGCCGTTGCTCCAACACCGATCGAGATGCTTGGTGTGAACAGTCAACCCCAAAAACGCAGGCGCATCCCCTTTGGCGCGCTGGTGGAGAATGGCTACCTCGTGCCAGGCGATACGCTCTACTTTCAGGGAGACATCAACCGCTCGGCGCAGGTGCTGGCAAACGGGCACATTCAGTATTGCGACGGCTTGGAAGGCTCCATCCACGCGGTGGGCAGACACATTACGGGCGCACCATGCAACGGCTGGGAGGTATGGCACTATCAAGACTGCATCACAGGGGCGCTGTTGCCGATTGACGCCCTGCGCAAGCGGTTCGTTGAAGAGACGCGCAAGCTCTGTGAGTAGGGCTATACCCCTTGACTTTACCTATTCTTAATCGGGCATAATATATCTGCTGGGGCGCAGGTACACACGGCGAATGCGAGTAGCCTCTCGGCTTAGGCGTGAGGGGCTTATTTTACGCAGCTACTGAAGCGATTCGCCACTCTCATAGAAGGAGCAATACGATGAAACAGTACGCGCTGGAGCAGATTCGCAATGTAGCGTTGGCGGGACACGGCGGCTGCGGGAAAACCACGCTTGCCGAGCATCTCCTGTATATGGCGGGACATATCGACCGTATCGGTAGCATCGAGGCGGGCAACACCACCTCCGACTTCGATCCTGAAGAACAGCGCCGAAAAATCAGCCTCAGTACCACGCTGTTGCCCATCGAGTGGGATGGACATAAAATCAATTTGCTGGACACGCCCGGCTTCCCTGATTTCATCGGCGAGTTGTATAGCGCGTTGCAAGTGGTGGACGCCGTCGTGCTGGTCGCTCCCGCGCAGGCAGAACTGGAAGTCGGCTTCGAGAATGCCTGGGAGATTTGCGAGGCACGGAAACTGCCCCGCTTTGTCTTCGTGAACAAGATGGATCGCGACGGCGCGGACTATCGTGGACTGGTGAACCACCTACGTAGTATTTACGGTAAGCGCATCGTGCCACTGCAAGTGCCCATCGGCGCGGAAGCGCAGTTCAAGGGCGTGGTGGATGTGCTACACGGGAAAGCGTATGTGGGCAAAGACCGTGAGATTGAAGCGTCGCCCATCCCCGACGATTTGCAGGAATTGTTCGGTCGTGCGCGCGAGCTGCTGATGGAAGCCGCCGCCGAGACTGACGATGTGCTGCTGGAGAAGTACCTCGACGGCAACCCGCTGACCGACGAGGAGTTGGTGCACGCATTCCACGAGGGCGTACGCACAGGGCAGCTGGTGCCCGTGTTGTGTGGCTCTGCGTCGTTGGGCGAGGGGCTTGCTCCTCTGTTGCAGGCGATTGTCGAGCTTGCGCCCAGCCCCGCGGAAGCCCCCGCGCCGATTGCAACCGACCTGCGCAAAGATGAGCCTATCGAGCTCACGCCCGACCCAAGCGGTCCTTTAGCCGCCTTCGTGTTCAAAACCACCGCTGACCCGTTCGTGGGCAAGCTGACCTACTTCCGTGTGTATTCGGGCACGCTAAAAGGCGACTCGCAGGTCTACAACGCCCAGAAAGAGCGCGATGAACGCATCGGTCAGGTGTTTTACCTGCGCGGCAAGAATCAGATTGCCACCTCTGAAGTGCGCGCAGGCGACATCGGTGTCGTGGCGAAGCTACAGGAGACAGGCACAGGGCATACCCTCTGCGACAAGAGCCGACCCATCGCGATTGAACCGATTCAGTTGCCCGAACCTATCTATACCATCGCTATCGTCGCAAAGACCAAAGCCGACGAAGACCGCTTGGGAACGGCTCTCGCCCGCCTGCACGAAGAAGACCCCACCTTCCACTCCCGACGCGATCCTGAAACGGGGCAGACCTTGATGTCGGGGATGGGCGACCTGCACCTGGAGGTGATTATTGACAAGCTTAAGCGAAAGTTCAACACCGAAGTGGAGACGGTGGAGCTGCGCATTCCCTATCGCGAGACGATTACCCGCCCCGTGCAGCGTGTGGAGGGTAAGTTCAAGCGTCAATCGGGTGGGCGCGGGCAGTATGGGCACTGCTTCATCAACATGGAGCCACTGCCGCGTGGGTCAGGCATCGAGTTCACCGAAAGCATCGTTGGCGGCGCAATCCCCAAAAACTACCTGCCCGCCATCGAGAAGGGTATTCGTGAAGCCGCCGAGAAAGGCATTCAGGCAGGTTTCCCCGCGGTCGACTTCAAAGTGAATGTAGTGGATGGCTCGTACCACGAGGTAGATTCCTCCGACCAGGCGTTCCGTATCGCGGGCAGTCTTGCCTATCAGGAAGCAGCGATGAAAGCAGGTCCCGTCGTGCTGGAGCCGATTCTGGAAGTGGAAGTGAATGTGCCCGAAGCCTTCACGGGCGACGTTATGGGCGATTTGAACGGCAGGCGTGGGCGCATCGCGGGCATCGAGAGCGTGGGCAACGGCAGGCAATTGATCCGCGCGAATGTGCCCATGAGTGAGATGACCCGCTACGCGCTGGAGCTGCGCTCTATCACTCGCGGGCGCGGGCGGTTTCGCACCAAATTCTCCCACTACGAAGAAGCCCCGCCCAACGTGGCGCAGCCGCTGATTGAAAAACACAAGCGCGAACGCGAGTCGCACGAACACTGACGTCAGGAATAAACGAACTCGCCCGCATCAGATAACGTTTCCAGAGTTGATAAACAGGCTCTGGCAAGTTCAGTTCGTCCAGTGTGTGGGCAATACTTCATCCAACTTCCTGATGTCTTCGGCGCGACCGTACAAGAGCGCCTGCCTCAGGTATAACCGACGTTGGAATGGCTTGTTCAAATCCAGCATGTCGGCGCTCCAGAGGAGGTGGTGTGGCGGACGGATACGTATCGTTCCAAAGAATACCCGATTCGAACCCTTGAAATTCCCGCGCGCAGCAGGTATAATATCAGTTCGCTGAGGCTGAGAGCTATGGCAACCACTGCATGGATAGAGAAGGCGAAACGGAAACCGAAGTTCAAAGTGCGCAAGGTGAACCGCTGCAGCATCTGCGGACGCTCGCGTGCCTACATCCGCTACTTCGGTATCTGCCGCATCTGCTTGCGCGAGCAGGCGCATAAAGGCGTGCTGCCCGGCGTGCGCAAGTCGAGCTGGTAAGGAGGCTTAAGTATGATGACCGACCCGATTGCGGACATGTTCACCCGCATCCGAAACGGCGCACAGGCGCGAAAAGCGAGCGTGGAAATCCCCGGCTCGCGCCTGAAAGCGGAAATTGCAGACCTATTGAAGAAAGAAGGCTTTATCCGAGACTACGAAGTGAAACAGAATGGCGTGCGCTCCACGCTGATTGTGCACTTGAAATACACCCCGAGTGGCGAGTCGGTGATTCAGCATTTGGAGCGCGTGAGTAAACCCGGACGGCGCATCTATGCCCCCGTCGAGGAGCTGCGCCCCATCAAGCGTGGGCTGGGTACGGCGATTGTCTCCACCTCGCAGGGGCTGCTGCCCGACCGCGAGTGCCGCAAACGGCGCATCGGCGGTGAGGTCATCTGCATCGTCTGGTAAGGAGGGCTGCCATGTCGAGAATTGGAAAACAACCAATCCCTGTCCCAAACGGTGTCGACATCAAGGTTGAAGGCAACACTGTGCGAGTTAAGGGACCCAAAGGCGAGCTGACCCATCAGCTGCCTGATGAAATCAAGCTGGAACGTGAGAACGGCACGCTCTATGTGAAGCGCGCGAGCGATGAACGGTTCGCCCGCGCTCAGCACGGACTACAGCGCACGCTGATTGCCAACATGGTCAAGGGCGTCTCGGAGGGCTTCGAGAAGACTATCGAGATAGTCGGTATCGGCTACCGCGCCCAGATGGATGGGCAGACGCTCGTGCTACAGGTGGGCTATTCGCACCCCGTGCGTATCGAGCCGTTTCCGGGCATCACCCTCGCGGTGGAGCAAGACCCGCAGACCCGTGCGACGCTGATTCAGGTACGCGGTATCGATAAGCAGCTCGTCGGGCAACAGGCGGCGAACATCCGTGCCGTACGTCCACCCGACACTTACAAGGGCAAGGGGCTGCGCTATCGCGGCGAGGTTGTGCGCCTGAAGCCCGGTAAACAGCAAGCAGGTAAAGGCAAAAAGTAAGAGGTGAACGCTTATGAAGAAGACAGCGCGCGAACGACGCATTACCCGCCACAAGCGTATTCGGCGCAAGGTGTTCGGCACGCCCGAACGCCCGCGCCTGTGTGTCTATCGCAGTGTCCATCATATCCACGCACAAATTATCGATGATAGCATCGGACATACTTTAGTTGCAGCGTCGACGACCGAAGCCACCCTGCGTAATGAGCTGAAAAGCACGGGCAACAAAGAGGCGGCGGCGGCAGTCGGACGCCTGATTGCCCAGCGCGCCCTCGAAAAAGGCATCACGCAGGTCGTATTCGACCGCGGCGGCTTCCTGTATCAAGGACGCGTGGCGGCGATTGCCGACGCTGCACGCGAGGCGGGGCTGAAATTTTAGGAGGTTTCTCTTATGAAAAGAAAGCGACATAGTTATATCAATCCCGACCAACTGAACCTGCATGTGGAGCGTGTGATTCACACGAACCGCGTGTCCAAAACGCACAAAGGCGGACGCACACTCAGCTTCCAGGTGATGGTCGTGGTGGGCGACACGAACGGGCATGTGGGCGTTGGCTTGGGCAAGGCGCGTCAGGTGCCCGATGCGATTCGCAAAGCGATCGAAGCCGCGCGACGCAATCTGGTCTATGTGCCGCGCATCGGTACCACCATCCCGCACGAGGTGGAGATCGAGTATGGCTCCACGCGCCTGGTGCTGAAGCCCGCATCGCCGGGTACGGGCGTTGTGGCGGGTAGCTCGGTGCGCGCCCTGCTGGAGGCGGCGGGTGTGAGCGATGTGCTGGCAAAACTCGTCGGCTCGCGCAACCCTATCAACGCGGCATGGGCGGCGATGGAAGCCTTCCGCACGATGCACACCCCCGAAGAGATTGCCCAAGTGCGCGGCATGCCGCTTAAAACGCTCACCCCGTGGTATGTGCGCAAATTCAAAGAGGCTGCGGAGGCATAAACGATGTTGAAAATCACGCTCAAGCGAAGCCCGATCGGCTACGAGGAGAGCCAGAAACGCACGGTGCGCGCGCTCGGTCTGCGTAAACTGAACCAGACCGTGTACCACCGTGACGAGCCAAACATTCGTGGCATGGTCGCGAAAGTGGCGCACCTGCTGCATGTGGAGAAGGTTTCTGAGGAGGAGGCAAACACGCAATGATCGAGATGCATACGCTCAAGCCCACGCCGGGCAGCAAAAAACGCCGTAAGCGCGTCGGGCGCGGCATCGGCTCTGGGCACGGCAAAACTGCCACGCGCGGCACCAAAGGGCAAAAGGCGCGCGACACGATTCCTGCACGCTTTGAGGGTGGACAAACGCCCTTGCATCGCCGATTGCCCGTGCGCACAGGATTCCGCAACGTGAACCGCGTGGAATACGCCGTCGTGAATGTGAAGACCCTCGCTGAACGGTTTCAGGCGAACGACACCGTAACGCCCGAAATCCTGAAGGAGCGGCGCATCCTGCGCAAACTGAAGGACGGCGTGAAGATTTTAGGCGTCGGCGAGATTACCATCCCGCTCACGGTGCACGCCCACGCGATTAGCGAAAGCGCACGCGCCAAAATCGAGGCGGCGGGCGGAACCGTGCAACTCATCGAATCGTGAGGTCGCCATGCTCAGCGTGAACTTCGTTAGCGCCCTGCAAAGCGCGTTCAAAATCCCCGAACTGCGCGCGCGTATCATCTTCGTGTTCGCGATGTTCACGGTCTACGCCGTCGGGCTGCACATCCCCATTCCAGGCGTCGACCGCGAGCAGCTCGCGCGGCTGTTTGAAGACCAGCAGCTGCTGGAATTTCTGAATATGTTCACGGGCGGTGCGCTGCGCAAGCTCACGATTCTCGCGCTGGGGCTGAACCCCTACATCACGGCATCGATTATCATGCAGGTGTTCTCCTACGCCGACCCCAAGATGCGCGAGGCGATGCGCGAAGAGGCGGGACGACGCCTTATGCAACAGCGCACTCGCCTGCTCACGATCGCAATCGCCATCGTGCAGTCCATCGGCTTGATTGCCACCTTTCGCTCGGCTGGCGCGCTCGACCTGACAGGCATTCAGTACGTGCAGGTCGTGATTGCTTGGACAGCGGGCGCGATGTTCCTACTGTGGCTAGGCGAACAGATTACCGAGAAAGGGTTGGGCAACGGCGTCTCGCTGATGATTTTCGCCAGTATCGTCGCCAGTATGCCCTATCAGGTCTCGCGCACCTATGAAGCGCTGCAATCGGGCGCGATTGGCTTCGGGCAGATACTGCTGTTGTTGGCGATTTTCGTGGCAACTGTGTGGGGCATCGTGTACGTGACGACCTCACAGCGGCGCATTCCCATTCAGCATATGCGGCGCATCGTCGGGCGCAGGCAAACGATGGGCGGCACGTCCTACCTGCCAATCCCCGTCAACGCGGCGGGCGTAATTCCGATTATCTTCGCCGTGTCGCTGCAGCTGTTGCCCGCCACCCTGCTGCAGATGATTCCCTACAACCGCGAGAACCCCGGTCCTGTCGTGAGTTTTCTGGTGAGTGCGGTGGAGCTGCTCACGCCTGGCGGTGGTATCGTCGGTTCTATCCTGTACGCAGGCTTAATTTTCCTGTTCACTTATTTCTATGTGTCGGTGGTGTTCAACACCGATGAGATTGCCGAGAACCTGAAGCGTCAGGGTGCGTTCATTCAGGGCGTGCGTCCGGGCAAGCCTACCTCCGACTACCTGAACGATGTGCTCACGCGCATCACCTTCGCGGGTGCGGCGTTCCTGTCGTTCATCGCGCTGATGCAGTATTGGGTTCCCACGATCACGCGCATCGATACCCTAACGATTGTGGGCGGTACCTCGCTGCTCATTCTGGTCGGCGTGGCGATAGACTTCTCGCGCCAGCTGCAGGCGCAACTGGCGATGCGTCAGTACGACGACATGATGAAATAACGGAGCGACGCATGCGACTGGTGTTCATCGGTGCGCCCGGCGCAGGCAAAGGCACGCAGGCGAAACGGTTAGAAGCGGAGAAGGGCTGGACGGCGGTCGCCACGGGCGACCTGCTCCGCGCCGCCATCGCCCAAAACACCCCGCTGGGGCAGCAGGCACAAGCGTACATCCAGCGCGGCGAACTCGTGCCCGACCCCCTCGTGCACCAGATTGTCGCCGAACGACTCGCCGCGCTCGAGTCGTTTATTCTGGACGGCTATCCGCGCAACCTCACCCAGGCGGAGATGCTGGAAGCTATTCTCACGAAGCCGCTTGACGCCGTGATTTACTTCGAAATCAGCGAGGATGCACTGATTGCACGGCTCAGCGGACGACGGATCTGCCCCCAGTGCAACGCCGTGTATCACATCACCGCCAACCCCAGCAAAGCGGGCGATAAGTGTGAACATTGTGGCGCGGGACTTATCACCCGCGAGGACGATAAGCCCGAAACGATTCGTAAACGCTTTCAGGTCTACCGCGAGCAGACTGAGCCGCTGATTGAACACTACCGCCAGCGCGGGTTGCTGCGCACCGTGAGTGCGGACGCCACGCCTGAGGAAGTCTACCAGCGACTGTTGAGCGTGCTATGAAAATCTACCTCAAAAACCAGCAGCAGGTTGAACGCATTCGCAAGGCAGGGCGCATCGCTGCGCGTGTGTTGCGCACTTGCGCCGAGGCGATTGAACCCAATCGCACCCTCGATACCGAACTGGATGCCCTTGCCGAGCGCATGGTGTTGGAGATGGGCGGCTTCCCCGCCTTCAAGGGCTACCGCCTGTTCCCAAGTGTGCTGTGTGTCTCTATCAACGAGGAAGTTGTACACGGCTTGCCCACCGGCAGAGTGCTGCGCGAGGGCGATGTGGTGACCCTTGATATTGGCGTCTACTACGAAGGCTTCTGCTGCGACACCGCGCTGACAGTAATCGTGGGGCGCACGGACTACCAGCGCAAACGCCTCGTGCGCGTGACAGAGGAGGCACTCCAAAAATCGCTGGAGGTCGCCCGCGCGGGCAACACGACGGGCGACATCGGCGCAGCCGTCCAGCAACACGCCGAATCGTTCGGCTTCAAACCCGCCAAAGGCTTGGCAGGGCATGGCGTGGGCAGATTCGTCCACGAAATGCCCGATATCCCCAACATCGCCGAACCCGGCACGGGCGTGGAACTCCGACCCGGCATGGTGCTTGCCATCGAGCCAATGATTGTGATGGGCGAACCCGAAGTGGAGTTCCACGAGAACGATTGGTCCATCATCACGCGCGACCGCAAGCCTGCCGCCCACTTCGAGCATACCGTTGTAATCACTGAAAACGGCGCAGATGTACTGACAGTGGAGTGAGCAGGAATTCTCCTGCAAAAATCACCCCCCATGCGGCATTCCCTCCAAAGAGCAGATATGTCGCTGGCGCGCGGAGCATCGGTCAACGAATCGCGATGCTCGGCTGGAACGCATATAACTTACTTATGAGCAGCGGCTCGACACGCTGGAATGGACATCTCTCTGGGAACTCTACCAACTCCATGCCGACCAGATTGACCTACAGCGTGTGCGCTATTGAGTAGAGCGGTTTGCAAACGCATTGCAAGAATCTGAATTGTGGGCGAAGGAGGGGCCGTTGCTCAAGCGGACGCATAATTTAGGTACAATTAATATAGGAGGTGATGCCATGGCGAAGACCGAAGGCAAGGATATCGAGATTGAGGGCACAGTCGTGGAGTGTTTGCCGAACACGACCTTCAAAGTGGAAGTGGAAGGCGGACATACGATTCTGGCGCATCTGTCGGGCAAAATGCGAATCAACTTCATTCGCATTCTGCCAGGCGACCGCGTGAAGGTCGCCCTCTCGCCGTATGACCTAACGCGCGGGCGCATCGTGTATCGATACCGAAGCTAAAATAAGTAAGCGCGACGGCAGCCCTGCCCATAGCGACGGTGACAGCCGCCGCGCCTAAGTTTTGCACTTGCATACAACGCGCACGCATGAGGTATAATACGCCTTCGCGAGCGGGTATACTGTATGCCTGCTCGACGGAGGCGATAGCGATGAAAGTACGACCATCAGTGAAGAAGATGTGCGCCAAATGTAAAATCATTCGGCGCAAACGCGTGGTTCGGATTATCTGCGAGAATCCGAAACACAAGCAGCGTCAAGGTTAGGAGGCAAATCAAGTATGGCGCGTATTGCTGGAGTGGACTTGCCGCGCGACAGGAAAGTGGAATACGCCCTGCCGGTAATTTTTGGCGTGGGGCTGTCCTCCGCGCGCAAGATTTTGGCGGCGACGGGAATCGACCCGAATAAGCGTGTGCGCGACCTCACCGAAGAGGAGGTCGCCAAACTCCGCGCGGAAATCGAAACGAACTACACGATTGAAGGTGACCTGCGGCGCGAGCAGCAGATGAACATCCGACGCCTCATCGAAATCGGCTGCTACCGCGGCATCCGCCACAGGCGCGGGCTGCCCGTGCACGGGCAACGCACCCGCACCAACGCCCGCACCCGTAAAGGTCCGAAGAAGACCGTCAGCACGGGTAAGAAGAAGAAAGCCAAGTAATGAGGGAGAGACACTATGGCGCGTAAAGCACGAGCAGGCGCACAGCAGAAGAAGGAACGCAAGAACATCGCTCAGGGTGTGGCGCATATACACGCCACATTCAATAACACAATTGTGTCGATTACTGATGTGAACGGGAACGTGATTTCCTGGTCGAGCGGCGGCTCGGTCGGCTTCAAAGGCACCAAGAAAGGCACGCCGTTCGCCGCGCAGGTGGCGTCCGAACGCGCCGCACGCGCCGCGATGGAACACGGACTCCGTAAAGTGGATGTGATGGTCAAAGGTCCGGGTCCCGGACGCGAGACCGCCATTCGCTCGCTGCAAGCGGCGGGGCTGGAGATTCAGAGTATCAAAGACGTGACTCCCGTGCCCCACAACGGCTGCCGACCCCCGAAACGCCGCCGCGTGTAATCAAGGAGGAAATGAAGGATGTCAGTGATTTGGGATTCGAAATGTAGCATGTGCCGACGCGCGGGCGTGAAGCTGTACCTGAAAGGCGATCGCTGCTACACCAAAAAATGCGCTATCGAGCGGCGCAACTTCCCACCCGGACAACACGGTCCCCGCACGCGCGACCGTAAGATGAGCGAGTACGGCGAGCAGCTGCGCGAGAAGCAGAAACTGCGCCAGATGTACCACCTCCGCGAGGCGCAGTTCCGCAAGTACGTGGAAAAAGCGCAACAGGCGCGTGGCGTCACGGGTGAGGTACTGCTACGCCAGCTGGAGATGCGCCTTGATAACGTGGTGTTCCGACTGGGCTTCGCCAACTCGCGCGGACAAGCACGCCAGATGGTCTCACACCGCTTCTTCACCGTGAATGGCAAGCGCGTCAACATCCCGTCGTATCAGGTGCGCGAGGGCGACGTGATTGCCATCCACGAGTCGAAACGCTCCACCGCGTTGGCGAAAGATGCTTTAGCCCGCGCCGCCGAGCATACACCGCCTGCATGGCTCGCCTACGACGCGAACCAGGTGCAAGGCAAGGTGCTGCACGCCCCGCAAGCCGACGAAATCGACACCAAGATCGAGATGCAGAAGATTATCGAGTTCTATAGCCGTTAAGGAGGCTGCTGATTACGATGACTGCGCAACTGGTAGAGTCTGAAGTTCGTACACTGATTCAAGAGCCGAATTACGGCAAGTTCGAGGTGGAGCCGCTGGAGCGGGGCTACGGCGTGACGCTTGGCAACGCGCTGCGCCGCGTGCTGCTCTCCTCGATTCCCGGCGCCGCGATTACCAGCGTGCGCATCGAGGGCGTGCTGAGCGAGTTCGAGCCGATGCCCGGCGTGAAAGAGGATACCGTCTACTTCCTGCTGAACCTGAAAAATGTCGCGATTCGCGTCCACGCCTCGCACCCGCGCGAGAAGTATTCGCTGCGCCTGCAAGTGCAGGGTCCTGGGCGTGTGACCGCCGCCGATATCCAAGCACCTGCCGATATCGAAATAGTGAACCCCGAGCTGTATCTGGCGACGCTGAGCGACTCCAGCGCACGCATCAACGCCGACATCACAGTGGAGTTCGGGCGGGGCTATGTGCCCGCGCTTAAGCGCGAGCGCGGACGCGGCTCCGTCGGCGAAATCCGCACGAACGCGCTCTTCAGCCCCGTCACCAAAGTTAACTTCCTCGTGGAGCCGACGTTGGTGGGCGAGCGCACCGACTACGACCGCCTGATTCTGGAAGTGTGGACGAACGGCGCGATTGAACCCGCGCAGGCGGTGTATCAGGCGGCCTCCATCCTGCGGGAGCAGTTCAGCCGCCTGATGGTACTCGGCAGCGATGAAATCAACAACGGAACCACCTTCGTGCCTCCCCCGCCCGGAGTCGATGTGCCCGACCGACCGTTGGAAGACTTGGGGCTGTCTACCCGCGTGCTGAATGCCTTGCGCAGTGGCGGCATCGATACGCTGTATAAACTGCTCAGCACCCCCGAACAGAAACTGACCACCCTGCGCAATTTCGGCGATACCGCTAAAAAAGAGGTTGAAGAGAAACTTAGCGTGATGGGGCTAAGCCTGATGAAATCGGGAAGGAGGCGAAGTTAACCATGAATCACGGAGCTGGCTACCGCAAGTTAGGGCGTCCGAGCGACCACCGCATGCATATGCTGCGCAATCAAGTGCGCTCGCTGCTAATACACGAACGGATTGAGACAACCGTTACACGCGCCAAAGAGACGCGCCGCCTCGCGGAGAAGATGATTACGCTGGGCAAGCAGAACACGCTGCACGCCCGCCGACAGGCGCGCGCCTTCCTGCGCGACGAGAGCTTAGTGAAACATCTCTTTGACAATATCGCGCCGCGCTATCGCGATCGACAGGGCGGCTACACGCGCATCGTGCGTGTGGGCATCCGGCGTGGCGACGCGGTCGAGACCGCGCTGCTGGAACTGGTCGAGTAGCGCATGCGCAACCTGCGCCTGCAGGTCGAATACGACGGAACCGCGTTCTGTGGCTTCGCCCGCCAGCACGAAATGCGCACCGTGCAGGGCGTGCTGGAAAGCGCGTTGCAGGCGACGCTGAACGAGCCGATTGAGGTCATCGGCGCAAGCCGAACCGACTCAGGCGTGCACGCGCGTGGGCAAGTGGTGAACTTCTTCACCAGCCGACCTGTGCCGACCCACAGGCTGACGGAAATACTCAACCGTCGCCTGCCGATGGACTTGAAAGTGCTGAACGCGCAGGAAGTGAGCGCAAACTTCCACGCGCGCTTCTCAGCCAAAAGCCGCGTGTACCGCTACACGATTTACACGGGCGCGCACCCGTCCGTGTGGAAGCTGCGCTATGCGTGGCACTACCCGCGCCTGCTAGATGTCGAGGCGATGCAGGCGGCGCTGGAGGCGATTCAGGGCGAACACGACTTTCGCCCGTTCTCGGTGAAGATTCCGACCGAGAAGAACACGGTGCGCACGCTGTATCGCGGTGTGGTGCAGCCGACGCGTGACGGTGTGCGCATCGAACTGGAGGCAAACGGCTTCCTGCGTGGCATGGTGCGCCTGATTGTGGGCGAGTTAGCCCGCGTGGGCGAGGGCAAGCAGAGCATCACCTCGCTGCGCGAACGGTTCGAAACCTGTGCGCAAGCGACACATATGGCGCCCGCCGCAGGCTTGTGCCTGATGCGGGTAAAATATAGGCTGTAATCGGAGGAGGCAGCAATTATGCTACAACGAACCTATACGATGAAAAAAGACGAAATCCAGCGAACCTGGTGGGTCGTCGATGCGGCGGGCAAGCCCGTCGGGCGAGTCGCCGCCCAAGTCGCACGCCTACTGCAAGGCAAGCACAAGCCCACCTACACCCCCCACATGGATATGGGCGACCATGTGATTATCCTGAACGCGGAGAAGGCAATCTTCACAGGCAACAAGATGGAGGAAGTGATTTACCACCACACGATGCATCCGGGCGGGCTGCGCGCCTACACGCGCCGCAAGATGATGACTGAGAAGCCCGAAAAGATGGTGACGCGCGTGGTGAGCCGCATGCTGCCGAAAAACAAACTCCGCGCCCGCATGCTGAAGCGACTGCGTGTGTTCCAAGGCGCGGAACATCCCCATGCCGCGCAGCTGCCCCAAGCTTATGAACTGTAAGGAGTGAACTCTATGGAGCCGATTCGATACTACGGTACAGGACGACGCAAGACCGCTTCGGCGCGCGTGTGGCTGATGCCCGGCGAGGGCAAGATTATCATCAACGGGCGTGACGCGCCCGAGTATCTGCGCCGCCCGATTCTGGAGCGCATCGTAACACAGCCGATGCGCTTGCTGGGCATCGAGGGTCAGTACGACATCAAGGCGACGGTGCGCGGCGGCGGGCTGTCGGGTCAGGCAGGCGCAATCCGACACGGTGTGGCGCGTGCCCTGCTGCAGGTGAACCCTGAATACCGCGCCGTACTGAAACAAAACGGTATGCTGACCCGCGACGCCCGCGAGAAAGAGCGCAAGAAGTACGGACGTCACGGCGCACGCCGCGGATTCCAGTTCGTGAAGCGCTAATGCGCATTCTCTTAGTCGGCGGCGGCGGACGCGAACACGCGCTGGCGTGGAAACTGCGCCATAGCGCACACTGCCACGCGCTCTTCGCCGCCCCCGGCAACGCCGGCATCGCCCAACACGCCGAGTGCGTGCCCATCGCCCCCAAAGCCATCCCCGAAATCGTTGCCTTCGCTCAACAGAACGCCATCGACTTGGTCGTGGTGGGTCCTGAATCGCCCTTGATTGCGGGCTTGGCGGATGCCCTGCAGGAGGCGAATATCCCATGTTTCGGTCCCTCGCAGGTGGCGGCACAACTGGAAGGCAGCAAAGCCTTCGCCAAGCGAATCATGGCGCAAGTGAACGCCCCAACCGCCCCCTTCGCCGCGTTCGATGACCCCGACGCTGCCCAAGCCTACCTGCGCGAGCGTTTTTTGGAGCGTCCTTGCGTGATTAAAGCTGATGGCGAGGCGCTGGGCAAGGGCGTTTTCATCTGTGAAACGCTGAGCGATGCGCTGGACACAGTGGAGTTCCTGATGGTGGAGCGTGGGCTGGGCGAAGCGGGCGCGCGGATTGTGATTGAAGACCGCCTGCACGGGCGCGAGATGTCGCTGCTATGTCTGACCGACGGTCAAACCGCCCTACCGATGCCCCCTGTGCGCGACTATAAACGCGCCTTAGACAACGACCGTGGTCCCAACACGGGCGGAATGGGCTGCTACACGCCCCTGCCCGACGCCACGCCCGAACTGGTTGAGACCACTATGCGGCAAATCGTGCGTCCTGTGATTGGCGAGATGGCGCGGCTCGGAACCCCCTACAAGGGCGTGCTGTACGCAGGACTGATGATTCAAGAGAGGCAGCCTTATACGCTGGAGTTCAACTGCCGCTTCGGCGACCCCGAGACGCAGGTGCTGATGCCCTTGCTGGAGAGCGACCTGGTGGAACTCATGCTCGCAACCATACAGGGCAGGCTGCACGAGACACCCTTGCGTTTCAGCCCCCGCGCCGCCGTGTGCGTGGTGCTGGCGTCGGGCGGCTACCCCCACGAATACCGCACCGGCTTGCCTATCGAAGGGCTGGAACAGGCAAGCCAGCTGCCTAACGTGCAGATTTTCCACGCGGGCACCCGCTCCGAGAACGGGCGTATCCTCACGGCGGGTGGGCGCGTGTTGAACATCGTCGGGCTGGGTGATACGCTCAGCGAAGCCCGCGACAACACCTACCGCGCCGTGCAAAAGATACGCTTCGAGGGCATGCACTACCGAACGGACATCGCGTTATAACCCTATCTTAATGTTGCTGAGGTAAACTTCCTGTGGGGCTTTTTCGCCTATGAAAGGACTACAAAGGTTTGGATGGACTCTGTTTGCAGGGCTACTTGTCGCCTTAGCGGGCGCGACGGAGGTCAGCATTCTGAGCTGGAACATCGCGCGTGCGGTGGGGGCAAACAGTCCGCGCAGTGCGCAAGCTCCCTTTGTCGCTAAAACTATCAACTACCTGCAGCCCGACATTATCATCTTGCAGGAAGTAGGAGGCGACACGCGCACCAGCTGGAACGCCCTCAATCAGGAAGCCGCACTGGATAGCTTTGTGCGCAACAATCTTACTTACTTAGGTACCAACCTGCAGCGCAACCGCGACTACTTTCTGTATGTAAACCGCCTCAGCGACGGCTTCATCAGCAACGCGATTGTCAGCCGCTATCCGTTTCTTAGCATTACTGATGTCGGCATCGGTGCACCCAATCGTGGGCTGACGATGGGGCTAATCAACGTGCCTGGCACGAACGGCTTGGGCGTGTTCGGGGTGCACTTCGACTCGGGTGCAGACAACACCAGCAGCGCGAACCGCCAGACGAACGCTGAGAACACGCGCAATCAGATTAGCAACTGGCGCATTCGCAATCGCCGTGCGGCGTATCTGTTAGGCGGCGACCTGAACGAGAACGAAGACCCCGACTTGTCCCGCGTCTATTCAGGCGCGACCTTGCCCGACGGACGCCCCTACGCGCCCATCAGCACGGTGCAGATGGCACGATTACGCGACACGATGCCTGTAGATGCGCTTGGGGGTAAACGCACTTGGCGCGTCTCGGAGACAGGCAACCCCACTCGCCGCTACGACTATCTAATGGTCTCCCCCACCGAACTAGGGCGCGATCGTATTAATGCGTTGGAGGCGTCGATTTTCAATACGCGCCGCTTCCCTACAGGGCGACTCCCTGCAGGCTTCGAGCTCACCGACAGCCCCAACGCTTCTGACCACGCTGCGCTCTTTTTGCGCGTTCGCATCGACCAGTGGCGCTCTTATGGCGGTGGCGGGGGCTACTGGGCGCCTGAGCCGAGCGCGCTCTTAATATTAGGCGCGTTCCTCGGCGGTGGAACGATCATAGCAAGGCGAAAGAGAAAATCTACGGATTTAAAGGATTCTTTGAGCATGCAAGCCGTGGATAAATAATAAGCGTGCGAATTCGAAACACGTGCATGGAGGGCGAGGCTCCCGCCGAGCCATTCGCTGTGTCTTCGGGTGCGCTGTGAGATCTTATAAGTAGGATGGCTCGGCGGGAGCCTCGCCCTCTAAAGTGGGGGCTGCACTAGGCTCGGCGGGAGCCTCGCCCTCCAGAGTGGGAGCTGCAATAGGCTCGGCGGGAGCCTCGCCCTCCAAAGTGGGAGTAGGAACTTTCGACGCTATAGAGTAGACTCCTCACCTACTGGAATGGTACAGGTGCTTTAGATAAATCCAGCTGCCATTCCAATCAGAAGGAGAGGAGTCTCGCAGTACAACTACTTCTGAATGTTTACCCGCGGCACCCACAGCTGCCGCAGCCTGCACCGGGCGTACCCATCTCGTCCTCTGTCTGGAACGAGGAGCCGCAACCGCAGCCGTTCACCGCGTTCGGATTGTCGATTTTGAAGCCCCCGCCGAACATATCCTCCACATAGTCGATGCACGAACCGTCCATGTAGCGGATGCTCAGGCTATCCACATAGATTCGCACCCCATGCGAGTCAAACACGAGGTCGGTCTCCTCGGGTTGCGAGTCGTCAATCGCCATCTGGTATTGCAGTCCGCTGCAGCCGCCTCCGGCGACCCAGACGCGCAGCCCCGCGTCCTGAATACCCGATTCTTCCAACAGTGTCTTCAACTCGTGCGCAGCGCGCTCGGACAAAGTGATTGCCATAGCGTACAGTCCTCCTGTCTGGTGGAATTGTACCCGATTCGGCGTCCAAATTGCGAAGGAAGTATGGAACAACCGTTATAGGCGTGCGTATAGGAGACTAAGATGCGCTGGATACGCGGTATGACTTTGGTGGAGCTTCTATCGTTGGCGGTGATGAGTGTAGCTGTGTTGGCGGCGTTCACGCCTCGCATGTCGCACCATCTGCCGCGCGACCCGGAGGCGCGGTTGCGCATAACGCTGGCGGAAACGCGCCACGCTTTGCTGGTATTCTATCATGATACGGGCGTCTATCCCGTCGATTTAAGCGACCTGGCAGCCACCGAGCCACCTGAGATTGGGCTTGACCGATGGCGACGCCCCACGGCGATGAATCCCGACTACTACAACGGTCCCTATCTCAGGGAGGTTCCAAAGTGCCCAATTTCAGGCAAGCCGCTGGAATATTATTGCGACCCGAAAACAGGCGAGTTGAAGGTGTGTTCGCCAGCGGAGGGCGTTGGCAGCGACGGACGTCCTTATCGTGAGTGGTAATGGATTTGGGTGCGTCGCCACAAACGGCGCGCCCAAATCACACCTATCCCTAACCCCAGTAGTACGCCTACCCACAAGCCTGTCTCCTGCCCTATCAGAAAGCCCAACCACCCCGCCAACGCCGTAGGTAGTCCCAGCGCAAACACATGGACTGCCCACAAGCCGACCAGCATGCCGACCACCATCCCCACCATCGCGCCGGGAATACACCCGATGATGCCGAACGGCAAGCCCAAGATGAAACCTGTTACCAGTCCCAATCCCGCGAATAGCCCCGACAACGCCTGCGCCCACGGGGGCAATCCGCGCGTGGATGCCTGCACCCGGTACAACCGCTGCTGGTAGCCCGCACGCATTTGCGTGTAGGGGTCGTTCGGCTGTGCGCGCGGCGTCGCCGACACAGCCCCATGCTTCGGAACTCCATTTTGCAACTGAGGCGTGCGCAAACGGTCGTATAACTGGCGCGAATGGGGATTGCTTAGCACCTCGTAAGCCGTGTTGATGCGCTTCATCCGCTCCTCGTACTCGGCGGTGCGTCCTGCGGGCGCGCGGTCGGGGTGGTAGCGTCGCACCAGTGCCAGATACGCTTGGCGTATCACCTCCGACGAGGCGTTCGGAGCGACCCCCAGCTCACGATAGGCGTCCAGCTTCGGATCGATGCGCATCACTCCAATTGTACACTCGAACGGCGTAGCAGTGGGGCACAAGCGGCTTGAATTGCTTCGCGATTTAGCGCGTCGATGTGCGTGGGGGCGTTTAGCACCGTTTCGTAGCCCAGCCCGCTCAGCTCCGCCCACGCCAGCGCAGCAGTGAAGGCGTTGAGGTTTAGTCGCAGCCGCTCCCACTCGCCACGCAGCAGGGCGCGGGCGCGCTCCAACTCGGCAGGCTCTATCGGTAAATTCAGAATGTTCTGGAACAGGCTCTGGGATGCAGGCGTTTTGCCTGTTTGTATCCACCCCACGCCCGCAACGGCGTTTTTTAGCAGGTAGGTCTCTATACGCAGGTCATAGCCCAGCCCCTGTGCCTCGCGTGCTGCCCCAAACAGTCGTGAACGCTTCCCCTCGCCCAGTATCAGTTGCCACGCCTGCAGCGCGTAGTAGTCGGCAGCGGATTGGACGGGTGTTGTCCACGCATAGCCCACATACGCCACGCCGCGCGGGTCGGTCAGTGCGGCGGTCCTCGGGCTTGCGCTTGGCGTTTCTGATTTCAGTGGGGGTGCAGGTGGTTGTTCCCACTCCGTACCAAAAAACTGTCGCGCCCATTCGGTCAGCGTTTCGTGGCGCAGGTCGCCCGCCACTGCAATCACGATGTTTTCGGGACGATAGCAAGCGCGGTAGTAGGCGCGTATCTGGCTCAGCGTGACGCGCTCCAGCTCGGTTTCAGTGGCGTACAGGTTCAGTAAGTGCGCGCTTACTCGCCAGCCCTGCGCGCCCTCAAAGTAGGTACGGTCATACAGTGCTTGACGGATGGCGCGTTGGTGCGCTTCTGGGGTAAACTCGGCTCGCAGCAACGCCTCTTTGAGCAGCGACAGCACATTCACCACCGAATCGCGCCGTGCATAAGCGGTAATGAGTGCACCTGCAGGCGTCCATCCGATGCGCAGGCTACCCCCCGAATGGGCGATTCGCGCCCCCAGTGTGCGTTCGGTCTCATTCTGCGTTGCGCCGAACAGCATCCGCGCCGTTAGCTCTCCCGTTGCCGCTGAGAAACTCCCGTGCGGGTGAGCAACGGCGACTTGAATCAGCACGCCCTCTGCCTCTGGCGCGGGCATAGCAATCACGCGCAGCCCGTTAGCAAGGCGTTGGCGCGTGGCTTGGACATCCCGACTCGAGTGCAGGCCCCTTGTGGCTTGGGCAGTCCTGTCCAAGCCAGTACCCGCTGCACGGATAGGAGTGCCCGTACTACCGAGTTGGTTCTCGGCAAACTTTTCCACCTGTTCAATAGGCAACTCGCGCAGGCGCAGGGCGAACTCTTCGGGTGAGAGTGGAACCTGCAGCGCGGCGCATAGCCCATACCAACGCGCCCGCTCCAACGGGTTGCGCATCGTCGCCTCATGGCGGGCAAGGGTGAGGGCACGTGCGGCTTCCACTGCTCCATGTGCCTTGCCGCTTGCAATCTTCTGAAGCGCGTCGCGCCAGCGTTTCTGCACACGTGCCTGCCAATCGTCCATCGGCTCCGCTGGCGGCAGGGCATAAAGGGCAATCAGGCTGCCCCACACGCGCGGCAGGTACTCGCTCTGCAGTTTGCCAAAGGGCAGTGTATCCTCCCCTTCGTACAGCAAGCCCCGATACGGTTCCGCGAGGGCAGTACGTAAAACCTCAGCGCATAGCCAGTCGTTCACATCGGCTGCAGGCGGCGTCTTCAGCCCCAACGCGAGGCACATGCCTGCTGAGGTTTCTACAATCTGCGAGTTGCCAGAGGGGAGATTCCTCACATCTTTCGGAATGACAGGGTTGGCGATGCTGTCATCCCTCGGTGCGCTTGGAATGATAGCACTCTCTGGTCGTACGAATGCCTCTTCCACAATGCGACGCGCCTCCCGCAGATTAACAGCACCCACCAGAACAACTGTTATCCGTTCGGGACGGTAGTGCGTCTGATGGAACGTCCGTACTGCTTGCGCATCCAGCCGTTTCAGTGTTTCTAAATCGCCCAGCAACGGGAAGGCATATGGTTGCCCCTCGAAAGCCTTTGCGAAAAGCGCATAGCGGGCGGGGCGTATTGGGTCAGCAAAATGCAGTGCGTACTCGTCGTTCAGGATAACCGTACGTTCTTTTTCCAGCTCGGCTTCGGGCAAAGCAGGGTACAACAGGGATTGGAGCAGCGTCCTCAGAGGAGTCTGCCACTGGTTGGGCAGCACGCTCGCACGATAGCGCGTCCAGTCCCGTTCGGTGAAAGCGTCTAAAATGCCCCCTGCACGCTCGAACGCCTCGTCTAAAGTGCCAGGCGGCATTCCAGCGGTTCCCTTGAAAATCAGATGTTCCAGCAAGTGCGCGACGCCAGAGGTTTCAGGCTTCTCGTCTACCACACCCGTGCGAATCCAAACCTCCATCGCCACTAGGGGCGCATCGGGTATGTGCTCTACAATCAACTGCGCGCCGTTGGCGAGTTGGAGGCGTTGTGGAGTGGTCATGGCATAGTGAGTAGAGTTGTATTGGCTCTCAACTCCTGCCTCGCTCCCACGCGATTGGAGAGGGAGATCGCTGATAAGGGTACACGACCCTGTCTCAATCATGGGGGCAGAAGCCTTTACGCGCGTGAGGTTGCTGAGCTCAAGCGTTAAGACCTCATCAGTAGGGAGATTAGGCGCACTCGTTGCATAGATACCTCCTCCTCTCGGATGTGGGGGAAGGGCTGAAGATGAAGGCGAAAGGAAGAGGCTCGCAGATGCAACGGATATCAGTATTAAGAAAGCAAACACCATCCGCAACGATTTTAGGAGCGCGTTATACCGATCGAAGTTTCGGATGTTGTATTTCGTCGGCGAGGACGCCGA
>CAYVKB010000027.1:0-29537 GCA_964451985.1 uncultured Fimbriimonadales bacterium | reverse complement strand
GCGCGGACCTGCTGCTGGCGGACTCGGTATGGGCGTCGGCGCAGGCGGTGGCGGGCAAACCCGCGGCGGGTTCGGCGGTGGGGGCGCACAGACGGGCGCACGAAACATCATCAACCGTTTCGTCCTCGAAATCGATATGACCTTGAACCGTATCTTCTAAACGATGACCAGCCCAGCAGGAGTGGAGCCACCCATAGAGCGCTTGGAAGAGGAGCCGAAGGCGACTTTCATGGAGCATCTGGAAGAGCTGCGCAAGCGCATCTTCCGTGGGCTAATCTACATCATGCTGGGCTGGAGCATAGCCTTTGCCATCACGGGCTATGTGTACGACTTTCTGGCGGGTCCGCTGCTTGCCACCAAGCCTGAAGGTGCGAAGTTTGTCTTCACCCACGCAACGGAGCCTTTTTTCCTTAAGTTCAAGCTCGCGCTGATTATCGGGCTGATGATGGCGATGCCCCTGCTCATGCGCGAGTTGTGGGGCTTTCTGTCGCCTGGACTGACCAAGCAGGAAAAGCGTTCCATCAAGCTCATAGCGCCGTTCAGCCTGTTTCTCTTCTTTTCGGGCGTCGCATTGGGCTACTATATCCTGCCCGCCGCGTTCAACTTCTTCCTCAGCTACCTGAACGACTACCCCGAAGCGCAACTGTTCCAGAACCCCGGTCAGTATGTGATGTTCGTGGTGAAAATGATGTTCGCGTTCGGGCTGGGCTTCCAGATGCCGGTGGTCCTGATGTTCCTCGCGCATATCGGCGTGGCGACGCCCGAAACGATGTGGAAATACTGGCGACAAGCGATTGTGGGCATCGGTGCGCTGGCAGCGTTGCTGACCCCCTCCGGTGATGCCTTCTCGATGCTCGCGATTGGGCTGCCGATGGTGTTCCTCTACTTTTTGAGCATCATGCTGGTGGGGCGCATCGTGAAGAAGAAACGCCAGCAAGCCCTGCGCGTGGAGACCAAGCAAACATAATAAGGAGAGCGAGGTATGGGCACTGCATATACTCCCGGATTGACCGTTAGCGCAAACACGATTATTCTGAAGACGCGTCGCCTGCCCATCAAGGGTGAGGTGCTGGTACAAGAGGGCGACACGGTGCAGCCCGAAACGGTCGTGGCGCGTGCGCTGCTGCCCGGCATTTTGCAAACCGTGCGCGCGGCGCAACTGCTAGGCATCGAACCTAAGCAAATCCGCAGCGCGCTAAAAGTGCAAGAGGGCGACGAGGTAGAGAAAGACCAAATCATCGCTGAGACCAAAGGCTTTCTGGGACTGTTTCGCGGTGTGGCGAAGTCACCTGTGAAGGGTACTGTGGAGCTGGTCTCGGAGGTCACGGGGCATATCGGCGTGCGCCAGCCACCGACGGTCATCGATGTGAACGCCTATGTGCAGGGGCGTGTGGTGAGGGTGATGCCTCAGGAAGGCGCGGTAATTGAGACGCAGGGCGCACTGATTCAGGGCATCTTCGGCGTGGGCGGCGAGCGGCGCGGTGCACTGCGCGTACTGGCGCAATCGCCCAGTGAGACCCTCACCGCGCAGCATATCCCCAGCGATGTGCACGGGCAGATTCTGGTCGGCGGTTCGACGGTTGAGGCGGACGCCATTCAGCGTGCCGCTGAACTGGGCGCAGTGGGAATCGTCGCAGGTGGAATCCGCGACACCGACCTTGTGAAATATCTGGGGCGCGACATCGGTGTCGCCATCACAGGCTCGGAAGACATTCCGCTCTCCATTATCATCACAGAAGGTTTCGGCACCATTCAGATGGCGAACCGCACCTTCCGTCTGCTCAAGAGCCTGGAGGGTAAGGTCGCCTCTATCAACGGCGCGACGCAGATACGTGCAGGCGTGATTCGCCCCGAAATCATCGTGCCACTGGAAGACCCCAGCCATCTGCCCGAGTCGCCCCCCGCACGCGAGGCGCAGGCACTCGACATCGGCAGTGCGGTACGTATCATCCGTGAGCCGTATTTCGGCAGGCTTGGCACAGTGGTCGAACTGCCCCCCGAACTGATGGAGATTGAATCGGGTACGCACGCGCGCGTGCTGAAAGCCAAATTGGACGACGGTTCCATCGCCGTAGTGCCGCGCGCGAACGTGGAAATCATCGTGGAGGACTAACGATGAGCAAGCTCGCCGACGCCGAGACCATCCAGAAGCCGCGCATCCTGCTGGTGGAGGACGACCCCGTGCTCTGCGAAACGCTGCAATACAACCTGCAGCGCGAGCGATTGGATGTGTTCGTCGCCGACAACGCCGAAGACGCCTTGCAACTGTTCAATCAGCACCAGCCGCACCTGGTGGTTTTAGATGTGATGTTGCCCAGCCGTAGCGGTTTCGACCTGTGTCGGATTATCCGCCAGCACAGCCAGACACCCGTGCTATTTTTGACGGCGCGCGCGGCGGAGGAGGACAAGATTCGCGGTTTCGAACTCGGCGCAGATGACTACATCGTGAAGCCCTTCAGCGTGGCAGAGCTGATTGCGCGGATACGGTCGATTCTGCGTCGTGTGCAGCCCGCGCCCGTCCCGCGCATTCGGTTCGGCGATGTGGAGATCGACTTGGACGCGCGGCGCGTGTACCGCAACGGTGAGGAAGTGCCCATGACCCCCAAAGAGTACGCGCTGCTGACCTTGCTGGCGACGCACCCCAGCAAGGTGTTCACGCGCGACCAGCTGTTAGACCACGTGTGGGGCTTGGGCACATATGTCAGCCCGCGCACGGTGGATGTGCATATCCGTTGGCTGCGGGCGAAGGTTGAGCCTGACCCTCAAAACCCGCGCTATATCCAGACGGTGCGTGGAAGCGGGTATCGTTTCGAGGCATGAGTTTCCGCTGGCTGCCCGCGTCGCTGCTGATAAGCGCAGGGCTGCTACTCCTGACCGCGCTGCCGAACTTACCCAACGCCTGGCGCGAGGCGTTGATTGCTGCATCGCTGGGCAGCATCCTGCTCGCGCTTTACTTCGCGCGGCGCGTGTACCTGCGCTATAGTGCGCTCCGTGAGCAGGTGGAGCATCTCAACACCGAAATTGAGATGCTGAACCTCGAACTCACGCGCCAGCAACGCCGTCGCCTTGCCCTGATAGACCATATGCCCATCCCGCTGCTGATTTGCGATGAGGATGCGATGTTGCGCCACGTCAACCGCATCGCCTTAGAGTGGTTCGGCTTTCGGCACATGACGGGCAAATCGCTGCTTGCGCTCACCTTTAGCTACGACTTGTACCTGCTGATGCTCAAGGCGGCACGGCGGCAGTCCACCGTATCCAGCGAGATTACCTTCAGCTTCCCCAAAGAGCGTCAGGCGGAGGCGACCATCTGGTATCTGGGCGAAGCCGACTCGCGCCACCTGTTCGCGATTGCACTGGTGGACAAAAGCGAGCTGGTGCGGCTGGAGCAAGTGCGGCGCGATTTTGTGGCGAATGTGTCGCACGAGTTCCGCACGCCGTTAGCCTCCATCCGCTCGCTGGCGGAGACCATCCACGACGACCCCGAAATGCCTCACGGCACGCGCCAGCGGTTCCTGAGCCTCATTATGCAGGAAGCCGACCGCCTCACGCGCATCGCCGACGACCTCCTTACACTCGCCCGTGCTGAGTCGATGCAACCTGCCAAAGAGGTGTTCGAACTCGCGCCACTAATTCAGCATGCGGTACAGGAGATGGAAGCCGAAGCGCAACGCTACCAGGTCCAACTGAGTACTGAGCCGCTGCCCGAGCTGAAACTACTAGCGAACCGCGACCAGATTTTGCAGGTGTTGCTGAACCTGTTGAGCAACGCTATCCGCTACAACAAGCCGCAGGGCAGCGTGACGGTACGTGCCTACGCCCAAGATAACCAAGCTGTGATGGAAGTTGCCGATACAGGCGTCGGCATCCCCAGTGAGGCGCTGCCCCGAATCTTCGAGCGGTTCTATCGCGTGGACAAGACCCGCTCACGCGAGGAGAGCGGCACAGGCTTGGGGCTTGCCATCGTGAAACACATCGTGGAAGCCCACGAAGGCACTGTGGAGGTGGAGAGCGAGTACCGCGTGGGCAGCACCTTTCGGGTGAAGTTGCCTTTGTACAGTGAGGTGGACTAACGCTCTAGCTAGACTCCTCCTGCTCCGCACGACGCACATTCAAATACAGCCCCACGCCGCGGTTGGCAATCATACCGCCAGCGATGACCATCACCATCAACAGCAGGATTGCTCGTACACTTGCCCACACGCCTGTCGCAATGCTGCCAACATCGGGCTGGTTGGTTTGGGGGTTGTTCATCAGTTCG
Source organism: uncultured Fimbriimonadales bacterium (assembly GCA_964451985.1). Classification (GTDB taxonomy): domain Bacteria; phylum Armatimonadota; class Fimbriimonadia; order Fimbriimonadales; family GBS-DC; genus GBS-DC. The sequence continues at coordinate 25,276 of CAYVKB010000027.1, read as the reverse complement.
TGTGGCGGCGTCGTAAACTGCTGATAGGCTAAGTAGAAGCACAGCAGCATCAGCCCCACCCCAAGCAGCGTGATGAGTAGGGCGAAGGTGCGTCCGAGCCAGTCGCGTGGCGGTTTCATGGCGCGAGTTGTTGGAGTCCCCGCTGGGCGAGTTCACGCAGGGCGGGGTCAGAGGCGTTCGCGGCTTGTTGTAGCAGCGGAACCGCCGCCGCGCTGTTGCGTTCAATCAGTGCAATCAGTGCATACTTGCGCGTGGCGAGCGATTCGGCGGCGCGCAGCAGGGCTGGCTCCGCTTCAGGGATTTGGCTGAGCGCCATCGCTGCCCAGTAGGCTGTCGTGGGGTCGCGGCTGCCCAACGCTTGGGTAAGCGCGTCCACGGCGGGCTTGCCGACTTTGGCAAGGCTGCGCGCGGCGTTTTCTACCACACCCCCATCGGGGTGGCTGAGCGCGCGAATGAGGACGGGAACCGCTTCGGGACGTCCGACAGCTCCCAACGCGTCGACAGCCGCGCGGCTTACGGTCGGCTCACGGTCGTTCAGTAAGTTGCTCAGCAACACGGTGGCTTGCGCTTCTGGGATGCCCCCCAGCGCGACGGCGACTCGACGGCGTACTTCAGAGTTCGGATGACGCGCCGATTCTGCCAAGAACGGCAATGCGCGCGCCCCCGCCCGCTGAAAGCCAAGCGCCGCTGCGTCCGCCACTGTCAGGTTCAGCGACCCCAACGCGTCCTGCAACGTCCGCAGTGCGTTCGGTGTGCCGATTACGCCCAGCCCCAGCGCAACTTGCGCCCGTGCGTCGGGGTCGTCCTGCTCGGAACGCAACGCTTTGATCAGCACGCTTTCCGTACGCGGGTCGGCGATGCTGCCTAACGCGGACAGTACCACACGCCGCTTCTCCAACGGCAGTTTCAAAAACGGCACGATCGCATTGGTGGCGCGGCGGTCGCCGATACGCCCCAACGCCGCGATGGTATCTAACTGCAAGCCCTCGTCGTCTTTGGTTTTCAGAATCTGCAGCAAGCCGGGCACACTCTTCGCGCCGAAGTGCGCCAGCACCTCAGTAGCGGCGGCGCGCCCACTCTCATCCTCGAACAGTTTTAGCGCGTGCGGTAGCGACGGCTCGCCCAGCGCAATCATCGCCTGCACCGTCCCGTTGCGCACCTTGCCATCGCTGTGTTTCAAGCCGTCTGCAACCGCTTCCAGGTTGTCCTTCCCCAACTGTATTAACGACTCCAGAAAGCGGTCGCGCACGCGCGGGTCGGGGTCGCGTAGCATCTCCAGCGCGATTTTCACGCCGTCGGGATTATTCAGCGCTTCCACGCCGTCCGCCACGCGCATCCGAGCGGGCAACTTACGCGATTGAATCAGGTCAAAAAAGTCGTCGCGTTGCGCCAGCGCGGTCAGTGCAGCGATTTGCTGGGCGTGGTTCTCGCCGGTCGCCTGTTCGATAAGCCTGTTTGTGGCGATATTATTCCAGAGTGCGCTGCCCATCACGCCGCCCACCGCCAGCGCGAATAGCAGTCGGATTATCCAGCGGTTCATCAGAGGTTAGTGGTTCAGCAGCAGTACTCAATTTCCTACCATCATGCCGTAGAAGCCCCACAGATGCGCCTCGTCCGCCCGCACTTTCACGATCTGACCAATCAACTCGCGCGGTCCCACGAAGTGCATCATTTTGTTCTCGCGCGTGAAGCCCGCCAGTTTGGTCGGGTCTTTCTGGCTAGGACCTTCCACCAGCACCTCGAACACGCGACCCACCTGGGAACTGTTAATTTCGCAAGTGATGCGGTTTTGCAGCTCGATGAGCCGTTGCAGCCGTTCCTGCTTGACAGCGCGCGGGATTTGGTTCTCCATCTCGGCGGCGGGCGTGCCGGGGCGCGGGCTGTAGGCGAACATAAACGCGCCATCGAATCGCACGCGCTCCACCACCGTCAGCGTGTTCTGAAACTGCTCGTCAGTTTCGCCAGGAAAGCCTACGATGATGTCGGTGGTGATGGCGATTCCAGGCACGCGCTCGCGCAGCTTGTGGACAATCTCTTCGAACTGCTCTACTGTATACAAGCGGCGCATGGCTTTCAACACCTCGTTGTCGCCCGACTGCAACGGGAAATGCACATGCTCCATCACTTTGGGCAGCTCAGCGATGGCGTTAATTAAGTCGTCGCGGAAGTCGCGTGGGTAGGGCGAAGTGTAGCGAATGCGCTCGATGCCCGGAATATCGTTGACGAGTTTCAGCAGTCGTGCGAAGGGTACACGCCCCTCCAGCAAGTTCTTGCCGTAGGAGTTGACTGTCTGCCCCAGCAGGGTGACCTCTTTTGTGCCGCGCTCGGCAAGACGTTGTATTTCCTGAATAATGTCGGCAGTAGGGCGACTGCGCTCGCGTCCGCGCGTGGTGGGCACGATGCAGAAGGTGCAGAACTTATCGCAGCCGTACTGGATCGGCACGAATGCCTTGAGCTTGGGCTGGCGGTCGACTTTGCGGTCGGGGATGTCGGTGACGATTGCGCCTTTGCGTTCGGGCAGTTCGAGGCGCATGGCGAGTCGGCGTTTCTGCATCACCTCTTCCACCAGCGCGCCGACCTGCGCCACATGCGCTGTGCCGATAATCATATCCACATGGGGGGCTTTCTGGCGGATTTCATCCGCGCGCAGCTGCGCCATGCAACCACACACGCCAATCACCATATGCGGCTTGCGCTGTTTCAACTTGCGCAGGTTCCCCAGTGTACTCAGCACCTTCTCTTCGGGCTTGCGTCGCACCGAGCAGGTGTTCAGCAGCACGACATCGGCGTCCTCCACCGTGTCGGCGGGTTCGTAGCCCCGCTCCTGCAGGTAGAGGCTCATCTGCTCGGAGTCCTCTTCGTTCATCTGGCAGCCCCAAGTGAGAATCTTATAGCGCGGCATCGTGCGTCACCAAAACAGGATTATACCTTTCGCATGAGGGGAAATCCGCTGTTTACTTAAGCCGATTTTTGCGCCGAGGTTTCCCACACTTGCAAGGCAAGTGGATTTTTCCTGCAAATCCCGCACGGAATTGCCAATAATTTCCCCAGTATGGCGTGGGCGAACTGGCTAACACGGGCGTTGCGTAACTCCGACCTGATGATTGCGCTGGCGATACTCGTCGTCGTGACGATGCTGATTCTGCCCATGCCCAAGTGGATGCTGGACACTTTTATCGTATTCAACTTTGCCGCGTCGATTATCATTGCGCTAATGGCGGTGAATATCACCAACCCGCTGCAGTTTTCGGTGTTTCCTGCGCTGCTGCTGGTAACCACGCTATTTCGGCTGGCGCTGAGTATCGTCGCTACGAAACTGATATTGGGCACAGGTAGCGCAGGCAAGGTGATCGAGACCTTCGGGCAGTTCGTGGTGGGGGGCGACTTCGTGGTGGGCGTGGTCGCGTTCCTGATTTTGGTGGTGGTACAGTTCGTGGTGATTACGAACGGCGCAGGGCGCGTGGCAGAGGTCGCTGCCCGATTCACGCTGGACGCGATGCCCGGCAAACAAATGGCGATCGACGCCGACCTGAACGCGGGACTGATTAACCAAGAAGAAGCGAAACGCCGCCGCCGCGCTATCGAGATGGAAGCCGACTTTTACGGCGCGATGGACGGTGCAAGCAAGTTCGTGAAAGGCGACGCGATTGCAGCGATACTAATCATCCTGATCAATATCATCGGCGGTTTTGCGGTAGGCTTCCTGCGCGGGCAGGGCGACGCGATGACCGTGTTGCAGACCTACACGCTGCTGACAGTAGGCGAGGGCTTGGTGGCGCAAATCCCCGCGCTGCTGATTTCCACTGCTACGGGCTTGCTGGTGACTCGCGCGTCGACCGAGCAGGCGATGGGGCAAGATGTGGTGGGGCAGGTGCTGCAGTACCCGCGCGTGCTGATGGCGGCGGGCGCAGCGATTGCATTCCTCGCACTGGTACCGGGCTTCCCGAAGGTGCAGTTTATACTCATAGGTGCGGCGCTGTTTGGACTGGGCTATCTGGCGACGCGCGTGAACCTGCTGCCTCCGCCCCCCGAGCCAGAGCAGACAGAGGAACCTTCCACTCCGCCACCGACGGGTCCCGAAGCCGTGCTGCCGATGCTAAAGGTGGACGCTATCGAACTTGAAATTGGCTACGGGCTGATGCCGTTGGTCGACCCGAACCAGAAGGGCGACCTGCTGGAGCGCATCGCCGCAATCCGCAGGCAACTTGCGACCGATTTGGGCTTTGTGATGCCCTCCGTGCGCGTGCGGGACAATGTGCGCCTGCGCCCGATGCAGTACCAGATTAAGATTCGCGGCGAGACGGTGGCACAGGCGGAGGCGCAGCCTCGGATGCTGCTTGCGATGCCCCCCAGCTCCGACTCGCCCCCGATTGAGGGCGTCGCCACGACGGAACCCGTGTTTGGTATGCGGGCGTACTGGATTGAGCCACACCTGCGCGAGACGGCACAACGGCTGGGCTACACGGTGGTGGAGGCGACCGCCGTCGTCGCCACACACCTGACCGAAATCGTGCGCCGCCACGCCGCCGATTTGCTGGGGCGCGCCGAAGTGCAGCAATTATTGGACAACCTAAAAGAGCATAACGCTGTCGTAGTGCAGGAGGTCGTGCCCGACCTACTGACGCTGGGCGAGGTGCAGAAGGTGCTGCAGCATCTGTTGCGCGAGGGCGTGCCCATTCGCGACTTGGAGACGATCCTGGAGACTTTGGGCGACCACGCAGGGCGCACGCGCGATGTAGAGGCGTTAGGCGAGTATGCCCGTGCTGCCCTCGCGCGCACCATCACCCACCGCTTACAGTCGCCCGACGGCAAACTACGCCTGATGGTGTTCGAACCCGCGCTGGAAGCCTACCTGCGCGAGCGGGTGGAGCAAACCCCTCATGGCGTCGCGCTAAGCTTGGAGATGGACTCCAGTCGCGCCTTGCTGCAAGCCATCGGTCAGCACGCCCAGCAGATGACCGCACGCGGCTACCTGCCCGTGCTGGCGTGCGCGGGCAACCTACGCTTGCCCGTACGCAAACTGCTCGGTGCGGAGCTGCCGCAGGTGCATATCATCGCCTATCACGAAATCGCCCCCAACACGAACATCGAAATTATGGAGCAAATCAGCCGCGCGGAGGTGGTAGGCGTAGGGGTGGCGGCGTGAAGATTTCTATGCCTTTTTCCCCCACTTACCCAGCGCACGCTCGGCGACTAACTCAGCGGAGATGAGCGTCATCGGGATGCCGTTACCGGGCTGTGTGCTTGCCCCCACCAAGTAGCAGTTCCGAAACGGCGTCTGCACCGACGGGCGGAACGCGGTGGACTGGAAAAAGGTGTGCGCAATCCCGAACGCTGCGCCCTGCCACAAGCCCATCGCCTGCCACTCGTGCGGGGTCAGTGTCTCCACGAACCGCATCGCCTCGCGCTTCAAGCCCACACGCTGAATCACCGTCTCCAGCACGCGCGGGGCGGCGGCGCGGGCGTCCTCACCTGTCAGGTTCGGCACAGGTACCAGTACATACAGATTTTCGCAGCCTGAAGGCGCGTCGTCAGGGTCAGTTCGGTTGGACAAGCAGGTGTAGAACGATGGGTCGCTGGGCACGCGCTGTTCCTCAAACAGCTCGCGCAGGTTCGCCTCAAAATCGCGGCTGAAGTAAACGTTGTGATGCAACTGATGGGGTAGCGGCTCTGTGTAGCCGATATAGAACATCAGTGCGCTGCACGAGTTCTTAAAGTTGCGCTGTGCGTAGGGTGTAGTGGGCAGCAGTTCGCGATAAGCGGTGGGTGCGTCCGCGTTGATAATCACCACATCGGCTTTCAGCACCTCGCCAGATTCAAGGCGCACGCCTGCTGCACGCCCATCTTCAATCAGCACCTCCTCCACGCGGTGGTTCAGGTAGATGCGCGCGCCTTCCTCCTGCGCGACGCGGGCAATCGCTACAGGCAAACGGTGCATGCCTCCGCGCGGATACCACACGCCCTCGCCCGACTCCATATAGGTCAGCACGCCATACACCCACAGCGCGTCTTTGGGGGATAATCCCAGATACATCGTCTGGAACGAGAACAGTATCCGCAGGCGCGGGTCTCGCACATACCGCCCCACGCCCTTCCAGAGATTACTCAGAAGCCGATGGCGCAACAGTAGCCCTACCTGATACGGTGTGAACAAATCGCGCAGCCCGTTATACTGCTTGCGCACGAATGCAGGTACAACGGCGTGGTACATCGCGCCCAGGTCGCCCATCAAGCGCATGTAGCCCGGAACCTCGTCGGGGCTGATTTTGCGGGCGATCTCGCGTACCATGCGAGCGATGTTCGGCGTGGAGTCGAACACCGTGCCGTCGCCAAAATAGACGCGATAGGAGGGGTCAATCAGCGTCAAATCCAGATAGTCTTCCACGCGCCGATGCAGGTCGCTGAAGAGCCGTTCCAGAGGTTCCAGCATCATCAGCAGCGTGGGTCCCGTATCGAACCGATAGCCGTCGCTTCGAAGTTCTCCGATTCGCCCACCCACCTGTGAGCGCGCTTCGAACACGGCGACTTCATAACCTGCCTTTGCCAGCCGCGCGGCGGTGGATAGCCCTCCCATCCCCGCGCCGACGACAACAACCGTTTTCATAGACGCCCAATTGTACCTGTTCAGGTATAATCCCCGCGCTATGCTACGGACGGCGAGCCACCCGTGGATGACCCGCGTGCGACCGACGGCGAGCTACACCCTACAGGGCGCGCGCGTGGAGCTATACACTCTGCCCCATACCAGTTTACATCGCGTGTCCGCCGATGCACTGATTCTGGCGTGCGATGCCACGATGCGCATGACCAAAGGCTTCCGCAAGCAGCTGCGCGACTCCGCAGGCTTCGACCTCGTAGAGCAGGAGGCAGTATCCTGCGCGCCACTGCCCCCGCAAGGCATCGCCATCACTGGGGCGGGGCGTACGAAGTTCAAGCACATCCTGCACGCGAATATCTACGACGCGCAATACACCACCGACACCAGCCTGCAACTGCAGGGGCTGCTCAACGCGCTGACTGTCGCCGCTGAGCGGGGCATGCAAACGGTGGCATTCGCCGACTACACGATCGACCTACGCCGCGCCCTCGCCGAAGAGACCGCGTGGACGATTGCGCAAGCCATCGCCCAGCGCCCGCAGAGCCTCGGGCATTTCAAAATCCTTTGCACAGACGCAGTGAACGGCTGGGCGTTTGGGCAAATCCTGAGCTGGATTAGCCAGCACGGTTTTGAGCCGTATCGCGCGATGTATCGCATTCGCCACACAATGTTGCACGCTGTGCAGGGCGACTGGCAGAAAATCCCTGCGCACGGCTTCTGGCGGTTCACCGAGCCGAGCCTACACCCCGACGATTCGTTCATCAAGCGCGGCGGGCAGGTGCTGCAAACCAAAACGCGTGAACTTGCACCGATTGCGCTGGGCGACGCCACAATCACAGTGGGGGGCGCGCTGGACTACCCATTCGTAGTGCATTTAGCGGCGTTGGAGGGCGGGCGCATCCCCTCGCGCGAAACCCTGATTGCCACCGTGCGTGCTGCGCTTTCGCTGTCGCATCACCAGAGTCTGCGCACCGTGCTGATTCCCATGCCCAGCCCGCTACAGGGCATCTCGCACGACGAGTTCGCCCACACCGTCGCCAATACCATCAGCGGCTATCTGCACGAGCTGATTTCTAAACTTGAGCGATGCATTCTGCTTGGTGCAGGCGAGACCGAATACCGCGCGTGGCAGGGCGCGGTGAACGCGCAACGCGAGATGCTGAGTTTGCCACCGCTGGAGACGGCTACTATTTAGAAGATAACCGCGATTGGCGTGCCCCATTTTGAGAAGTGAGCGTCCAACCTCGCGCCGTTAGGTACACTACTGATTGCGATGGTTATCGGCGTTCCGAAGGAGATTAAGCCCGACGAGTATCGCGTGGCGCTCACGCCGTCGGGCGTGGAGATTTTGACGCAGCATGGGCATACGGTGCTAATTGAACACGGCGCGGGCGACGGCACGGGCATCCCCGACAGCGAGTACGCTGCGGCAGGCGCGCAACTGGTCGACCAGTCGGCGGTGTGGCGCGAGGCGGAGATGATTGTGAAGGTCAAAGAGCCGCTGCCCAGCGAGTATCCCCTCATCCGCCCCAATCAGGTACTGTTTACGTTCTTTCACTTCGCGGCGAGTGAGTCGCTGACCCGTGCGATGGTGGACAGCGGTGCAGTGTGCATCGCGTACGAAACCATCCAGACCCCTGACGGCGCGCACCCAATTCTGTTGCCCATGAGCGAGATTGCGGGACGCATGGCGGTGCAGGTAGGTGCGTGGTGTTTAGAGCGTCCGATGGGCGGGCGCGGCGTACTGCTGGCGGGCGCACCAGGTGTACTGCCGGGCAACGTGGTGGTTATCGGCGCGGGCGTGGTGGGCGCAAACGCTGCGCGAATCGCTGCGGGGTTCGGCGCGCGCGTGCTGATATTGGATATTAACGTGGCTCGCCTACGCGCCCTTGAGGAGACCCTACCTGCGAATGTGGACACGCTCTACTCTAATCCTGCCAACCTGCGTGAGGCAACACGGCAAGCGGACTTAATCGTGGGCGCGATTTATGTAACAGGCGGGCGCACGCCCATCCTTATCAAGCGCGAAATGCTCCCCTCGCTCAAGCCCGGCGCAGTGCTGGTGGATGTGTCGGTCGATCAGGGTGGCTTGGCGGAGACGATACGCCCCACCACGCATCGCGAACCGACCTATGTGGTGGACGGCGTGGTGCACTACGCCGTGAGTAATATGCCGGGTGCGGTGGCGCGCACTTCCACCTATGCGCTGACGAATATCACCACGCCGTATGTGTTGCGCCTTGCCGACCACGGCTGGCAAGAGGCGTGCCGCCAGGACTCCGCGCTGCGTTTGGGGCTGAACATCGTGGCGGGCAAGGTGACGCTGCAGCCGATTGCCGAGCAGTTCGGCTATGAGTTCGTTGCGCCCGAAGAGGTGCTGTAGCCTACTCCACCGATAGGTTGCGAAACCGCTGCGCGCTGTGGTCTAAATGCACCAGCAGCGTCTGATATGCCTGCTCGATGCGCTGCTGGATTTGGGCGGCTTTTTCGCGCTCAGGCGAGCCTTCGGGAAAACGGTTCAGGTCGCTGCGCGCGATGAGTTCACGGTAGGCGCGGCGTACGGTGGCAAGGTCAGCGTCCTCATTCAGCCCCAGCACGCGATAGGCGCGTTGCAGCTCGGTCTGCTGCGCCGGCTTTGGTGAGGCAGTAGACGGGGTAGGCGCATCTATATCAAACTGCGGCGCCGTAGAGCGATTCAGCTCGTCCACTGCACTCTGACGGGCGACGGCTTCCGCCTCCTCCTCACGGATAACCGTTTCCACGCGCTCCAGCAGGTCGTTCCAGTGCGCTTTCGCCAGCCGAGAGATTCGTCTGCCCAACGCCATCCTATAGTTCCCCCTGTAATCCGAACGCCACGAACTCAATTGTACCCTCTTTACCGCGCATGGTAAAGTTCAGTTGGGCACGGTCGCCTGCGCGTTGCTGCAGCGCGATGCGCCAACTGAGTTGCTCCGCGCGTGTCTGGTACGCCAGCATCAGTTCGGGCTGGAACGGTAGCTCGCGTGCCTGAATGCGAGCGGCGAACCAGTGCGTGGCGTCGATGCGGTTGCCCTCGCTATACACCCACTCCAGTTGCGCTCCCACGGTGCTGAAGCGCAGCGCGTAATCCGCGCCGTAGAGCGTGTCGTAGCCTTGCTGCGGGCGGGTGCGTTCGGGCAACTCCCAAATCGCGAAGGCGTGCGGGTTAATCCCAAAATGCCTCCCCACACCCACCGACGCGCCCGCTGTCGCACCGCCCACCCGCACATACACGCCCTGATGACGGTCCGTGCCGTTATACAGGTATGCCACACGCATGGGCAAATCGCCAATCGCAAACTGTGTGGGCGACTGGATTGCCATCACGCTCTCGTTCAGCAGCAAGCCCGCCCCGAACGGCGCGTAGAACTTACCCACGCGCCACCCTTCCAGCCGCTCGATGTACGCTTCGTCTAAGGCAGTTCGGTCGCGGTCGGGCTTGGGATTTTGCAGTCGCTGCGCCACATATGCCCCATAGCCCGCCTCATGATACAGTTGCAAAAACACCACCGAATGACGCCCCAAATCATCGTACCAGCGCAGCGTGGAGGTGTTTTCCTCCGCCCGTGCCTGCATGTGCAACCGTGCTCCGAAAAAGACGGTCGGATGCTGTGCCGTCGCAACCCATATCTGTCCAACCGCAACCAATAAAAGCGCGAACCGTTGCATTAGCGGAATTCTACCCCCCGCAGTGTCTCAGGGCATCGCATGTGGCATAATTCCTATAGGGACGGAACTTGCCCTCGTAGCCGTCCGTCAATTACGAATACACATGCAAGCAAGACAAAGCCGTCTAATACGCATACAGGAGCCTGACGATGCAGACGATGCCGACGATGGAACGACGCGCGACCCGTGTAGCCGAACTACTGATGTGCGCCCCGAGCGCGTATGACCTGATATACGAAATCAATGCGTGGATGCACCTGAGCGACCGTCCCGACAAGCAACTCGCGTGGAAGCAATGGGAACAGCTGTACCACACGCTCACTGAGCGGGTCGGTATCCCCGTGCGCCTGATTGAGCAGGCGAGTGAAGCGCCCGATATGGTGTTTACCGCCAACGCGGGGCTGCCCCTACCGGGCAAGCAAATTGTGTTATCGCGCTTCCGCCATCCCGAACGCCAAGTGGAAGAGCCGTATTTCGACCAGTGGTTCCGCACGCAAGGCTACACAGTACACCTCATGCCACACGACTGCGCGTTCGAGGGCGAGGGCGACGCTTTTCTTATCGACGACATCATCGTGGCGGGCTACCTGAAGCGCACCGACATCTGCGCCCATCGGTATCTTAGCCAGCTCACAGGCTTACCCGTGCTGAGCCTTGAACTCGTGGACGACCGTTGGTATCACTTAGATACCTGCTTCCTGCCGTTGGGTGGGCGGCTCGTCGCCTACTACCCTGAAGCGTTCGACTGGTACGCCCGACGCGTAATTGAACAGCACTTCGAGACCATTCCTGTCAGCCCTGAGGAAGCCCTTAAATTCGCCTGCAATTCGGTCGTCATCGAGAAAAATGTTGTGATGCCTGCAGGCTGCCCCATCCTGCGATTCTATCTGGAAGAGCGCGGCTACACCGTCTACGAAGTCCCCATGAGCGAATTTATCAAATCGGGGGGCGCATGTAAGTGTTTGGTACTGTATCTCTTGCAGGAATAATTGCGAGTGCGGTGAATCTATACACCATAATCTCTAAGCGCAGGAGCAATCATACGAGCAGGACGCTGTAGAGCTTAGGGATTAGGTGGTGAGTCCATGCTCAAACAAGCTCGTTACAGTGATGCGCTCATCTGTGTGGTGGACGATGAGGTGAGCACGCTGGGTTTTTTACGCGCCTTGCTGTATGAATCAGGCTATCAGCGTGTGATATGCGCCCGAAGTGTGCAAGAATCGACACAGCTGCTGCACAAGGAACAACCCGATTTGTTGCTGCTGGACTGGCACCTGATTGATGCGGATAGCGCAGAAGTTATTCGCCTGATTCGCACTACGTACCCGGATGAAATAATCCCCGTGATTGTGTTGACGGGTGACCTGTCGCCGATGGTAAAGCACAACGCGCTTTTGGCGGGAGCGTCGGACTTTCTGAACAAGCCGTTCGACATCACGGAAGTGTTGCTGCGTATTCAGAACCACTTGGAGATACGACGATTACACCAGAACCGTGCCCGTGAGTTAGAGATGGCGAGGCTGGAGATATTGGAGCGGTTAGCCCGCGCCGCCGAGTACCGTGACGACACAACGGGGCAACACATCATTCGGGTTGGGCGTCTCAGCGAGCAGATTGGGCGCGTGTTGGGACTGAGCGAAGACCAACTGTTTCGGCTACGCCACGCCGCCCCACTGCACGATGTGGGCAAAATCGGCGTGCCCGACGCCATCTTACGTAAACCCGGTGCGCTGAACCGCGAAGAGTGGCAGATAATGCAACAACATACGGTGATTGGTGCACAAATCCTGAAAGACTGCGACTACCCCGTGATCGAGATGGCGCGCCAGATTGCCCTCACACATCACGAACACTGGGACGGGCGTGGCTACCCCGATGGTCTTCAGGGCGAAAAGATTCCGCTCTGGGGACGCATCGTTGCTGTCGCTGACGCTTACGACGCGATGGTTAGCGACCGTCCCTATCGACCCGCTCTCAGCCATGAACAAGCCGTTGACATCCTCCGTGCCGAACGTGGACGGCAGTTCGATCCGACCGTCGTAGACGCCTTTTTGGAGCCGCACACTTTCTTGCAGATGGAGCCAGACTCATCCGATACTTAGCAATAGACCCCGGCACACACAAAGTGGGCATCGCTGTCGCCGAACGCGACGGCGATGCTTGGAAACTGCTGTTCCGTGCCATCACACCGCTGAGTGAGCTACCTGAAACTCTCAGCTGTTGCTTCAAAGAATACACTCCTCAACGCCTGCTGCTGGGCGCAGGTACAGGCGCAAAAAAACTGCTAAGTCAGTTGCAAGCTTGGTTCCCCCAGCTCACTTGGGAGCTTATCCCCGAACGCGACACCACCTTGCAGGCGCGTGAACTCTATTTTCAGCATCATCCCCCGCGCGGTTGGCGACGCCTGCTGCCCAAAGGTATGCGCATCCCCCCAGAACCCTACGACGACTACGCGGCTTTAGCCATCATCTATCAGGCAAGTCGTCAGGGGGAGATATAGGGTATAATTAGCAAGTTCATGAACCGACAAGAAAAACCCACCAGCCGGCGCGACTTTCTGCGCGAGGGGTTGCGTTCGTTGGTGAATGCGGGGTTTGGGGGCGTTGTCGAGAAACTGGAGCGGGTTGGCGAACTGATGGAGCGAGGCGAACCAAAGCCTGCGCCACTGACGCCTGTGCTGAGCTGCGAAACTCGCTCGTTGCACCCCCTTATCGAAACGGGGCAGCTGACCCTCGAGACCAGCTGCACATTGCTCAACGAGCTCGACATTCAGGGCATCAGCATCAGCGACCGCCATTTGAATAGCTTGCATCCACGCTATCTGGAGAACCTGCGCGAGACCTGCCACCGCCACGGGATCGCGATAACGGGTGTGATGGTGTCCCACCCTGTGAACCTGGGTGACGAGGCGAACCTGAGCCGACGGATGGACGAGGTGATTGATCGCCTTCAAGCCGCAGCGGTGTTGCAAGCCCCCCTGATTCGGCTCCACCTGACCGCCGAGCGCGAGGAAGAGCAGTTTGAACGCGCGGCGCAGTTTCTGCAACGCCTGCTGCCTGAGGCGCGTCGCCGCCGTGTGCGCATGACCCTCGAGAACCGCGACGGTGTCGGGCAACGCCCCGAACTGCTGCTGCACCTGATTCGGGTGTTAGACCCTCGCTGGGTGGGTGTGTGCTACGATTTTGGACATGGCACGCCCGAACGCCTCTACGATGCTGCCCGCTTGCTTGCGCCCTATGCCTTTCACGCGCACGCCAAAAGCCACGCCTTCGATCCGCGCGGCGAGGAGACCAGCCTCGACTACGGGCGCATCCTAAGCACACTGCGACTCGCCAGCTATGTGGGCGCGCTCTCCATCGAATATCTGGGCGAGGGCGACGTCATCGAGGGCATCCGCAAGACGCGCGACCTCATCCGCAGGCACTGGCGAGCATACTGAGAGCCTGTGTATCAACCTATCTTACAGCGCATGCTTACCACAATCGAGGCGCGTCGCCTCATCCCCGCAGCAGGCGGCGTGGTGATTGTGGGCTATTCGGGGGGTGCAGATTCCACTGCCCTGTTACATCTGATGACGCGCGTACAAAAAGATCTACAGATTCAAGTACACGCGGCGCATTTGCATCACGGTATGCGCCCCGAAGCCGACGCGGATGTGGAAGTATGCCAAGCCATGTGCCAGCAACTTGGCGTGCCGCTGCACAGGGAGCGCGTCGATGTGCCCGCGTTGGCAAGGCAACAGAAACTATCGCTGGAGGAGGCTGGGCGCAACGCCCGCTATGCCTTTTTTGAACGCCTTGCCCATCAACTGAACGCCGTTGCCGTCGCCTTAGCGCACACCCGCGACGACCAGATCGAGACGATTCTGATTAATCTACTGCGCGGCACGGGACCGCGTGGCTTGTGTGGTATGCCCTATAAGCGCGACAGGATAATCCGTCCTCTGTTGGACGCTACGCGCGAGCAGACCCATCGATACTGCTCCGCGCAGAACCTGCCCACTGTGTTCGATAGCACGAACTTAGACCCTCACCAGCTGCGCCGTCGTGTGCGCGCGGAGCTGATTCCGCTGCTGCGCGACTTGTCTCCCACGTTCGATCAGCATTTACTCCGACTCGCGGAGATTCTATCGCAGGAGGAGGAGTGGTGGGAGCAACAGACAGAGGATGCCTTGCCTGCTTTACTCTTCAGCAGCGATTCCACCTCACCTCCCAGTCTCCTTGCTTACGGAAAGGGGGAGCAGGATTCGTGCGAAGCAAATGCTTCGTCCTCGCCGTTTACGGAGAAGGAGAAGACGAGGGGAAGGTGCCACACCAGAGTAGGCGAGCGGCTATTACGAGTGTCTTTTGTCACCCTCCACACCGCCCTCCAGCGCCGCGTGCTGCGCGAATGGCTACGCCCCCATTTGGGCTCACTGAATCTGCCTCCGTTCGAGATTCTGGAAGCCATCCGCAACGCTGCGCTTAATGCCGAACACACCTCATGGCAGCTTAGCCCCACCTTACGCCTTACTACTGACGAGACCGCGCTGACCTTGCATCGCGACGCACCCGAACCTGTGAACTACGAATATCCCCTATCACTGGATACGCCGATCTTTATTCCTGAAGCAGGCGTGTGGTTCGAGATACGCAGCACGGACATTCCTGTCCATGCCGAGCTGGTGCACACGGGCAAGGATGTCTCTGCTAGGGTTGCCTATTTCAACGCCGACACCATTCAAGGACAACTTACTGTGCGCAACGCCCGTAAAGGCGAGCGGTTCCAGCCACTCGGGATGCCCGCCCCGAAAAAACTGAGCGACATCTTCACCGACCGCAAAGTGCCCAAAACCGAACGGTGGCGGATGCCCCTGCTGTGCGACGCGGCGGGCGTCCTTTGGATCCCGGGCTATACGATCGCCGAACGTGCTAAAATCACGCCCCACACAAAGCGCGTTTTGCGAGTATCCATCTACCGTAACGCTGATGAGGAATAGTCGTCATATCATGCGATGGAACGGGCATTAGCGATGGATAATCTGTACGCAGGAGCGGTTGACCGAACGCTCACCGACGAGCAACTGGCAACGCGAGCTAAGGCAGGCGACAGCCTCGCGATGGAGGAGCTGTACCTGCGCTATCGTCAGCCCGTATTCCGAATTGTCTACCGCTCCACGCGCAATATCGACGAGGCGGAAGACATCGTGCAGGATGTGTTCCTCAAGGCGTTTGAGCGGCTGCACACCTTCCGCGAGCAGAGTCGGTTTAGCACGTGGTTGATGCGCATCGCGCTAAACCTCTGCACCGACCGTGCGCGCATGCGTCAGCGGCGTCAGGATTTGCTGGAGCGCGAAGCCGATCATAAACTGGCATGGAGCCATCCCGACGCGCCCGACCCGCTGGAAACCGCGCAGCAGAACGCTTTCAACGAGGCGTTCTACACCGCGCTGAACCAGCTACCCGACCACCATCGGCAACTCATCATATTGCGCGACTTGGAGGAGATGGACTACGAGCAAATTGCCGAGATTTTGGGTGCGAGCGTCGGTGCAGTGAAGCTCCGAGTGATGCGCGCCCGCCGCGCCTTCAAAGTCAAACTGGAGCCGCTGCTGAGAGCAATTGGAGAGTTAGAATGAAAAAGCTCTGTAAAGAGTTGGAGATTTACCTGATGAGTGGAGCGGAGGCTCTGCCCGAAGCAGTGCGTGCCCACCTTGCGTACTGCGAACCATGCCGACGTGCATGGCAACTGGAGCAGGGCTATCGGCGTATGTTGCAGGCGGCGCGGAGTGAGCCGACGCCTGTATGTGATGTGCCATGGACGCGCATCCAGGCAAAGCTGGCGGAGCGCACTGTTGCACGCCCACGCTTGCTATTGTGGCGATTTGTACCAGCATTCGGAGTGGGCGCGGTTGTACTCATCGCACTGGGCTGGTTGCTCTCCACCAACGCGCCTCAGCGGCAGGTCGCCTTGAACGTCGAGCCAGCGACAGGCATTGCTACAAGCCTGAGCTTGTCGCCTGATTCGAGAATAGCTTCCGCTGCGCCTATCTTTTCGGACGCGGCGCGCATAGAGATGCCCCCTGTGCCTCCAACAGTGGAAACAGGTCGTCAGCAAGCCGAGATGCCCGCCCAGGCGCAAGCGTCTATTCAGGCGATGGAAGACTTCAATTTAGCCAAGCGCACAGCGGAGCAACCCGCAGCCATTGAGAGCGGCAATCCGAACGACTACGACTCGGCGTCTTACTATCAGATTGCTGCCCTGCCACTTAGCCAGTTCCGCGTGAGTGAGGGCGCAGAGGTACACTACTTGCCATTCAATTATGGAAACTCTTCCTCGGAGGGGGCGAACGAAAATGCGATGGTTGGCTCTTTTTAGCTTTGGTTTGGGGATGGCTCTTGCGGGGGCGCAACAGCTCTCTGTCTTGCAGCGTGCGGATGCGGAGGTGAGCCGTGTCGTGGAACGTGCGCTGCCAGCGGTGGTGACCGTTGAGGCGCGAATCGCAGGACGCAACATGCGCAGTAGCGGTTTTATTATCGACGCTTCAGGGCTGGTGGTCTGCTCGGCGGAGGGCGTGCGAACCCAACCGCAAGTAGTGGTCTATCTCACTAATGGCGAGTCGATCCGTGCGGGGGTGGTAGGGGTAGACAACATCACAGGCATCGCGCTGCTGCGTCTGGAGAAAGCACAGGGACTGACAGCTCTGCGCTGGGGCGACTCGGAACGCATCCCGCTGGGCGCAACCACTATCTTGATTGGCAACCGTAGCGGCTTGGAAGGCAGCGTGACTGTCGGCACGCTGGGCGGTAAGGAGCGTGTAGGTGTGCGGCGCGATAACGGGCGCGTGGTGCTACTGCTGCAGTTCAACGGCACGGTAGGTGCAGGCGAGCCGGGTGCGCCGCTGCTCGATTCGCAAGGGCATGTGATTGGCGTGATGGTGGGTGAGTTGGCATCAGTCGAGGGTGCACCTGTTGCTCCTGTTGGCGTGGTTGGGTTCGCTGTACCTGCCGAAATCGCCCAGCGCGTAGTGAATGACCTGCGCACGAAAGGGCGCGCGGAACACACTTGGCTAGGCGTAGACTATCAAGGTCTGCCTACAGGCGTGGTGGTACGGCGTGTGGCACAAGGCAGCCCCGCACAGCAAGCAGGCATCCTGGTCGGCGATGTGATTGTACAGTTCGGCGAGAAAGCCATCCGCACCGCGTCCGACCTCACTCGCGAACTCTATTTCGTGCAGCCCAATCAGCGTGTGGTGATTACCGTGTTGCGCGAGGGGCAGCGACTCACGCTGCCCGTCACGCTCGGGAAGCAGTCGCTATAGCAAGAGCGGCTCCTGCGTCTTTTTCGTTGGGTGCGTAGCGGATGCTCACAGGTGTCAGATTAAGGGGCGCGTCCGCAACGTGCCTTGCGCCAAGCAAACGATATTATCTGCGGAAAATAACCTTCTCCCACAACTGACGCCTGAACAGGTATCCTCTTAGCTGATGAGCCGACCCAGTTGGGACGAGTATTTTATGCAGATCGCGCACATGGTGGCGACACGGGCGACTTGCCCCCGCCGCAGCGTGGGCGCGGTGATTGTGTTGGACAAGCGCATCTTAGCCACAGGCTACAACGGCGCACCGATTGGACTGGCGCACTGCACGGAAGTAGGCTGCCACATCGTGGCGGGGCACTGCATCCGCGCCTTGCATGCCGAACAGAACGCCATCCTGCAAGCGGCACTGAACGGCGTCTCCACGCGCGGTGCAACGATTTACGTAACCTGCCAGCCTTGCAACCACTGCGCAAAGATGATTATCAACGCGGGGATCCAGCGCGTGGTGTTCGAAGGCGACTACCCCGATGAGTTCGCGCTGGAGCTGTTCGCTGAAGCGGGCGTGGATCTGTTGCGCTATAAAGATGGTACAATTACAACAGTCGACTTGGCTCCTTTCAAACCGGCGCGATGAAAACGATTACAGCGGTCTTTATCCTGTCTTTGCTGACTGCCTACTTGCTGACCCCATGGGCACGGCGGTTGGCAATACGCTTCGGCGCGATGGATACGCCGGACGCCCGGCGCGTGCATAAGGAACCCACCCCGCGCTGGGGGGGGCTTGCGATTTATATTGGCGTGGCGGTGGGCATGTTGGCGGGGCTGTTGCGATTGTACATGCTTGCACCGTCCGATACCGTGTTTTTGGAGCGTGCGGTGCAATTTCTCGGCTTGTTGCTAATCGGTACAGGTGTACTCATCGTAGGCATGCTGGACGACCTGAAACAGTTCTCCGCACTCATTCAGATGGGCGGGCTACTGCTGGCAGGGCTGCTGGTGCAACTGTTTGGCGTGCAGATTGAGGGTTTCGCCGCGCCGATTGGCGGCAAGTTCAGTGAGGCGCAGTGGATACCGCTGGGCGCGTGGACAATTCCCATCACCGCCGCGTGGATTTTTATCATTAGCAAGACGATGGACACCATCGACGGGCTGGACGGCTTGGCGGCGGGCGTGAGCACAATCGCTGCACTTGCCCTTGCACTAATGGCATTACAAGCGGCGGACATCTTAGACCAACCGTACCCCAACTGGCTGATTGCGATTACGGCGGCGGCGATTGCAGGCGCAGCAGGCGGGTTCCTGCGATACAATTTCAACCCCGCGCGAATCTTCATGGGCACGGGCGGTGCGCAGTTTCTCGGCTTTATGCTGGGCGGGCTGTCGGTCATAGGCGCATTCAAAACCGCCACGGCGTTCGCCATCTTTATCCCCGTGCTGGTGTTTGGGCTGCCGTTGCTGGACGCAGGGCTGGCAGTCGTGCGGCGCGCCCTCAGCGGGCAGCCCATCCACAAGCCCGACAAAAAGCATATTCACCACCAACTGCTGGCACGCGGGCTAACCCAGCGGCAAACGGTGCTCATCCTCTACGGTGTGGCGGCGACGATGGCGATTGTCGCAATCATCCTGTTCCGCCGCGCGATGAGCTGACACCTTCAGGTAGAATTCCGCTATGCTTAGCACAGGAGGCTCGGCTTAATGGTACGAGTGCGCTATGCCCCCAGTCCGACGGGGCTGCCCCACGTGGGCAACATTCGCACGGCACTGTTCAACTGGGTGTTCGCACGCCATCACGGCGGCAAGTTCATCGTGCGCATCGAAGACACCGACCGCAACCGCTATGTGGAAGGCTCCGAGCAGGCGATACTGAACTCGCTGCGCTGGCTCGGACTCGAGTGGGATGAGGGACCCGAAGTCGGCGGTCCGCACGCGCCGTATTACCAATCGCAACGGCTGGAAATTTATCACCGCATCGCCCATCAGCTGGTAGAAGAGGGCAAGGCGTACAAGTGCTTCTGCACCGCTGAGGAGCTGGAGCAGATGCGCGCGCAGCAACGCGCACAGGGCGCAGCGCAAACCATGTACGACCGCCGCTGCCGCAAACTCACGCCCGCCGAAGTGAAAGCCCGTGAAGACGATGGCTTGCCCTATGTCATCCGCTTCAAAATGCCCCTTGAAGGCACGGCGGAATACAACGACCTGATTCACGGGCACACGGTGTTCCAGAACAAACTCACCGACGATTTCGTGATGCTCAAATCGGATGGCTTCCCCACCTATCACCTCGCGAATGTGGTGGACGACCATCTGATGGAGATTACGCATGTGTTGCGGGGCGACGAGTGGGTCTCCAGCATGCCGCGCCACTTGAACCTCTACAAGGCGCTGGGTTGGGAACCGCCCCAGTTTGCGCATCTGCCCCTGCTGCTGGGTGCGGACAAACAGAAACTCTCTAAACGGCACGGCGCCGTGGAGTTCACCGAGTTCATCCGACAAGGCTACCTGCCAGAGACGATGTTCAACTTCCTCGCCATCTGCGGCTGGAACCCCGGCGACGACCGTGAAATTCTCTCGCGCGAGGAGATTCTCCAACTGTTCAGCATCGAGCGCATCTCGGACAACCCGTTCGTGTTCCATCACGATAAGTTGCTATGGATGAATGGGCACTACATCCGCCAGTTGCCGAAAGAGCGACTGATCGAGCTCTGCATTCCCTACTTGCAGGAGGCGGGGCTGATTCCTCAGGAGCTGGACGCCACCACCCGCGCGTACGTGGAGCGGGTGCTGCCGCTGGAGCAGGAAAAGATGAAGTTGCTGAGCGATGCGCCGCGCTTGGTGGACTTCTTCTTCACCGACGATTATCCCGTCGACGAGGCGGCGGTGCGCAAGTGGTACGGCGAGCCGCACATCCCGCAGATGCTGGAGGAGCTGATTCGCCGCTACGAAGCGTTGGAGCCGTTCACAGCACCCGAGATTGAGCGTGCAACGCGCGAGGTGATTGCGTGGCTGGGCGTGAAAGGCGGCGAGGTAATCCATCCCACGCGCATCGCGCTGAGCGGGCGCACCACAGGTCCCAGCCTGTTCGAGATGATTGAGGTGCTGGGCAAGCCGCGTGTGCTGCAACGCCTGCGCAAGGCGCAAAACTGGGTCTTTCGCAAGTAGATGGAGCTGCTACGCGAGCTGTGGGACTATCCGGTTTTTCGCGTCGGCGCGAATGGGCTGACTGTCGGGGTCGTGGTAACTCTGCTCTTCAGCTTCGCTGCGCTCTATCTCATTACACTCTGGCTCAAGCGTCTCGTCGCACGGCGGTTGCTTGCCCGCACCAGCCTCGATATCGGCGCGCGGGAGGCGATTGGCTCACTACTGCGCTACACCGTGCTGTTTCTGGGTGGCATCGTCATCGTCCAGAGTACAGGACTTGACCTCACGGCACTGAATGTACTGGCAGGCGCGATTGGCGTCGGCATCGGCTTCGGGCTACAGAATGTCGCTAATAACTTCATCAGTGGGATTATTATTCTGCTAGAGCGCCCCATCAAGGAAGGTGACCGTGTGGAGGTAGACAACATCGACGGGCGCGTGGCGGCGATTGGTGCACGCGCCACCACCGTGATTACCAACGACAACATTACCGTGATTGTTCCCAACTCGCGCTTCATCGCCGAACCTGTAGTGAACTGGACGCAGAACGATCCGCGTGTGCGGTTCAAAATCCCTGTGGGCGTGGCGTATGGCAGCGACCTGCGTCAGGTGGAGCGACTACTGCTGGAAGTCGCTGCTGAGAACCCTGATGTGCTGGACGACCCTGCGCCCGTGGTGCGCCTAATGAGCTTCGGCGATAGTGCGGTGGAGTTCGAACTGCGTGTATGGTGTACGACGCTGGTGCATAAACGCGGCAAACTGATTAGCGACTTGAACTTCGCGATTTACGAAAAGTTCCAACAGCACGGTATTGAGATACCTTTCCCGCAGCGTGTGGTGCACGTGCGCAACGAGGCGTAAGGGCACAGCGACGCCGTGCCCTACTGATGTTCCGTCTTTGTGCGTGGCGTCAGATGTCCGTCGTGGGGCACCACGATGCGATGCCTTAGCTATCAGGTATATTCTCACCCGTGATACCGCTGATTATCGCCAAAAAGCGCGACGGCGGGGAGCTGTCCCGCGCAGAAATCGAGCAAATCGTGATGGGCTATGTGCGAGGCGAGGTGCCCGATTATCAGGTCGCTGCATGGTTAATGGCGTGCTACCTAAACGGCTTATCCGACGCGGAGACGCTCTCGCTCACGGAGATTATGGCAGCATCAGGGGAGCAATTAGACCTTTCGGGCATCGATGCGCCCACGCTGGATAAGCACTCCACAGGGGGCGTGGGCGACAAGACGAGCCTGGTACTAATCCCTCTGCTGGCGGCAGGTGGGATAGCGCTCGCGAAGATGTCGGGGCGCGGATTGGGCTTCACAGGCGGCACGGTGGACAAACTGGAGAGCATCCCCGGCTACCGCACCGAACTCCCAGTACAGGAGATAATTGCGCAGGTGAAACAAATCGGCTGCTGCCTGGTGGGGCAGTCGGCGAGCCTTGCGCCTGCAGACAAACTACTCTACGCTTTGCGCGATGCTACTGCCACAGTGGAGAACATTCCCCTCATCGCGGCGAGCATTATGAGCAAGAAGCTCGCGGGTGGGGCGCAGCACATTCTGCTCGATGTGAAGGTGGGTGCGGGCGCATTTATGCCCACTCGGGAACGCGCCGTAACGTTGGCGCAGACGCTTATCCGCATCGGGGAAGGCGCGGGCAGACGCACCTACGCCGTGCTAACCGACATGAGCCAGCCGCTGGGCTACGCCGTCGGCAACGCCTTAGAAGTGCGCGAAGCCATCGAGACACTCCGCCCCGATGGGTGCGCCCACCCGCGATTCCGTGAGCTGATTCTGCATCTCGCGGCGCGAGCGTTAGTGTTGTGCGGGTTGGAGCCCTATTGGGAGTCAGGCATGGCGCGGGCGGAGCGGCTGCTCCAGTCAGGCGACGCACTGCGCAAGTTCCAGCAAATGGTGGAGGCGCAAGGCGGTGACCCCCGTGTGGCTGAGAACTTGGACATACTGCCGCAGGCTCCCCTTGTGGTGGATATGCCTGCGCCTCAGGCAGGCTATGTGGCACAGGTACAACCCCGTCAGGTCGCTCTTGCGTGCCTGCAACTCGGCGCGGGTCGGCAGAAGAAAGAAGACGTCATAGACCCTGCTGTGGGGGTCGAGGTTCTCAAATCCGTCGGTGATGCGGTGCAGGCAGGCGAACCTGTGTTTCGCATCCACGCCCGCACCGAAGCCCAACTCCTGCAGGCGCAGGCAACGCTACAAGAAGCGGTGTGTATTACGCCTGAGAGTGTGGCAGCGGTTTCTGTTCTGCTATAGGTGCAGGTTCGGTATAATCCCCTGTGGAGGGAACCGACCGATGGCATCGATACGCGAATTAGTGGAACAGAGCATGCTGATAGGGCTTGGCGCAGTATCGCTGACCCGTGAGACGGCACAGAACATCGTAGATGAAATGGTCAAACGCGGGCAGGCGCAGCGCGAAGAGGCAGGTGAGATGGTCGAGCAACTACTCAAGCGGGGCGAGAAGGAGCGCCATGCTTTGCGCAGACTCATCCGAGAGGAAGTGCAGGAAGTTCTCAAAGAACTCCAGCTGCCCACTCACGCCGATATGAAGGCGGTCGAGAAAAAACTCGACACCATCTTACAGAAGCTGGAGAGCACCCCACAGGAGTAATCAATGCGCCCCATCACGCGGCGCGTGCGCAGCCTGCAACGCTACCGAGAAGTGGTAAGCGTGCTGGCACGGCACGGCTTCGGCAGCGCGCTGGAATATCTCAGCGTTCACCGACGCCTCTCACTGGGCAAAGGCGAGCTGCGCACTCCTGCCGAGCCGTTGGAATCGCCTGCGCAGCACCTGCGCACCGCGATGGAGGAGCTGGGACCTACCTTCGTCAAGCTCGGGCAGATTCTCAGCACCCGCTCTGACCTACTACCCGAGCCGTTTATCGAGGAGCTGCGCAAACTCCAGGACAATGTACCCGCCGAGCCGTGGGAGGTGATGCGTCCCGCGATTGAGCGTGAACTCGGGCGCCCGCTTGAGGAGGTGTTCGCGTACATCGACCCGCAGCCCATCGGCGCGGCGTCACTCTCACAAGTCTACGCTGCCGAACTGCACGATGGAACCCCCGTTGCCGTAAAGGTGCAACGCCCCAACATCCGTGAGGTGGTGGAGCTGGATTTAGACATCCTGTACGACCTTGCGGGGCTGGCGCAACGCACGCAGCTCGGTGAACTGTACGACCCCGAAACCGTCGCCGAAGATTTCGCTTTCACCCTGCTGAACGAGCTGGACTACCGCCGTGAGATGCGCAACGCCGAGCAGTTCCGCCGCAACTTCGCAGATGTCCACGAGGTGCATATCCCACAATTCTACCCAGACTACTGTACTGAGCGACTGCTGGTGATGGAACGACTGGAGGGCATCAAGGTAGACGAGGTGGACGCCCTGCGCGCCGCTGGGCACGACACCTGCGAAATCGCCCTGCGCGCCTCGCGACTCATCATTCAGGAGGTGCTGGAAGACGGCTTCTTCCACGCCGACCCGCATCCGGGCAACTACCTCATCCTACCGGACGGGCGTATCGGTGCGCTGGATTTCGGCATGGTGGGCGTGCTAAACGAGGACGATCGCCTGAACCTCACGCGCCTCTACATCGCGATTGTGCGGATGGATGCCCACGCGATTTTGAATGTGTTCGCGCGGATGGGCGCGTTCACCCGCTTCACCGACCGCCAGAAACTCGCCCGCGCCGCCGAGCGCATCATCAACAAATATCGCGGGCGCACCCTCAAAGAGAGCCACTTCACCGAGTTCTGGAACGACTTAACCGAGCTGTGTCGGCACTATCACCTGCGCCTACCCAGCAATCTGTGGCTGGTGGGCAAAACGCTCGCGATGCTGGAAGGGATTGGCAGGCAATTAGACCCCGACTATGACCTGTTTGAAGTGTCCAAGCCGTTTGTGCGTCAGCTAAGCAAAACGGCTTGGCTGCCGACGCTGAGCATGCAGGATGTGGTGGAGCAGGTAGATACTTGGCGATATCTGCTGCGCGAGATGCCCGCGATGCTGATGCAGTGGCTACAGAGCGTGGAGCGCGGCAAGGTTCCTGTGGAGGCGCACATCGGCGCAACGCAGGAAACCCTCGATCGGCTGGACGCGATGATTACGCGCCTGTCGTTAAGCATCCTGGTGGCAGCATTCATAGTGGGGTTGGCGCTGCTCTTGCCCGCCACACGCGAAATTCCGTTCGGAACCACGCTCACGATTATCGGCTTTATCGGCGCAACGGTGCTGGGCGTCTGGTTGCTGGTATCGATTCTCAAAAAGAAACATTAACCCACGCTCTACGCCTTTACCACTTCCACTACCGCGACGAATGCTACTGTAGTCTTAACGATTCCCCACCGCCTACCCGGTTCCCCCTACTGCGTAGGGGGAACCTACGGAGGGGGTTTACCAATTCATAACCCCCCTCCTTCAGGTTCCCCCCGCAAGCGGGGGGAACCGAACAAGCCCCCACCCGGTTCCCCCTACGCAGTAGGGGGAACCTACGGAGGGGGTTTACCAATTCATAACCCCCCTCCTTGAGGTTCCCCCCGCTTGCG